>JANMBI010000158.1:0-2384 GCA_031360325.1 Frigoribacterium sp. | reverse complement strand
TGACGGTCATAGTCCCGCGCTTCTGCAGGTGGTACAGCAGACTTATCCTGCTGAACGATGCGAGCGTCCGATAGTGCGACCGCTGCGTAACCATTCGGCCAGTATGGGCCGCTTGTGCGCATTTGCATACAACCCCGAGGGCGTGAAACGCGCCGAACAATGCCTGCGCTGCATTGTTCTACCGCGAGATTCGGGAGGCAACCACGGGTGGAGGCTCGTGTCTGAGACGCCATGGAGGTGGCCAGGCTCCAGCCGCGGTGCCGGAGCACAGGACGTTTCCCGGGACTGCTCTTGCGCCGGGTCGGTGAGAGAGACGGCCCGAGACGAAGCCGTTGACACGTGGCTGTGGCCCTCGGCGGTGGACTCCAGCTGGAACGCCTCCGAGCAGCACCACTTCTGACTGGGCAGAGGAGCGCCTCCACGCGATCAGTAGCTTCACAACGATTGCAGTCCCTTCGCACAGGTGCACCGTAATTGCAACTCTGACCTGGAGTTTTACCGAGAGGCGAGGTCCCTGTTCATTTTTCTGGCCTCTGGGTGCCTGCACTATGCCATCGAGCCAACGGGAGGGCCGGGCTCGAGCGGGCCGATCTCGTCACGCACCGGGCACTCACGGCAGAGGGCCGCGCCGCGCAACTATCCCGGCGAAGAGGGCGTGAAGGAGCGGGAGCGCAGACACGGTCATGAGGACCGTTCCGAACACGACGTCCTCCGCACGAATCAGTACTCCGCCGATCAGCAGGGCGGCGAACAGGATCGCCGAGATGATCTGCCGTCCGGTTCGCTCGAGGATGCTCAGGCGACGCTCGAGCCGAGGGCTCTGCACCGAGACCGCGCCCTCTTCGATCCGCGTCGTGAGCCTGTCGAGCCGCTGGGGCAGCCGTGCGATGATGCCCGTAACCGACACGGCCTGCCGAGCGACCGCCTGCACCAGGTTTGCGCCCTCGGCCCGGATCAACTGGGCGGAATACGGCTCTACGGCATTCCAGATATTGAAGGCGGGGTCGAGCGAACTGCACATTCCCGAGGTCAGCGACATCGCACGAACGATGAGAAGAAAGTTCTCGGGAAGCTGAAACGGCAGCGAGCGCACCACATCGCCGAACTCGTTGGCGAAGGCACGGAATTCGCGCGGATCGACCTCCTGCAACTCCGCGAACCCCATCCCGCCGAAACGGGCGAACAGCTTCGTCATCGCTCGTTCGAGTTCTGCGGTGTCCGCGGAGGGCAGGAGCACGCCCACCTCGCGGATGCCGTCCACCATCCCCCTGCCGTCGCGTGCCGCGGCGGCGATGAGTAACTTTCGAAGTCCCTGACGCAGCGCATCGGGCACGTCGCCCATCATCCCGAAGTCGACGAAGGTGAACTTCCAGCCCCGGCTGTCGTCCCCCCCGAGCGGGGTAACGAAGATGTTGCCGGGGTGTGGGTCGGCGTGGAAGTAGCCGTGAACGAAGAGCTGGTCGAACATGACGGCCGCGAACTCGTTGGCGACTTCGGACGGGTCGATGCCGGCCGCCCGCAGTCCTTCGAGATCGTTGATCTTGATGGCCGTCACATCTTGCAGGGTCAACACCCTCCGCGTTGTGCGCTCCCACACCAACTCGGGAACGTTGACTCGGGAGTCGTCCGCGAAGTTCTGAGCGAATCGCTCTGCGCTCGCTCCCTCGTGCAGGTAGTCGATCTCCTCGAGGCTCGTCAGCGCGAACTCTTCGACGAGGGCGGGCATGTCCACGCGATCCGAGACGAGGCGCACGCGGCTGAGCCAGCCGGCGACGCGACGGAGGGCGCTCAGGTCGACGTCGACGATCGTGCCGATGCCCGGCCGTTGAATCTTGATGACCACGTCGAGCAGGTCCGTCTCCGCGGCATCCGCTTCCGAAAGCCGAGCGCGGTGAACCTGACCGAGGGACGCCGCGGCCAGCGGCGCTTCCTCGACGAACGAGAAAGCACGCTCGAGCGTCACACCCAGCTCGGCCTCGGCGAGGGCTCGGATGCCCACGAAAGGCACCGCCGGCACCTCGTCTTGCAGGCCCTCGAGCTCCTTGGTGATCTCCGGCGGAAGCACGTCGAGGCGTGACGACATGAACTGGCCGACCTTGATCATGAGGCCCCCGAGGTCGACCGCGAGCACATGAAAGCGCTGCGCAATTCGCTTCAGGCGCGCCGACCTGGTGCGTGCCGCGACCCGCGCGAGCCCGATCCGCGGGAGAAACAGTTCGTACCACCACGCCTGCACAAGATAGCGGGCGGCAAACCGCAGGATCCTGCGGGAGCGGACGCGCATGTTCCCGACGTCGGTCATCTATTCTCGGTCATCTATTCTCTGCCGCACCGCGGGGCTGGGCACGGTCACTCCTGGGCGAGGATCGAATAGAGCTTACGAC
>JANMBI010000153.1:0-42592 GCA_031360325.1 Frigoribacterium sp. | reverse complement strand
AGACGCACCACCGTCATCGACGCGTTCATCGCCCTCGCCAACGCCATCATCACCGTCAGAAGACTCATCCGCGAAGGCTGGACCCGCTACCGCTGGGAAGGACGACCCCAACGAAAACCCTGACCTATTGGCGCGATCTCTTATATTTGGAGGCAGAAAGACAAACCTAGGCGCGGGTATTTTGGTGTCGACGGTCACCGTCTCACACACCTCCTCAACGCCGTCGGCATTTCGCTCAGGATAGGTTTCTTGCGACGCGACCCACAGAGCATTCGCGCCGAGCATTGAGGACGACACGAACTGCTGCAACTGGGATACCCGCCGCCCTTACTGACTGGGCAATCCTCGGCACCAGGTTATGTCTGAGACAGCGCCACCCTGTGACGGCTATGCCGCCATGCCTCTGACGGTGCGGCTCGTGTTCGATCACCTTCGAATTTAGCTCGGCCCGACCAGTTGGAGTATCGAATACAATTTTGCATGACACGCCGATGATGACTGTCGCCATGTCGGTCGTGAGGTCTACCGTGAAGTCGTCCGGTTTAGTCGAACTCCGCCCGAAAGGATGTTCATGACGGCCACTACTTGTAACTGCTGCTGGATCGCCACCGTTGAACTTGGCCTGTCCAATGACTTGCCTTTCTGCCAGCCGTGTCGCGCGCATCAATTCAGCCTCGACAACCTGCGCCGTGATCATCAGGCTCTCATTGGCAACATTATGACCGTCCACGCCAAAGTGGTCAGCGACGTGCGCGCCCTGATCGATAAGGACAAAGCGACCATCGAAGCTCTCCGGGAGCGCTATGACGACCTAGTGAAGGCCACCGGCACCGACCTCGCCAACGCATCAGAGGAGGCCCTAAATGCGATCGGAGGGCAGGCGATATCCGCGTTGCAGGGTGACGTGCGGAACGCCTATCGCACTCGCGACCGCGCGATGGACGCGGTCTGGACGATTGAGGAGCGGCACCACGCCGCGGCGGTGGAGAAATGCTCGTGCGGGCAGATGCTGCGCGCGTGCAAGGAATACAAGGGACTCGACTTCTTCCGCGCTGACTACGAACGCTGGGAGCGCAAGCAGATCGAACTCATGAAGGCTGGCAAGGATCACGGTTTGCCCGAAAACCACCCCGAGGCCCGAAAGCTGAACGTGCCGTCGTATCAGTGGCATGGGATGCGTTCGACCGAGCCCGAACTGCAACGGCGCCGAGCGGGCTAGGCAGCGGCAATGTGGCATCCATACGGGGACATTGACGACCCGATGGCGCTCGCACTCGGGCGCTTGGTCTGGGCCTCGATCAGCCTTGAAGGGCTCATCAACCGGGTCTGTGCGGCGATGATCGACGAACTTGCCGAAGACGTTTCATCGAACATAAAAGCCGCCATTGCGCATGCGAAGGCGAGTGGTGACGAGCACGAGGCGACCGCGGTGAAATGGCTGAAGAAGGCGCGTCCCGGGACCTACCTTCGTAACCAGATACTTCACTCCGCGAAGATCGCGTACATGACTGTCGATGGCCGAAACGTGGCAGCCGAGTTCTTCGAGAACGTTCGACGCGGCGACGACGGCAAGGAAATCGTCACTTGGCATGACTTCACTGTAGATGGGCTCGACAAGATGCGAGCGAAGATCGAGCGGGTATCGGTCGGCTGGCGCGACGCGGACGTCGCCCTCGCGCTCCGCTAGCACGAGAGCTGTGTGCACCCAATTGACCGGTGCACAAATGGTGCACAACCTACCGCGCACTAAACGGGATTAGGTCGCACGCAAGCGCACCAGAGCCCACGTAATTACGCGGGAGCGCACGAAAGAAGCGCCCTGGGGGTTATGGGGTTCAGCCCGCGGCTGGCCAGAAACAACGGGCAACGGTATCTGGCGCTATTCGGTATTGCCGGTGATTGGGGCATCCTTCGTGTCTACCCTCAAATCATGTCATCCCAGCAGCAGACGCACGATTGGGCACAAGTTTCGATACGCCTTCATTTCTCTCGAATGTTGTTCTTCGTCGGGGTCCCTTGCGGGTCTCCCCGGAACCCTGCATCGGCCGGGGGATCAGTTGAGGGCGGCTTCACATTTTGACGGAGTTGGCGGGGGCGTGCCTCCGTTAGTGCTCAAGCCGGTTGGGTCGGGCGGTGTCGGTACCGCTCGTGTTCCCGCGAGTGAGACCCATCCTGAGCCGTCGGCGAGGTGGAACCAGATGTCGCTGTTCCATGGCGGAATGACGTTGGACGGCTGTGCTATCTCGCTATGTACCCAACCGTCGACGTAGATCAGTTGGGACTCTATCGGCGCCTGGATATTCCTTTGCCGAGCCTTCGAGTGCAGAGATGCGCTCAAGGCACCGTGTCGTGTAGCTGAATCTTTGGTGGCTGGATTGTGAAATGGGTGGCGACCCGAGCTGCCAAGATTCAGACTTGCTCCGAAAACTCTCGGGAGCGTATTCCGTTCCTTGCCGACTATTTCCCCTTTGGATGTTGAGGATACGGAGATCGCTCATGGCGCAACCTGCTGATCGGCAGAGCTTCGATCGTTACCTGTTCCTGCGGATGGTCCTGACCGACGCTCCGGAACTGCTGACGACCCTGACCGACAACGGTCGGCATGCCTTGGATGATTTCTACCAACCCGATCTGGCGCTAACGGTTGAGGACCTTGCCGTTCGTCAAGCGGAGATCGCGGCGCGACGGCCGGAGTTGCATGCGTCGGCGGGGAGGTTCTTCAAGAAACTGGAGGCAACCTACTATGCGCGGGCTCGCGCATTCGGCCTCGCAGACGATGCAATACGGGAGCAGGTGTCGAAACGGTTGGCGATGCCAATTCGTGCCGTCCCGGAAAGCAGAGATCCCGAAACCAGAAACTCCGCTGCTGACTCAGCGCCGCCCGAAGATATTTCGCGGACCTCCAACGATACGAATTTTCTGGAGCGTCACTACCGGTTGAAGGCGGAATGGAACGGTGGTGGGGGTGGTGCGTTCAGCTGGATCGACCCTGGTGAACAGTGGGCGTTGCACCATTTCTTCCTCCCCTATAAAGACGTGAGCGATGACGAACTGATCGCCCACCGTCACGCGATCACCCAGAAACGTCCGGAGCTTCCCGAGGAAGCCGACCATGCCTACCAACGGCTGTCGATCCTCATGGACAGGCCGAAACCAGTACCTCAACCCACGGTTTCATTCAGCGGTAAAAAGACGAAGCGGCCTAAGAAGTCGGAAAGGGTGATCTCAGTGCGAGCCCTAGTGCGACCGGAGATCGATATGCAGAAACTTGCAAGGGCGCTGATTGAGTTCGCCCGGGACCAGGAGGCCAAAGACCTCGTAGCTGGAAGAACAAAGGATGACGAACCGCCGCAATGACCGGTAGGCGTGCTGGGGAGACGCCGCCAGCGGCAGCGCGCGGCCGCGCCTTGACTATCTATAGTGTCCAGTCATCGTCGAAGCCCATCGGAGCTCGGCATCAAGTGGCGGTCCGGGTGACCATCGATCGAATTCTCATCGACGCCCACACGATGGGAACTGCACGCACGGCGATGCGATACCTCGGTGAGAGTGCTGACCGGTTCTCCGCCCGCCGCCGTGCGCTACGCGAAGAGATCCTGGGGCGCCGAGTGACGATCCGCTGGGCCATCGATGTTGAAGGTTCGAAACTCGCGGAATCAAACGAACGAAGCCGAACCGTATCCTGTGGCCAAGATAGGTAATATTGGGGCAGCGAAGATTGTTGGTTAGGCGCAGGTAGTTTTGGTGGCGACGGTTACCCACCGCGAGATCTGTTCGAGATCACGCGCCCCGGCGAGGATCTCGATGACACAGCGTGTCAGGTTTTCGAGGAGCGGTTGCGGGTTCGGAAGGGTGGACCGCGAGGCCGGCTGTGCGCCGAAGAACTCGTCGGAGTGAAACGGCGATCGGATGACCTTGCTGCGGAGCGTGCGGCCCGGCGTCGCTTGCGCGGTGTGCTGGACGGGTAGTGCATCGCTCATCGGTGTGTCCCCACGGGGTCGGGATTGAGGTCAGGGTCTACCCCCTTCTGGGGGTGGTGGTCGTGTGGACACACTAAAGCAGTAGTTGGCGCTCATGTCCATGCCCCAACGAGGGGGTGTGGATAACCCGCCCGAGCACTTCGCCCGCCTCGGTACCGTCGTCTGCATGCGCTGGGACAACCTCTTCAACGACCTGGAGGGCCAACTCGAGCATGAGCTCGGGGCCGAGGAGACCGATCTACGTGCCGAGGAGGAGCGACTCCGGCTCGGGCGACTCTCTCTCCGGGATCGGCTCGTAGCGTTGGGTTCGGCGAACGGGGCCGATTCCTCGTGGTCCGTGCGGGTGGTGCTGGGGTCCGGCAGCACGCTTGACCTGCGCCCGCGCACCATCGGGCGCGACTGGGTGTCGGGGGATATCGCAGATGATTCCGCGCGAAACGCCCAATTCATCCTCCCCCTCGCCGCGATCGCCGGCCTCATTCTCTCGCGGGCTCAGGTGAGGGACAGCCTCGAGGATGTCTCGAACGGTGAGTCCGAGCGAGGTCTGGCCCGCCGTCTCGGCCTTCCCTTCGTGCTCCGGGACCTGTGTCGGCGACGTTCCTCGGTGGAGCTCGTTCTCGGCGGCGGATCGATCACGGGAACCATCGACCGGGTGGGCCGGGACCACCTCGACCTCGCGGAGCACGAGGCCGGAACGGCCCGGCGCGAGTCCCAGGTCTCCCACTACCGGGTCGTCCCCTTCTCCGGACTGATTCTCGTGCGCGTCTGAATCGGCAGCCGGATTTCGATGGTTCGTTGCCTGCGGTATCAGCGGGCGAGTCCCCGCCGGCCGAAGGAGTAGTCGGACAGGCTCGCATAGTCGGACTGCTGCCAGAGACCCATCCGCCTCGCCTCTTCGTACTTCGCCTCGATGAACAGCTCGAGAACGGCGCGCTCTACCCGCCAATGCCCGTTTCCTCCGACTTTGATCGCCGGGAGTTCACCGGACCGAACGAGGGCGTATGCCTGATTGGCCGAGATGTTGAGTATGTCCGCGGTGTCGGCGAGTGTCAGAAAACGGCCGAGAGAGGCATCCTGGCCGGAAGATTCCGAGTGCGTCATCTTCCGATTATGGGCGCAGGGCTCTCCGGCGGGCTGGGGTGTGGATAACTTTCCCAAGCCGACTCCGGTGTCGCGACCATTGGACTCTGCGCCACTGGTGCGCGAGAAGGCGGGAGGCGCGGTGTGAACTCGGCAGAGGCCTCCGGTCGGAGACCGGCAGCGTCAGGACGGCCCGTGAAGCCCGGACGCACGGGTGCCGAACGGACACCGCGGGCATTCTGGTTCGATCCGCGTTTTGCCATCGGCCTCTCCCTCGTGGCCTTCTCGGTGCTCGGCGTGTTTGCCGTGGTGGCCTCTGCGGACCGCAGCGTGCTCGTCTACTCGGCGCGGGCATCGCTCAGCCCGGGTGACCGTGTTCACGCATCCGACTTCGACGCGCGCAGCGTGCGCCTCGGATCGGTCGAAGGGAAGTATCTCCGCGACGGCGAGATCCCCCGTTCGGGATTCGTGGTGACCCGCGCGATTTCGGCGGGAGAACTGGTTCCCGTTGCGGCCCTCGGCGACACCGCGGGGGTTCGGGTGGCGTCACTGGTCGTGAAGGTCAATGGCGAGCTGGCGCGCTCGGTCGCAGAAGGCAGCGTCGTCGACCTCTGGTCGGCGAAACAGACCGAATCGACGGTGTTCGGACCGCCGTCCGTGCTGGTGGCCTCCGCCACCGTGGTGCGGGTCGTCTCCCGGGACGGGGTGATCGCGGATCGCGCGGCGCAATCGGTCGAACTGCTCGTGCCGCGAACGAAGACCGCGGCGGTACTCGAGGCGATCGCCAATGCCGACTCACTCTCGCTCGTGCCGTCCAGCATCCCGGCGAGGGGCTGAGCGATGCAGAGCGTCGCGCTCGCCCTTCCGATCGAGCTCGAGGATCGCCTCGCGCTCGAGCTCGTCCGCCACGGGTTCCACCTCGGGGCGCGGTGCTCGAGTGCGGACGAACTCGCGGCTCTGGTGGCCACCGCGGCGATGGACTTCGCAATTGTTGCGGCATCGAGCCGACACCTCAATGACCGCCTGATGGTGGAGGCCGATGCGGCGGGCGTGCGAGTCGTTGCCCTGGTCGCCACCGACGCGGAGCGGCGGTACGCCGCGGGGCTCGGGCTGCTCGAAGTCGCTCCCGTCGACGCCTCGTGGAGCGATCTCGAAGAAACGCTTCTGGGGAGTCCGGGAGCGCCGGAGGTTGCCGCGGAACGGCGTGACGGTGTCGTCCTTGGGGTGTGGGGTCCGGCCGGCGCGCCGGGACGCTCCTCGCTGGCGATCTGCCTCGCCGCGGAACTCGCCGCGACCGGCGCCACAGTTGTCCTCGCCGACGTCGACACACATGGCGGTTCGATCGCACCGGCACTCGCTCTTCTCGATGAAGCACCGGGCTTCGCGGCGGCCTGCCGGTTAGCCGGCGCCGGCGCCCTCACCCAACCAGAACTGGAGCGCATCGGGCAGCGTTATCTCACCGCCCGCGGAAGCTTCTGGGTACTCACCGGTATCGGCCGCCCGAGCCGATGGCCGGAACTTTCGGGCGAACGGGTGACCGCGGCGATCACGGCGTGCCGAGAGTGGGTCGACTTCACCATCCTCGACACCGGGGCGAGCCTCGAGAACGACGAGGAGATCAGCAGTGACCTGTTCGCACCGCGCCGCAACGGCGCAACCATCGCCGCGCTGCGGGCCGCGGATCAGATCGTGGCAGTGGGCTCGGCCGATCCGGTCGGACTCTCGCGCTTCCTGCGGGCACATGTCGACCTGCTGGAAACCATCGGCAGCGATCGCGTCACGGTGGTGATGAACAAGGTTCGCGCGAGCGTCGTCGGACCTGGCGCTTTCGGCCACGTACGTCAGACCTTGCAGCGTTTTGGCGGAATCACGTCCCCCGTGCTCGTGCCGAACGACCCGGGGGCATTCGATGCAGCGATCCTCGCCGGGCGCACGCTGCTGGATGTCGCACCGAGATCTCCCGCGCGTTCCGCTATCGCGGAGCTGGTCCGCGACCATCTGTTGCCCCCGCCCGCGCCGGTGGAGAGGCGCGGTCGGCTTCAGCGAAGGTCGAGATTTCGGGCATGAGTGGGAAGGGTCAGCGTGGCCTGATTCGCGCGAGCAGATCATCCTTCTTCAGGCGCGAGTAGCCGACAATGCCCATCGCGCGAGCGTGCGCACGAAGGGCGACCACGGTCCACAGGGTCGTCGGCTCGGACGTTGGGGATGCCGGTGGTTCTCCCGGCGGGGAAGTCCGCGACGCGGCGGGCGGTCGCGGGATCGTGGACCTTGTCCGCTGCTTCGCGATGGGAGTTCCCTTCTTCCCGGGAACGGTTCTCACCGGTGGGGCTTTCTTCCGCGGAGTGGTGGTGGTGGCAGCGGTCGTCTTCGCGGGCGACACGGTCTTGGGCGCCTTCGCGCGCTTCGCGGCCTTCTTCAACTCCTGCTTGGATGGCCCAGAAAGCGTGGACGACCCAGTTGGCTTTGCCCGTTTGGCCTGCTTCTTCGTGTCGTCCTGGTTCTTTTTCTTTTTGGAGTCCGATTTCTTCTTTTTCGACTCTTTCGGTGCCACGCTCGCTCCTTTGGCCGGGCGCGGGAGATTCCGCGCATACCGCTCATTCTCTCCCAACGGAACGGTCCGGGGCAGGATTTCTCCGCGCCCGGCCGCACCGCGCGCTCCGAGCGGGTCGCTCCGTCGATCCGGGCGAGGGGCGCCCCGACCGATGACGGTTCCGGAAGCACGGCGCCAGCGCCGGGTGAACGGGGCCGTCTCGGCAGCAACCTAAACTGGGCCGGGTGTCGACCCTCTCAGACCTCGTACTCGCCCAGGGCCGTTCCGACGATGCGGATGTTGAATGGCTACACCTCCTCGTCGGGGACTGGCAGCTTCTCGCCGACCTCGCTTTCGCCGACATCGTGCTGTGGGTGCCGACCGGAGACGACGACTTTGTCGCGGTGGCGCACGCACGACCGTCGAGTTCGGCGACACTGTTCTATCGAGACTTCGTGGGCCAGGCGATCAAGCCGGAATGGCGGGGCCAGGTCACCGAGGCATTCCACTCCGCGCAGATCGTTGATTCCGCGGCCCCCGATTGGTATGAGGAGACTCCCACCCGCGTGCGCGCGGTTCCCGTGTTGCGGCGACTGTCGATTTCGGGATCACAGACCACGGATCATCCCATCGCCGTGATCACCCGACACACTAACCTGAGCGAGGCGCGCACCCCCAGTCGGCAGGAACTCACCTTCAACGAGTGCGCCAATGACCTGTTCGCGATGATCTGCGCGGGAGACTTTCCCGATCTGGGGGCACCGACCGGGCCACGGCGGGGCGCTCCTCGGGCATCCGATGGGCTCCTGAGGCTCGACGTCGACGGAACGGTTACCTTCGCCAGCCCGAATGGGCTTTCGGCCTTCAACCGAATGGGCTTTGCCGGCGAACTCGAAGCGGAGTCGCTCGCCGAGGTCACGACGGGTCTGCTTGCCGGCAAACTCGTCGTCGACGAGTCCCTGCCGCTGGTGGTCACCGGCCGAGCGCCGTGGCGCACCGACATCGAGGCCAAGGGTGTCACCGTGTCGTTGCGGGCCATCCCGATCCGTGACCGGGGTGAGCGGGTCGGCGCGATCGTGCTGTGTCGGGATGTGACGGAGCTGCGCCACCAGGAGCGGGAGCTCATTACCAAGGACGCCACAATCCGCGAGATCCATCACCGGGTGAAGAACAATCTCCAGACCGTGGCATCGTTGTTGCGCATCCAGGCGCGGCGTTCACATTCCGACGAAGCGCGCGACTCCCTCAATCAGGCGATGCGACGGGTGGCGGCGATCGCGGTCGTTCACGACACCCTCAGCGAGGGGCTGACCCAGAATGTCGACTTCGATGTCGTGTTCGACCGGGTTCTCAAGCTCATCGCCGAGGTGGCGTCCACCCATAACACGAAGGTGCATCCGACCTTCACCGGAAGCTTCGGGGCACTGCCGAGCGAATACGCGACACCGCTGTCTCTCGCCCTGACCGAACTCGTCACGAATGCCGTCGAGCACGGGCTGGCGGGCAGGGAGGGAAATGTCGGAATCATCGCCGACAGGAGCGAGGAGACATTGCGCGTCCAGGTGCGGGACAACGGCGGCGGTCTGCCCGAGGGCAAGGTCGGCTCGGGGCTCGGGACCCAGATCGTTCGCACGTTGATTCAGGGCGAACTCGGCGGAACGATCGATTGGCACACCATGGTGGGAAGTGGCACCGAGGTGACGATCGAGATTCCGCTCGCCTGGCTCACGAAGTAGTCGACGCCGCGAGTGATCCGCGGGCCGATGCGGTGATGCCGTTAGGAGGCGCGTCGCGCCCGAGCAGCACGCCGCTTGAGGGCGCGCCGTTCGTCTTCACTGAGTCCGCCCCACACGCCAGAATCCTGGCTGGTCTCGAGAGCGTACTGAAGGCACATCTCAGTGACGCTGCACCGAGCGCATACCGCCTTCGCCTTGTCGATCTGGTCGACAGCCGGACCGGTGTTCCCCACGGGGAAGAAGAGTTCAGGGTCGGCCGTGAGGCATGCGGCTTTGTCGCGCCAATCCATCTGGGGGTGCTCCTTTTGTTGCGTGCACAGGGCAATAGCGCCCTGCGCAGAGGTCGAAAGACCATGCTGGGGAAAGAAATCTGGGGATTTTGGCAGATGCTCACGGCCCTGTGAGTGCAAATCGACCTCACATAGAATCTCATATTGGTTGTAGCAAATCAATAGTCCGATGGGGTTCCACAGCTATGAGTGAACCGAGAGTCTCGCGCCGACCGGCGTCGCTCCTCCTTTTGGTGGGGTTGTTGGGGGCGGAAAGTGCCGCTCTCGTGGCGGTCGCGTGCTTTTTGGTGGTCGAGATACTGGTGGCTCGTCCGGACTCCGTCGCGACCGCGATCGCCCTCCTAGTGCTCGACATCCTGGCGGCCGCCTGGGTCGGTCTGATGGCGGCACACGCGCTCCGCGGGAAGTCGTGGATCCGCAGCGGTGCGATCACCTGGCAGGTGCTGCAGATCGCCGTTGGGCTCGGAAGCTTTCAGCCGCCCTATTCACGACCGGACATCGGGTGGCTCGTGATTGTGCCGGCGGCGGTCGTGATCATCCTCCTGTTCACACGCTCGGTGGTGGCGGCCACCCGAAGAGCGGAGGACGTTTCAGGCGAAGAAGCACCCGGGCCGGACGACTAGGCGTCGATGCCGAGCCTCTTGCGAAGCGACGCGACGTGACCGGTGGCCTTGACGTTGTACAGCGGCAGGGTGATCTGGCCGGTCTCGTTCACCGCGAAGGTGGACCGAATGGTGCCGGTCACGGTCTTGCCGTACAGAGACTTCTCGCCGTACGCTCCGTAGGCCACGTGCACCGCGAGGTCGGGGTCGCTCACCAGCGGAAAATTGAGGCCCTGCTCGGTCTGGAAATTCTTGAGCGCCGGCGCGGCATCCTTGCTGATACCGAGCACCTGGTAGCCGGCCGACCTGAGTGAGTTGATGTTGTCGCGGAAGTCGCACGCCTCCGTGGTGCAGCCGGGCGTCGATGCCGCCGGGTAGAAGTACACGATGACCTTCTTGCCCGCGAAGTCTGCGAGTGACACGGGTGAGCCGTCCTGGTCGTCGAGGGTGAATGCCGGGGCGACGGTGCCGGGTTCGAGGCGAGTGGGGGCGGTCACAGGGTTCTCCTTCGGAGGTGGCGGCGGATGGCATTAATCCTAGGCATCGATCGCCGCCACAACGCTGTTCGCGGCACCCTGGCAGCGATGCTAATGTTGTCCCTTGGTTCCCCACTTGCCGCGGAATCGATCGCACCTCTAGCTCAATTGGCAGAGCAACTGACTCTTAATCAGTGGGTTCCCGGTTCAAGTCCGGGGGGGTGCACCAAAATGCTTGGTCAAAGGGCCGTTTCCGGTTTCGATCAACAGGCGATTTCGCGCTTGGTCATGACGCCGGTTCGGCGAGTGCTCTTCGCGTTGTTCCGACATGGCGTTGGATACTTCGTCCAAGCGGTCGGGCAATAGTTCCGCGTACGTGTTCAGCGTCATCGAGGCGTCGGCTTGGCCCAGCATTCGCTGCACCACCTTCACGTCGGCACCGGCGGCGATAGCCATGCTCGCGGCGCTGTGTCTCAGAGCTTTCGGCGACAACCCTCGGTCGCACGCGCCCGCAACAGCCAGCGCTGGTTTCGAAACCCGGCTGCGCCAGTGATGCGACCATGTCCCCGAGTCAACTGAGCTCGGGGCAGTCCCGATTGGGATTTAGGCAACAGGGTTATGGGTTGGCCTGCAGCAGTGGCGTCGTTTCGCCTTCCGGGCGAATGGTTATGGTGCGGATTTCGGCGGCGGTGATGCTAGTGGCGGCGGCGAGGTCTGCGGCGTGTGTTCCGGATGCTGACCACGTCGCGACAACTGTCTCTGTTCCTGAGGTGGTGGTAACCACCATGTCGAGATTTTTGGTGCCGGTGGTCCAATTGTTGAGGTAGCGGCAGTTCCAGCTCAGGAGGGTGCCCCATTGTTTCGGTGTGACGCGAAGGTTTGCCGTGATGGTGTTCGCGTGGAGGGCTGACATGGGTTGCCCGGCGGGCTCGGCGTTCGGCGACGAGGATGCGGCGGTGTGTGGGCTCGTGTTTGGTGCTACCTGGGTGCCGACGAAGAGGCTGCCAGCGATCAGGACGGCGGCGGCGGCGCACGAGAATGTGATGAGGCGTGTACGGATGCGTCGTCGCCGTCGATTCACACTGTGGGCGAGGGACTGGAGCGTCGCTACCTGATGCGTTCGATCCTGCAAATGGATGTCGTTGATCGGCCGCAGTAGAGCCATCGCGTCATCCGGTGTGAGGCTTTTTAGGATTCCGGGGAGGCCGGCGAGTTCGGCGGCGGCGTGCGGAGCATTAATTGCGAGGTACTGTTCGTACCGCTTGCGGTCTTGTGCGCTGAGGGCTCCGAGTACATAGGCGGCATCCCATTCGCGGAAGTCGGTGTCGTCGTCACTCACTGGGTGAGTCCTCTTTCCTGAAGCGCGAGCCGCAGCCCCCGCAATCCGTAATGCAGTCGCGATTTGATGGTGCCTTCGGGCACGTTTTCGTTTCGGGCGATTTCCGCAACTGACTGGCCGAGGTAGTAAGCGTGGACGATAACAGTACGATGTTGCAGCGACAGCGACAGCAAGGCCTCTGACAGCAACCAGGCGTCAAGTGCCGCGTCGGTCTGGTCCCGCACTTCGAGTTCGGGTACACGGTCGGTTGTGATCTCGTGCGTGCTCCTCGCGCTTCGCCAGTTGTCGATCACCAGATTTCGGGACACGGTAAAAAGCCACCGGCGTATCGAGGTATCGCTCTCTTCGAGTATCGAGGCGTGGCCCCACAGCCGCAACAGCGCTTCTTGCACGACATCTTCTGCCGTCTCCCGGTTCCCCATCAACCGGGTCACATAACTGAGGAGCGCGGCGGCGTGTTCATCGTGGATAGCCCGAAGGAGCGCATCCGTCTGCCGGGTCATCCTTGTCCTCGATTCGAACATTGGATGGGTGCTCCGCCGTCGCCGGCGGAACCCCCATCGCGGCCGGTGTGCTACTTGACGGCACCGTTGATGTGGAACGGGATGGTAACGATGTTTGATGCTAGACCTAATGCTTTTAGGTCCTTCGCGTCGATCTTGCCATCATGGTCTGCGTCGGGAACAACGTTGGGTGCGTCGTTGAACACACCGTCATGGTTCAAGTCCGCGACGACCGCGACCATCAGAGTGCTGTCAACATTCTGCCCCGCGATTGGCGCCCCAACGAGCCAGGAGTCCCAGATCTCAGCACCCTTTTTCGACCGGTCGGTAACGCCAGTCAGATTGAACAGGTTCGCCAAGTTTGTGCCCGGACCCGAGAAGCCCGGCTTAACGCTATTCGTTGTCGAATCAACAACCACCAGTCCCGGCAGGCGATCATCACGTCCAGTTGAGAAGGTGCCGGGGAACGGCGCGGCGTTCGCATGCACACCCGGGCCCGTCAACTGCAGACCCGTGAAACCAGCAGCCTGAATACCACCGTCATAATGAACGCTCAGATCGACAAACCAGCCAGCACCAGAGATCCCAGCATTATCAGCTTTGCCCGGCGCAAATACTGTGACCTTCGCCGGCAGCCGCCCGTTGTGCGACTCGTCAGACTTCGCTGCTGAGGCGTGAGCGCTCGAAACGCCCACAGCAAGTGCGCCCAACATCCCAGCTGCACCGACGATGGCAATGATGCGGCGATTTCTCTTTTTCATGATTGTTACTTCCTCCGATGAACACCGAACGGTGACGGCACACATCACCCAGATGTCACACAGTGTGACTCCACCCCTACAACGACGCGGCAGCCCGAAACGTTCACCAGCACAATAGAAAGTTGTTGACAGCTACTGGGGGGACAACCCCGAGTGAACTGCCTGGCAGCTTTTGTGGTGGTTGGCGCGGCGCTGGCTTCTTCGCGGGCGCGCAGAGGCAGAAGCCCCCGCCCATGCGCGCTTTGACGTGGGTGTTCCCCGTCAGTCTTCGCGGGTGTTGTCGACCAGGGGCAGAGTTGTTCATCCCGCAGTGACGGGACCGCTATTCTTCGGCCCGATATGCGCTTTAGTCAGGTCGACGGCGCGTTAGTTTTCGGTGCGGATTGCGCTGTCGAAGAGCTGGCCGCAACGCAGGCTCATCTGAGTGGAAGACGTGGCCAAGCAACGCCATGAGCGGTTGTAAGGCCGGCGTGGACCAGCGCGGTGGCGTAAGCGTGGCGAAGCTGATGCAGGGTTAATTTGCCCGGGCCCGTGGCTTCTCCCGCCCGGGCGGGCTCCCCCCGGACCGCATTGGGGCTGAGGCAGTGGCCGTGATTGGTGAAGCGGAAATCGGCGGGACGGCCCGTCCTGGGGTTGGGCAGTCGCCGGCCAACCGACCGCGTGTGGCTGATGGGTCGAGCCGGTCGAGAGTGCCCTCGTCGAGGGGCACCAGGCGTTCCGTGTCGAACTTCCCCAACGGCACTTGAGCCAGGACCCGTTGCCGGGGGACCTCGTGAACACCGTCCATTTCCAAATCGAGAAGCTCACCAATGCGTAGCCCGCACGCTCGTTGCAGCAGGAGGGCATCGGCGGCCAGGGGGGGTGTCGGTCATTCACTTCCCCGTGTTGCTGAGGTATGGCGGGCGAGAATCAGAGCGAGAGGGATGGCGGCGATTTCCGCAATCGCGTTAATTGCTCCCTTCAGGTCGATGGGTTCACCCGCACCGATCCTGAAGCCGGCCGCCGTCTCTGTGTCATGTCCTGAGTCGAGGGGAAAGCCGATGAAGACGGAATAAAGATAGATGGCGATCAGCGCGACGCTTACGAGTAGGACGAGATTTATTCCTCGGTCGTCGGTTCGGAGCAGAACGAATGTTGCCGAGGCAAGCTGAACGATTCCGGCCAGCAGGAATCCGATGCCGAGGAGTGGAGACTCGCTGAGGTGTTGGGGCGTAAGGATCAGGTGAATGGAAGCGGCAGTGAGCAATACGAGCCCGAGCAGCAATCGCATCCCGATTTGTTTTTCGAGTGGGGCAACCCGTGATGGACTGAGTATTGCCGCGACGAGGAGTGTCGCCGCGCCTGCAGCCAGGACGTAGGGCCCGGGCCCTGCGCTGGGAATGGTCAGCACGGCGGTGGGTCCGGGGTGCGCGACATACGCCGCAATCCGCCAAGCACTGTAGAGGCTGTCGGCGAGGATGGCTGCAGACCCGACAAGAGCGACGGGTCGGAGAATCCGTGCTCCGCCGTGCCGTGCCGCGACATACAGGAGACCGACCACCGCAACCATGATCCCGGCGAGGTAGCCCCCATCGAGGGAGAAGCCAATCACGGCCGTGAGGCCGCCGAACACGATCAGCCAGGGGAGCGCTACTCCAACGATCATGAGGATCATCGCGACGCAGACCAATGAAACCGTGAGTCCGTCACGTGATTTCAGTCGAACCCGTATCCGTGGTGCGAGTGCGAATGTTGTCACTTGAGGCCCTTTCTTTGCGAGGGGTCATGGGGAGCCGCAGCGTGACTGCGACTCCCCATGAGTTCTTTTACTTATTTTTGTGAGCCGACGACGTTGAAGAACAGATACAGGTTCGTCGGGATTGGGCCGAGCACGCCACTCGATGGGTCGCCGATCAGAGCTTTCATGCCCGACTCGGACTTGTCTGCGGCGAGTTCCGCCCATGCCGTCTGATTGGTGACGGCAACGATCTTCACGTCCCACCATCCGCCGGCGTTTCCGTCGAGAATGTGGCTGTGGGCCGGTAAGGGCACGTCCGCTAACGCGTCGGGCGATGCCCCGAGAGCGCCAGCAATCCGTGACAGGTCAATGTTCAACGGGTGGTTCGGGCAATCCGCGACCCCACACATCGGTGCAGGACTCGGGTTAGCGAACAGCGGAACGAGAACATAGAGGGTGGACCGGTCGGCATTAGCTACCGGGCCGACATTCGCAGCAGTTCCGACCTCGCACCCGCTCGATGCGGACGATGCGATGCTGTTGTCACAGAAGAAATTCTGCGGGTACTGGATCGTCACGGTCTGCCCGTTGCTCCACGCGGGCGTCTTCGCGGAGGACACGGGATGCACGGTTGAGCCTGCAGCGAAGGCCGCCGTTCCTATTGACAACGACGCAACGAGCAATCCGGTGGACAGCGACGCTACAGCGCCGAAGCGGCGTCCCCGCCTGAGTTTGGATTTATCCACGATGCTGATTCCTTTCGAGTAGGCGGCCACAGGGGGTAAGGAATTCTGCCTTCGATCAAAAGGGGAGCGACCGCGGACTCGACTCTGACTCTCGGCAAGTGTCATTCGGAGCGGATGTGGAATTCGATCGCTCGTCGTCCGCCCTGGCGGCAAGACTCGGTTGCGGTGCGCCTGCGAACATACCTCGACCAACTACTCGGCAGGTCCATGCGCCTCACCGGCCGCGTCTTGACCGCCAGTGGACTGATCCCTGACAACAACTTGTGGGGCTTGACGACCTACCGAAGCGGCCCTGTGCCGGTAAGAGCGTCGGGACCAGGCGATTCGGATCGCCCCTGCCACATGGGCGGGGTGTATCCGGGGGTGATGCGGTCTCTCAAGGTCGAGGGAAGGAAATTGCACCCACATTCGACGAACCTAGAACTGCGCTCAATCCCTGACCAAAAACGCCGGAATCATAGATAGGATCTGTCGAACTTGGTTGCGATTTGCTTCAGGCGCTGACGCTCGAGAGCTTGCCCCGCAGCACAATGACAAAGAACGCCGGCAAATTTTCCGAGCCAGCCCCCCAAGTGCGTATGACGCCCCCGGGCTCAACCTCGGGCGGGCGACACGCGTCACCCTCGGCGTGGTCAACCCGCGGAGCCGCGGGTTCGTGGGGGAGAGTCCGAAAAAGGCCCGGTCTGCGGGACGCTGGTAATCAGGTGAGAAGGTTGCGTCGAAAGATCTCGATTTGGTGCGATCGCTGACCGACTCCAACGAGCCCGAATTCGAAACGGTCGACGACGCCGTCGCCTGCGCCCACTTCAGCGAAGCGGTCTACCGATCGGCCCGGTCGGGCCAGTCGGTCGCGCGCTGACCCAAATCTGCGCTGGCCTTAGGTCGAAGAGCCGCTCGCCTGCACTCCGGCTCGCGACAACCCGTCGCAGATCGACATTGCGGCTCTTGCCGGTCGGCGCCGTCGGTACGAATTTCGATGAACGTGACCGCCGCCGGAATCTCGAAGTGGGAGATTTGTCACGGTCACGGTCACGGTCACGTTAGCGTGTGGCTTTTGCGTGTGACCGACAAAGGTATTGCATCACTGAATGATGCTCGCAATTCATTGTCGGTAGAGCAGGTAACACAGTGCGGTGTCTGGTGTCCGATGGGCGGTTACGGAACAGTTGTCGCGACGGTCTCTTTCGCTGAACCGCTCGGCTGTCTCGTGCGGGGCATCAGACGTCGTTCCGCAGAATTGACGCGAGCTCGTCCAGGGTCGAGACGGTGAAATCGGGTGCCGTGAAGTATCCCGGGTAGGTGGTACCCGCGCGGTTGATCCAGGCTGTGCGCATTCCGGCACGAGCGGCTCCGTGGATATCCCAGGGATGTACCGCGGTCAGCAGCATCCGACCTACTTCTACACCGCATGCCTTCGCGGCGTATTCGTAGGCTGCTCGGAGCGGTTTCCAGCCGGGAGCGTCCTCGACGGAGAGGAGCATTTCGAATTCCTCCCGGATGCCGGCGGCGCGAAACAGGGTTTCCGCCACCTGGGTGGATCCGTTGCTGAGCGTTACCAGCCGGAACCCGGAAGCTGCGAGCGTGCGAACCGCGCCGGCGATATCGGGGTGCAGGGTGAGGCTGGCGAAGCCGTGCATGATGTGATCGACGGCTTTGTCGACGCTGCGGTTCAAGGGGAGCCCGGAGAGGTTTTCGTGAAGCGATTCAGTGGCGATCATCGCGAATTTCTTGCTGGTGCCGGCAGCGGTGAGGGCGAACCCGTCCCGCAGTAATCCGGCGAACCAGACTTTGGCCAGGAGCCCGGGCGCCCCGACATCGGCGAACCGTTCGGCCATGGGCGACATGTCGGAGAGGGTTTCGTTGACGTCGAAGACGATCACTGCCAGCTGGTCAGTCACGGTGGGTTCCTTCGCATGGGCGTAGGAAGCATGTTACGACGCGATGCGGCATTTGTCTGCGCCAGGGCTGCGCGGGAGCCCCTCCATTGTCGGCGCCGAACGGTAGCGTGTCCGCAGCAGTCCCGATCCAGAGGCATGGAACGTTCATCGATGGTCTGTTGGCTGTGGCCGTGCTGCTGGGCGTGGCTTTGAATACGGCGTTGGGCTGGTGGTGGGCAGATCCACTCGCCGGACTGGTCATCGTCTACTCCGCGATTCGTGAGGCCGTGGAGATCTTCAAGCCTGGCTTGCACGCATGAGCGCGCATCCCGGCTCAGCGCGATTCAGCCAGCAGCGTCGGCTTTCAATCGTCCTTGCATTGAATTTCGCATTGATCGGCGGTCTTGTCATTGTCGGTTTCGCCGCTCGCTCGGTGGGAGTGCTGGCGGCCGCCGGGGATACCCTGGCCGACTCAGTCGCGCTGGCCCTCGGGCTGATCGCGGTCGGTCTCCGCGACCGCGACCCCGGTCACCCCCGCGCGAATCGGCCGATCGCAATCGTTGCCCTCATCAACGCCACGATCCTGATTGCAGTGACTGTAGCGGTGGCTATCGAATCGATCGTTAGATTGGTCGAAGGTGCCCCGGCGGTGCTTGGACTCCCGATGGCGGTTGTGAGCCTCATCACGCTCGCTGTGATGATCTCCAGCGCCCTTGTGCTCGGCCTATTCGTGCACCGCGAGGACATCCACATGAAGTCGGTACTGCTGGACACTCTCGCCGACGCGGCCGCCGCGGCGGGAGTGCTCGTGGCCGGCGTCGTGATCTGGGTCACCGGTGGGCTTTACTGGCTTGATCCGGTCCTTGCGTTCATTCTGGCCGCCGTCATTGGCTTTGTGGGGATCCGGCTTGCAGTGCAGGCAGTCGCCGCCCTTCGCGAAGAGCCGAGATCGACTTCGACAATGACTGAGACCGGGCGGATCTGGACCAGCCCTGGCCCACGCCGGTGCACATCCGTCTCGGAGCGGAGGCGAGCCGGCAAGCCTCACGCACCCATGGTTCGATGAGGCCGCCCCGCCGGGCTCCAACTTCCGAACGAGGCGCCTTCCCGATCGGTGAGAGAATTGTCCGCACCAAAAAGTGGCGCCATCTCATGGAGACGCTGGGTTAGAACGAGGAGTAAGTGACGCATGATCAACCTGATCGTCGGTACGCTCGTCGCCTTTGTCACTTCTTTACTTGCCATCTCAGTCACCGTTCGACTCGCCAACCGGCCGCTCACTCTTGGCGCCGGCCATGGCGCCAAGATGGAACGATTCGCCTCCGCAGTTCTCCATTCCGGCGGAGTACTTCTCCTTATCTCCGTAGCTGTGGCCTACGTCGCCCAAGTAATCGTTTCCGGCGACCCGATCGCACCCAGCGGGCTGCTGCTGATGCTCCTCTTGACCGGATCCACGGTGCTCGGCGTGACCCTCGACTTCTTTGAACGGCGGCGATTGAGCACCCCACGTCGTCTTCGCCTTCTCAAATTCGGTGGCCAAGGAGCACTCGCCTTCGGATTCGGTTTCGCCGCACTGAACTTTCCCAACAGTCAGGGCCTCACCCCCGCTTCTGGGCATCTGTCGTTCGTGACTGATCTGAACGTCGATCTGTTGGCACTCGGAACCTTCGGCGTCGTCTTAGCGGTCATTTGGATTGGTCTGATCATCTCCGGCGGAGCATTCGTGGTATCCGTGATCGAGAGTTACGACGGCCTCGCGGCGGGGTTGGCGACCCTCGCCCTCACCGGATACCTATTTGTGGCGGCCTGGCAGGTCAACGAATCGTGCCTGAACCTCACGCTCGCGCAGGCCAACGTCCACAAGTGCTATCAAATTGGCGATCCTGAAACCCTGACGGTGATGGCCAGCATTCTCGTTGCCTCTCTTATCGGCTTCATCTGGTGGAACACCCATCCAGCGCAAGTCCACCTCGGTGAAAGTGGCTCCTTCTTCCTCGGCAGCGCCATAGCGGCTTTGGCTGTCATGACTCACACCGAGTTGCTCCTGATAAGCCTGAGCATCCTGTTCGTCGGATTCGCGCGAATCGCCCTCCCCCCAAAGAGCGATCGAATAGCGACCAGACGATGGCCACTCCCTGCACAACCTTCCACTCAGGCACGGCTCCAAATAGCTGGCAGTTCCGAAGTCACAGTCGTTGTCCGATTCTGGATCGTCGCCGGACTCCTCGCCGGCGTCGGAATTGCCGTGTACTACGGCACCTGGGCAGCTCAGTAGCGACCTTATCCCGGCAAGCGATCTGGCTGAGAGGCTCTTCACTGCGACCGACGGGACTGCTGTCGACTGAAATCGTGAGCTGACGACACCGGCCAAGGGTTCTAGCGGCTGGGATCACTGGTCACATGACAGATGCTGCGTCATTCGAGGCTTTCTTCACGCCGATGCCCGCCCGCGCCGCCGATGTTAGCCTCGATCTACCGATCGGCTGAGGTTAGGAGCGGGATTTAGATCTGGACGTCGTGGCGGTTGACTGGGCATAACCGATCGTTGGGCCCCGCTGACTGTGGTGTTCCACTGTGATTCCGGGTTGCGCCGATGTCAGCTGGTCGGTCAGGCGGCGACGGTTCCAGGGGGTCCGCAGCTGCCGGCGTCGAAGAGTGTTCGCCATGCCGTTTCCTGTGGAGAGTTTCTCGGTAGGTGCACCGTCGGCTTCCGGGCAGATGACGCGATTCGAGCCAGGACGCTGATGACTGCTGGGGACAAAACCAGCAATGCTGCCGAGGATGTCAAGGGCAAGGTCAAAGAGGGTGCTGGCAAGGCGACCGCCGCACCGTCATCAATGTCGCCGCCAGGGTCTCCACTTCCGCCCGCCGCATCACATTGCACCTGCCCGAAAACTGGCCCTGGGAAGAAGGCTGGACCGCTCTGATCAGCAGCGCCTGCGGTCCGCCCGGCCGCACCACCACCTAACCTCCAAGCCCCAGCGTGCGCAACCAGGAACCCCAGTGGAACACAGACAGCATCGAGGCCTACAGCTCAACGGCGCCCGAAACCCAGAACAGAAATCAAACCCAAATCAAGATTCCGTCACCAGCCGACCGGTGGATTGAGGCTAAGCATCACAGGGCACCACCCGAGGTAGGATCGTCGGCCCCCGTGGCCACGGGCTACCTGTCGCAGGCGTAGTATCCGGGCTGATACCTGGTGCGCTTCGAGATCACTCCTCGATCCAAGCTGGGGTTGAAATCTCCGACCGTGTCACGAGATCCCACGCCGGCCGGGAAAGAAAGGGAAGGCGGAGACCATGCTGACGATTCTCGGTGCGGTGGGGCATGCGCTGGCAACTGCGGGGTCGATGGCGTGGGAGATCCTGTGGCCCCTGATCCTCGGCTTCACACTGTCGGGTGTGATTCAAGCGGTGGTCAGAAAGGAACAAATCACCCGGCTGATGAACGACGACTCGGTTCGGTCGCTGAGCATCGCGAGCTTGCTCGGGGCGGCATCCTCCTCCTGCTCCTACGCCGCGGTTGCCCTGGCCCGGGCATTGTTTCGAAAAGGCGCGAACTTCACCGCCGCCATGGCGTTTGAAATTGCGTCGACAAACCTGGTCATCGAACTCGGCCTGATCCTGGCGTTCGTGATGGGCTGGCAGTTCACCCTCGCCGAATTCGTTGGTGGCCCCATCATGATCCTTGCAATAGCCCTCGGCTTCAGGCTGTGGATGCGCGGCAAGATCGTCGATGCCGCCCGACACCAAGCCGACAAAGGCATCGCCGGGTCGATGGAAGGCCACGCAGCAATGGACATGTCCGTCTCCGGCGACGATTCATTCTGGCGGCGCCTTTTCTCCAAACCCGGACTCATCGCCATCTCCCAATATTTTGTGATGGACTGGGCCGCGGTCCTTCGCGACATCGTGATCGGACTCCTCATCGCCGGCGCCTTCGCCGCATGGGTGCCACAACAGTGGCTACAGGCCATCTTCTTCCACAGCAACCCGACCCTCGCGTTCATCCTTGGACCCCTCGTCGGGCCGCTGCTCGCGATGGTCAGCTTCGTCTGCTCCGTCGGCAACGTGCCCCTCGCGGCCGTCCTCTGGAATGGGGGCATCAGCTTCGGAGGCGTTGTGAGCTTCATTTTCGCCGACCTGATCATCATCCCGATCATCCTGATCTACCGAAAGTATTACGGCACCAAAGCGGCCCTGCGGATCACCGCGATCTTCTACGGCGCCATGGTCATCGCCGGCTACATCGTCGAACTCATCTTCACCCCCCTCGGGCTCGTGCCCCGCAACCGACACCTCAGCATCATTGATGCTTCGATCTCGTGGAACTACACAACCTGGCTCAACATCGCCTTCCTCGCCCTCGCCGCACTCCTGCTCATCGTCTTCTACCGAAGCGGCAGCGGCAGCATGCTGCGAATGATGGGCGGATCCCCCGAACCGCACCACGACCACCCGGGATCAGACCAACCCCACCCTGCCGACCCGACCACGCACAACCACCACCACGGAACCCCGCAAACGTAACCACGAATCATCAGCAGTCCCCGATGACCACCCGCATCCCGACCGGCCTCGAAGTCCGCGCCGCGGCCGTAGGGGATGTGGCTGGGGGCGAAAAGTTGTTGCCGACCGCCGAAGTTCTTGCCGGCGGTGCGGCGCTTGTTTGTCGAGTGAAGGGATCCGGTGAGGTCACGTCCCGCTGAGTGGAAGCTCCTCTCTACTGATGTCAAGCAATTTATTGGGCCGGATGAGGTGGGCGGGTTCTGTTTTGGTAGTGGCGGTTACGGAATTAGGAGGATGGGGCACCCGGCGGTGTGGGCGATCTGATCGCTGATGTTCTTGCCGAGCAGTCGCGCCCAGGGCGTGTGGTGGGGTGCTCCCACGATGATGAGGTGATCGGCGGTCGGGGTGATCCGTTGGAGGATCGCGTTGGTGATATCGCGGGAGTCTGCGGTAAGCGCTTCGCCACTGACGGTGATTCCCGCGGCGGTAAGAGTGCGTTGGGCGTGATCGAGGTAGGTGACGCTGGCAGTCGTGTCCTCCATCGTCAGATCCTGGCCTTCGATCCACTCGTGGACATTTACGTGGAGGAGATGAACTGTTGCGCCGGTCAAGACTGCAAGTTCGCGGGCGTGGATTACGAGCTTGTCGGAGTGTGGGGTGCCGTCGAGGGGGACGAGGATGTGGGTGAACATGGATACCGTTTCTGTGGGTGGGGTTAGTTCAAGCCGGTAGCAAATTGCAGGCCAAGGCTGGTGAGCGAGACGATGATCCACAGGGATGCTCCAAGGATCAGAGGTTTAGCGCCAGCTCGTCTGAACCCGGCGAGGTCGGTCGACAAACCAATGGCAGACAGGGCGATCGTGATCAGAAAAACGGACGTTGCGCTGAGCGCCGGGTGCGCTCCGGCGGGGATGAGGCCGATCGAGTTCACGGCGGCCACGATGATGAATCCGATCAGGAACCAGGGAACGAGACGGAACACGTTCACCCGTGCCCGCGCGACCGGAGCCAGAACCGGAACGGCAGTGAGTGGAGTGTTTGTAGCCGAATCGGCCGAGGTAGCGATGCCCTCGGTTGCGGTGATTCGCCGACCGGCCCAGGCGGCAAGCCCGAGACTGACCGGGATGATCATCAGCGTACGAACGAGCTTGACGACTACTGCGAAGTTCGTGGCCGCCGGTCCGTAGGTCGTCGCCGTTGCGACAACGGAGGACATATCGTTTACTGCCGTTCCGGCAAATAATCCGAAGGCGTGCTGGCTGAGGCCGAGGAGATGGCCGACGATCGGGAAAACTAAAACGGCGGCAATGTTGAACAAGAAGATGGTCGAAATGGCGTACGCGACATCGAGGCTGACCGCGCCGATCACTGGGGTAACGGCGGCAATAGCCGAGGCGCCGCAAATCCCGGTGCCGACCCCGATCAGAGTTCGCAGATTTCCGACTATCCCAAGCCACCGACCGATCAACCATGCCGCGGCAAGGCACACCACGAGCGTGCCGATCATGACAGGGAGGGACTCGAGCCCGACCTTGGCGATTTGGGCGAGGGAAAGTTGGGATCCAAGGACCACGACAGAAAGCTGAAGCACAGACCTGCTTGCTGTGCGCATCCCCGGACGCAATCGCGCCCGCGGCTTTATCCCCGTTGCCAGAATCACACCGATGATGATTCCGGAGACCGGACCCCCTACGAGAGGAACAAAATGCCCGATCATGGTGGCGACAGTGGCAATTCCGATCGCTAACGCCAGTCCCGGCACATGTGAAAGCAGCTTTTGTATTCGACTCATGCACCTCATACTCGTAGATCGCGTGATACCCGCGATAGATGAGTCTGCTTGGGGAGGTACAACCGATCCTTGTAGGATGCCGGGGATGTGTCGCCGTTAGGAGAAGATCGGGCTCGTGCTCAACTCGCGAACTCCAGACCTCATCACCTTGAACATGTTGTGCGCGGTGCGCCGGCACGGCAGTTTTTCGTTAGCCGGCAACGCTCTTTCGGTGTCGCAGCAAGCATTTTCCTCTCGAATGCGAGCTCGTGAAGAGTCGCTCGGGGTGAAGCTATTCCAACGGTCAGCCGGGCTCATCACTCACAGCCACGGGGAGTCTGATCGCTGACTGGGCAGAGGACGTGTTGCCGGCTGCCGACAGACTTGATGCTGGGATCGCTTCGGTGCGCGCCGACGGAATCGAACGTTTACATGTTGTGGCAAGTCAAACGATTGCCGAACATTTGGGCTCTCCTGTCGTAACCGTGGGTTAAATCCGGCCGGGGAGTACTGGTTTATGGCCCCCGAGGCTGAACATCGCGAGAGCGATGAGGCGTCGGGGGAAGCGAATCTGAAGCAATGCGGGTGATGAGCCGGATCTTGGTTTTCATCGATTCGACCCGGCCGTTGGAGAGCCCGTGCTCGATCACGGCGAGGGTCGCAGTCCGGTGGTTGACGATGCTGCGTTGGAGCTTCACGAACGCGGGAATGCGGCAACGGCGGGCCCAGCCAACCCGTTTGTCGAGGGCCTCGCCGAATTCATCGATCGAGAGTTTGAAGATGACGCGGAGTCCTTCCTTGAGGTAGCAGGCCTGGCCAAGGGTGGGGTCGGCCCGCACCACCCGGGCGAGCTTCACCTTCATGCTCCTCGGTCACGTTCTCCGGGTTCTTCCGAAGCGCGTAGCGGGAGTTCTCCACTCCTGCGGCGCGGGCGTTGTCCGGGCGGCCCGGCGTACTTCATCGTGGGCGCCGGCGGAGGTGCGGGCCGCGCCGGCGGAGGTGGTGACCGGGGCGGGATTGATTTGCGCAGGTGAGACGACGAATGCTCTTCTTGTTCCGCCGGTGCGATCAACAGCAGCGCCAGCGCCAGGGACACGATCAGGTCGGTGGGAGTCACGGCTTCGGGCGACTGTCTCCTTTATCTGGTGCACGGCACTTGGGTCGTCCGTGAATGGCGTGGGGGTGCGCAGGAGAGGCAAGTCGGCGTTCGTTGACTGGTTCAACAACGGGCGAGACTTCGGAAATGACTGTGGTGTGAACCCTGAGAGGGTTCAGATAGTTCTTGACGCCAACCTCATGGGAAGAGTCGTATGGAGTTACTGGTTGAGAAACAACGACCGGGCCGGGTCGGATCGGATCGGATCGTTGGTGTCACCATCTTGGCCGGAAGCTAGTTGACCACTTTCGGAGCTGTTCGAAAGCCGGCCGGCCGACCGATTGGGGAATCATGTCAGAGCAGAACTTCACCACGAACAGCGCCGGCATTCCAGTAGCCAGCGACGAACACTCGTTGACCGTTGGCCCTGACGGGCCGATTCTCTTGCAGGACCATTACCTCATCGAAAAGATGGCACAGTTCAACCGTGAACGGGTGCCGGAACGTCAGCCGCATGCAAAGGGCGGTGGGGCGTTCGGCCGATTCGAAGTGACCAATGACGTTAGTGCTTATACCCGGGCCGATCTGTTCCAACCAGGACGTAAGACTGACCTCCTGATCAGATTCTCAACCGTAGCGGGGGAGCGGGGAAGCCCCGACACGTGGCGCGATCCGCGTGGTTTTGCCCTCAAGTTCTACACCGAGCAGGGCAACTACGACATGGTCGGCAACAACACCCCGGTCTTCTTCATGCGGGATCCAATGAAGTTCATGGACTTCATCCGTTCGCAAAAGCGTCGCGCCGATACCAATCTTCGTGACAATGACATGCAGTGGGACTATTGGACTCTTTCCCCCGAGTCGGCGCATCAGGTCACGTGGCTGATGGGTGACCGCGGCATCCCGCGCACCTGGCGAAACATGGATGGATTCTCCAGCCACACGTATCTGTGGGTCAATGCGGCAGGTGAGAAGTTTTGGGTTCGCTATCACTTCAAGACAGATCAGGGCATCGAGTTCTTTACTCAGGCTGAAGCGGACGAGATGGCTGGCAAAGACGGCGACTACCACACCCGCGATCTGTACGACGCAATAGAGCGCGGTGAGCATCCGAGCTGGAGTCTGAAAATGCAGATCATGCCCTTCGATGACGCAAAAGATTATCGTTTCAATCCGTTCGATCTGACCAAGGTCATTTCCCAGAAGGATTACCCACTGATCGACGTTGGCCGTATGACGCTCAACCGAAACCCTTCTGACTACCACACGGAAATTGAGCAGGCGGCGTTCGAGGTAAACAACATGGTGCCGGGGATCGGGGCGAGTCCAGACCGGATGTTGCAGGGCCGCATGTTTTCCTATCCGGATGCGCACCGAGCCCGGATCGGAACCAACTACAACGAGTTACCCGTCAACGCTCCGCACAACACTGAAATGCGCTCCTATGCCAAAGACGGGAACATGCGCCATCACAACCCTGGGGATCCGGTTTACGTGCCCAACTCCAAGGGCGGCCCGACCGCGGACACGGAACGCTTTGGCGAATCGGCCGTGTGGTTTTCCGACGGCGATCTGGTTCGCTCAGCCGCTTCCCTGCACCGGGAAGATGACGACTGGGGACAGGCGGGGACGCTAGTGCGTGATGTTTTAGACGATTCCGCACGACAGCGTTTGGTGAGCAACATTGTGGGGCATCTTCTCAATGGGGTCAGCGAACCAGTTCTTCTGCGTGCCTTCGCGTATTGGCGCAAAGTAGACAACGATCTCGGCGACAAAATTGAGAGCGGTGTGCGCGCGGGATGACGCTCGCCACAACCGACTCGTTGCCGGCAAACCACTGCCTCGCAATCCGCCTGTCTTCAAACACATCGGTGGCGAGCTATCGAGGGTCATCGCGGAACTGCCCCGTATGAGACTTCACGAAGCTTTGCCTTGGGCGGCGTTCTTCGCGGCTGTGCCCCCTCCGGGGCCTCGAAGCAAGTATGCGATCCCGACGGCCAGGAGGGTTCCGACGAGAGGGCCAACAAGGTAAACCCATAGTGTGGTGAAGTTGCCGTTGACTAGTTCCGGACCGAATGAGCGAGCCGGATTCATTGATGCGCCGCCTGTGGATCAAGGCTGGACATATCAGAGCCCGCAAACTTCGAATATCTCAACCGTTCGGACAGTGGCGCGGACTTGTTTCATGCAGGATCTGGCCAGAGGTCCGCGTACCTTTTCAACGTCATCGATGCATCGGCGTGACCCAGCATCGGTTGGATCACCCTCACGTCGGCCCCGGCCCCGGCCGCGTTCGCCAGAGGTGTCTTGAACGGGAATCCGGACGGCGTTATTGGCAGCCGGGCCAAGGCCTCATGCCGCGCACCTCGCGTTCTGCGACAAGAGGTGCCGTTCCGAGGGCGAGCGCGGAGAGCCACGCTTCAAGCTATGCCGGTTCGATGGTCGCCAAACGTCGTTGCGACCACATCGGCAGCGCCCGGATGTCCAGAGCATCCCGGTACCGCTTTATTGCGGCGCCGCTTGGCTTCCCGTTGACCACGAACCAGGCGTTTGCCGCGTCCTCGAAGGTCCTATTCGCCAGCCGCGGGTCTCGGTAGACGCCCTCTCGCGGGTTTTCTTGGTCCTGGCGCGGTACTCCTCGGCCAACGTCGTGGTGCGAAACTTCCGGGACCGGAGGTATCGCGCACCGTCGTCGCGATCGGCATGGTGGGCAACCTGCCAGCGAGACCCGCTGCCGACATGCGCCGTCTTGGCTCTCAACTTCGGGCTCACGCAGAGGTCGTAGATCCACACCCTCATGTGGTCCACCAATCCCGGAGAGGGCCGTGTCCGTGACGATGTGAGTCCATCAGGATTCGCGCCCGAAAACAGACAGATCCCGGAGAGGATCAACCACCGACACGCCCAACATAACTAAGTACTACTTCACGCCGTTCTTCACTGAACGGCCTACGGTTCCCCGGCGAGACGTAAACCGTCGGTCCTTTCCTCCCTCGTTCATCGTTGAAAGTCGCGTCAGTGGACGTCCCTTCCCGAGAGGAGAGGCGGCGACCGCCGGCCTAGTCTGGCCAGCTTGAGACTGGTGGCGCATCACGAGTCGGCAGTGGAAGAGCCGGTGGTCCACCTTCGACGCCAGGGGCCAGACGGTCGTCGCCGACGTGCCGGGAGGTGGCGGTGGCGCACCTTCCGCGGTGATGCTCGCGTCGTTCGAGTCGGGCACCGGTGGGCTCGTGGGGGGGCGACCGCGCACCGCGGTGGTCATCGGCCGTTCACCGCCTTCCAGGCGTCGCTGATGAGACGCTCGAGCACCGCGAGGTCAATGTCGTCGAGCCGTTTCACGTAGAGACACGCCTTGCCGGTGGTGTGCGGACCGAGGTCCGCGAGCAGCGGATTGACCGGCCCGTAGTCGCTGTGGATGCCATAGAGCGTCATGGCCGACTTGCGGGGTGAGAATCCGACGTCGAACCAGTCGTTCGTGCCGAGGCTGTTCGTGTACGAGGATGAGCCGAATCCCACCATCGTCGGACCCCACATCACCGCGGGTTGCTTAGTCACGCGCTCCATCAGGGCGCGAATCAGGTGACCTTCCTCGCGTCGGCGAGGGTGCTCCACCGCGTCGAGGAAGGCGGTGACATCTTGGTCCGTTGGTCGGGTCTTGGGAGCGGCCATGCCTCGATCGTAGCGGTGGGGTTTCCGCTCAGCCCGATCCGCGGATCCAGGATAGGACGCAACGTCTACGTCGAGAGTTTGACTCCCCGTTAACGGGCTCAGTGTCGGGCGGCCCAATCCGGACAGTGAGGCCGCGCGGTTCTCGTTGGCTTCGCCACTGCGCGTAGATCGTTGGAGCGCATGACAAGTGCGGCTTCGATTCGTCAATCGCTTTTCTTGTGACATTCCACGGCAGCGCGCCCGCATCATGTATGAGCGCGTATAAACGCACGATGTCCTCTGCCGTGACAACGAACGTCGGCGGCAGTGAGCCCGGCGCCGCGTACTCGGCGATCGAGGTAACGGTCGACCCGCCAGGAACGATCGAACCTTCCCGGCGCTCGAACGCGATCAGGAACGTCTCCGACATGACCTCGTCCGCGGCGGCAACCCCGAAATCAGGTCATTACCATTGACGAGGCAACTCGTCGAGATGCTTCTTGCGGTGCCCCTCACACCACGCGGACAGTCCACCGAGGCGGAAAAGCATGCGGTCTGTTACGATTCTGAAGCGGGGGCGTCTCTTCTCCGCCGGCGGCTAACGGATCGAGATGAACAATGACTGGGTTGAAAAAACGCGCTTCACTTCCACTGTTCCTCGCGTTGGGTCTCGTCGTTTCGGTGACCCTCACGGCGGCCCCCGGTGCGCATTCGGCTCGCGCGGCGGAATCCCCGGTAGGACTGGGCAACGCCGGAAGCTTCGCGGTTCTCGCCGCCAGTACGGTGACCAACACCGGGCCAACCATCGTCAGCGGCGACCTTGGAGTCAACGCCGGCTCGGCGGTCACCGGATTTCCGCCCGGCATTGTGAACAACGGAACCATCCATTCCTCGGATGCCCTGTCGGGTCAGGCCCAGACCGACCTGGTCACCGCCTACAACGATGCGGCCGGTCGTACCCCCACCACGAGCGGACTCGGCGCGCTCGACGGCAAGACGCTCGTGCCCGGAGTGTATTCGGGCGGCGCGCTCTCGCTCGGGGGCACTCTGACCCTCAGCGGAACCGCGACCGACGTGTTCATCTTCCAGGCCTCGAGCACGCTAGACGCTGGCTCGGGAGCTCGAGTCTTGCTCACCGGCAGCGCGAGCGCCTGCAACGTCTTCTGGCAGGTCGCCTCCTCGGCCACCCTTCACACCGGAGCGAATTTCGTCGGAACGATCATGGCCCTCACTTCGGTAAGTGCGGACACCGGCGCCACGATCAACGGGCGACTTCTTGCTCGCACGGGGGCAGTCACGTTGGACGCCAACGTGATCACCCGGCCGACCACCTGTGCGACCTCGGCAGTCGGCACTCCGGCCACCCCGGTGCCCGGTCGCGCACGATTCACGGGCTGATCGACACGCGTCGGGTCCGACCGGAGAGGCCGCGAGGGGCAGCCCGCGCGGCGCCGATCGGGAACGGGGTCCGAGGCACGCTCGGCCGACGTCTGGTCTCGATAGTGACCGGTGTGGCCCTCGCGGTCACCCTCCTTTCCGCGTGCGCGGGCCTCGGTGACGTCCCGGCAACCAGGTCGCTACCGGCGTCACCGGTGGCGTCCGCTGCCGCGCCCGCGCCCGCGCCCGCGCCCCCGGTAGCAACCTCGGCGGCCGCCACCGTTCCTCGTCTCACTGTGTACGCCAGCCTCGGGGGCCCGGTCAAGCTGTCGCTGACCAATCCCGGCCCAACGGGCGGACCGCTGACCCTGCTCGTTGTGCAGTCGAGCAACGGCTGGATCGAGGTAGACCTGCCCATTCGTCCCAACGGCAGCAGGGGGTGGGTGAGCGCATCGCAGGTGACCCTTCACGACCTCCGATACGGCATCCGCGTCTCGACGGAGGAGAATACCCTCTCGCTGACTTACAACAACACGGTGCAGAAGACCTACTCGGTCGCCACGGGAACAGGCGGGACGCCGACGCCACACGGCGCGTTCTACCTGACAGAACTGATCGCCCCGACCAACACCGGCTACGGTCCTTTTGCGTTTGGACTCTCCGCCTATTCCGATGTGCTCACGAGTTTCGGCGGGGGGCCAGGTCAGATCGGGCTCCACGGGACGGAGGATGCCGCGAGCATCGGGAAGGCCGTCAGCCACGGCTGCGTTCGTATGTCGAATGCAGACATAACGGCGCTCGCGGCCCTGCTGCCGTTGGGAACCCCAGTCACGATTCAGTGAAGCGCGGCGTCCGTTCCATTGCACCAACGAGTGCGCGTGCCGTTCGGGCGTCGGGCGACGGCGTCTGCCGGAAACGGTGCGGAAGTAGTCGTGAGTGCCGAGGCCGCCGAGCAGCCCACCGACGAGGCGTCCCGCGTACGCGGGTGTGTCATCCAGCTCGGAGAAGGGGCCGGGGATTGCCGCGAACACTCGCGCTCGGAGGGGACAGCGTTACCTCGTTCCGGCAGAAATCCCGGCTGCTGCGACCCTTCTCGCCTGTCCCGATCTCAAAATCCCAGGTATCTCGGTAGCCGTCCGGTTCGAATGATCCTGCTCGAGCAGACCATTCGAAGCAGACCATTCGAAGCAGATCATTCGGAGCCGACCAGTTCGGTGGGCCGACGCCGGGGGTGATCTAGCCGTTCTTCCCGGTGACGTGATGAACGCGGTCGATGGGTGATTGACCGCCATGCCCGTGCGGGTTTGTGGTGCTGTCGCTATGGATGCAGGCCTGGTAGGTGTCAGCGCGAGCGTGGTCTGAGCTGTAGTGCCGGGCGCCGGCCCACTCGGTTGACGGAATGCGGTGTAAGAAGTCACCTGAGCTCGGGACGGTCCCGACTGCTACGCACTCATTCCCACAAGTTGTCTCGATTCCTTCCACGCGCATTTTTTGCGACTTAGCGAGTTTGTTTGCGGTGAGCAGCATGTTCTGCGACTATGTTCGGATGCCGGTCGGGGACGAAGAAGTCAAGCTTTCGTCATCTGGGGGGCGCATCCTCACCGGCATTGTCTTCGTTGTCTGCGCGGGAAGTGAAATCGCGTATGTGGCCTCGGGACAGGTCGCTCGGGCGGCAGGTCTGGCGCCAATATTTGCGTTCGTGACTGTCGCGGCTTGGTTACTGTTTTGGGCACCCACGATCCTTTTCCGAAGCTCCGGTATCACCGTTAACAACCCGCTCCGAACTTACGTAATCCCATGGACAGCACTGCAGAGGACGGAGAGTCGATGGGCGTTGACGCTAATCACCTCGGGTCGAAAAATAACTGTTTGGGCGGCACCGCGCCAGAGACGCGGGGTCACCGGGATTGGGGTGCGCAGGGATTTGTACGGGCTTCCCGATTATCGCGCGGAGCAGGTTTTCGAGTCGCAAAGCAAGCCTGGTACTGCCGCGGATCTCGCCGAACGGCTAATCACGCGCCGTTTGACAAGTTTGAGTGACGAGAACCCCAAACTCATGGAAACAGGAGTCGTTAGCGCAAGCTGGCACTTCGTGCCTGTTGTCGTGCTGCTCCTACTTTTGATCGCCAGCGTGATCTCGCTCTCTGTGTAAGGCCTTTCCAGAGCGTGCCGCAAGTGGACATCGATAGGCCTCGGGCCTGTTCGCGGCGCCGCTGACGGCGGCCTCTAATGCGCGTTTCGACCAGCGAACCGAAATGGTTAGATTGCGAAGCTGGTGTGCTCCCACTTCCACTTGGAAATCCGCGGGGCAACCCAGAACCCGTAGATGCCGAGCGTAATCACGATGAGCAGGAACCACTTGATCCAGAATCCGAAGAGCCCCACACCTGTGCCGGTGAAGACCAACTGCCGGCCGTCGATGAAGGAGTGCTTCGCCCGCCACTGCTCGGTGAGCACAAAGCTGAATGGATAGCAGATGCCGAGCGTGACCGCGGTGATGAGCACTCCGAGCACGGCCGTGCCGAAGTAGGTCCCGGCCCCGCCGTCGAAACTGAAACCATTGTTCCTTGCCATACTTCCCCCAAGCCGAATAGCGCTCAATTTATGCGCGTGTGTCTGAAGTTAGCATCCGTTGAAGTCGTTGGTCGCCAGATGCTGCCGCGAGCTACTCGTAACTCGTCAGCGCGGGTCGTACCGGACCAGCCCCACAACGCCCACTCGCCCCGCCACGCTCACGCCACCCGGCCCGGAAGAGTGTTGACGGCGTACCGAATCGACCGGTGGCCCGCCTCTGGCTGGAGCCACCCTTTCCTCGAACGACTCGCGCCGAACGGAAGCGAGTGGACAGTCAGCGAGGTCGAGCCTGATGGGGCGCCGACGACTTTGCGTAGTCGAAATCCGATGCACACTTGTGCTGGACTGAGTGGGCAAGTCGAGGTCGGGTGGGGTTTTGTCACTGGCGCACCTCACGATCAATCCCGAGGACGTACGCGGGGGCATGCGGGTTCTGGCGCGCGCCCTGCCTGGCTGGAGCAGGGTACCGCCTACGTTCAGCGGGCGGCCGCAGAGGGCGCCACATGGTGACGCTGACGTCGAAGCAGCGGATGCTGACGCCCGAGCCGGTCGCCGAAGCAATGGGGGTCTCGCGGTCGACGATCTCGCGAAGGATTAAGGCTGGCGAGATCCATTCGGTGAAGGTTGGCAACCGCAACCGCAACCGCGTTTCGTACGAGGAGTTCGAGCAGTTCTGGGATGCGACGCTGACGAACGTCGCGGCGCTGGTGAGCGATGACATCGAGGCTGAACTCTTTGGTGACGCTAGACAACGCCACCCTCGTCGTCCTCGACGCCAAGATACTCGTTAGATCCGTCCCGCGCACGCTCCTCATGCTCGGCGCGAGCCGCAGCAGCTATCGTGTCGTGTGGAGCGCGACGGCCGAGCAGGACGCACTCCGGCACATGCCGCCGAGAATGACCTCGCCTAGGGTCGTTCGAGAAACGTATGGCGGCACTCTGTCCCCGGCGGGTTAGCGCGGCGACCACTTTTCCGTGACGAGTGCTGCGGATCGGCAGATACTCGCCGATACTGCACAGTCGGGCGCGTCCTTCTCGGATACCGAGGATGTCGATGACTTCGCCGAAACCGACCTCATCGCTGTCGGCGTCGCGGCGGTCAACCCCGACGGGTTCCTCTCCATCAACCTCACGCGCGATGCGTACGTCTTCGTGATCGAAGTGCTGAAAGACCCGATCCAACCCGCGCCGAACTTCCGCGCAGATGCACGCGGGTATCGATCAGCGGCACCCGCGGCTCTTCGCCGCCCACGCCAACGTCCACGACGTCGAGCCCGCCACCGGCGCCCATGCTGCGCCTTCGGTGCTCTTTTGCGGCAAACGGTGTCTCTGAGCTGCGAAGCCGTGGTCGACACGCACGGCGACCTCGTGGGTGGGCGCTTCGCGAACTGCCGCCGTGCTCGCGCGGAGCTCGGAGCGTCGCGCCGTCGCGTGCAACGGCCAGGGTCTCGTCGGCGGTTGCCTCGTCAAGACCCCAGGCGTCGAAGTCGAGCAGCCCTGGCAAAGGCTTCCGCGGTCGCGGTTGCGCCATACGTGACCACTCCGAGGACCCCGGCCGGGTCGTTGTGTGTGCCGACCCGTCAGCGCACCGCAAACCAGTCACTGACGCGCTCAGGCACGGCACGAGCCTCAATCTCCCTCACGAAGGGCGATCCGGGCCTGGACGAAACGTTTGCCGTCACGCCGAACGCTCCGAGGAACGCAGAGCAAGCGCGGTGGTGGCGAGCGTGGACATCGTGGTGGCGGACACCGGATCGCAGACCGTGCCGGCTAGCGACCGGGAGTATCAGGTCGTTCAGCACAACGGTCGATGATCCGATCCCGCTCCGCGCCAGCTCCGCATCGAGACGCAATGCGCCCGTGTGGTGATTGAGACAGGAGCTAGGAGAACCGGTTTCATGTCGAATCGTCGCAAGTTCGGTTCCGGGCTGGAGCCGTGAAGTCGGTGATGTCATCGGGCCGGGCGGTCGCGCAGGTGGACCCGATTTTGGTGACGTAGAAGGCACGTTGGGCGCCCGGGGCCGGGTTCGGAAACAGGAGCGCCCCGGGGAAGAAGCTACCGACCCTGGCCTGGTCGAGTGAGCCAAGTTCGGGGCCATGCACGCCGAGCACGCCAGAGCGGAAACGGATGACACACGCCACCATCGAACACGGATAGCCCACGCCAGGCGCCGACACCACGTCCGGTTCGCGATGCTCCGGGACGGAACGCTTTGTGAATGCGAATATCCAGTTGCGTCTGGAGAGACCACACCTGGGGCCTCCCGGGGATTGACCGTTCCCGGATATAGGTGCACCGTGACGGGGGAAGAACGGAGCAGACCATGCGAATCGGAAAATGCCTCCTCGTCGCCCTGGTGGCGGGCATCGCCTACCTGATGGGAGCCAAGGCCGGCGAGAAGCGATACCAGCAGATCGTGCACGCGGTGACCAAGTATTGGAATGACCCGGCAGTCAAAAAGGCACGCGCGAAGGCGAGGAAGGCCCGGGGGAGGGCCGCCAAAACGGTGCGAAGGTTAAATTCCTGACGGAATTTAACCACCCCTTTTGGGGTGATTCGCGCTAGAGACAAGCTCGGTTCGGCCCTGTTACGGTTATCCAAGACGCCGGGGGAACGAAATTCTCTGGGTCTCCTGACTATCGTGCGTCGGGCGCGGGGGCGCTTATTGGCACGGTGAGTTCAGGTTTGTTCCGATTCGGGTATCGGGACCAAACCCCGATCGCCGCCGCTCTTCGGAGCGGCGGCGATCAGTCGTTAAGGGGGCCTTCGGTCAGGCTGCCTTTCGGGCTCTGAACAGGCGATGTTCGCGGTGCTGAGCGGGCTCCACGACGAGTTCGTCGGGAATCGCCTCGAGCTTGCCCGACTCAGAACCGACCTGCTCTGCCGGCGTCGGAATCACGTCGTCATCGACGGTCACCTCCACCATCGCCTCGGCGGGCACCTGAGCGTCGGCGGTGTCCGCCTCGGTGACGGCGACTCCGGCGTCTGCCTCGCTGCCTGCATCGACGCCGGCCTTGGCATTCGCGACGGCGTCGACCTCGGACTCGAGCGCGACTTCGGACTCGAGCGTGACTTCGGACTCGAGCGCGATCTTCGCGATCTGGTTGGCGACGTCCCGGGCGATGTACTCGGAAATGGTCTCGCCGAACAGGGCATCGGTGTCCGACTTGCTCCGAAACTGGAGGGTCCACATGCCGCCGGCGCCCACGGCCTTGAGCAGCCGATCCCGCACCTGGTCGAAGACGAGTGCTTCAAGGTCGGCCGATAGATCGGGCGAGATCGTGCGACTGTGCTTGCGTGATTCCATCACGACTCACCCTTCAAGTGCAGGTTGATAGTTTTTCCAGTATGAGTCCGACCTGCCGCAGGCGGCCGAAGACACGCCGACATGCCGGAACGGCTCCGGATTCCACACTCGAAGCCGTTCCGGTGGTTCGATGACTACTTGGTGAAGACCTCGTCCTCCATGGCGTCGTAGCCCTCGACCTGGGGGTCACGGTGGAGGCCGCCGCTGAGGGCGTATTCCTCTTCCGGCGAAAGAACGAGCCGGTTGCGCCCGACGAGAGCAAACAGACCGATTCCGATCGCAAAAATGATCAGCCCGGTGATGATCGCCGGCCGGAAGTCGACCACGAACACGATTCCGAGGAAGGTGAGTGCGGCGATCGCTCCCGCCACGATCGCCCCGGGGACACCGACCGGACTCTTGTACGGGCGCTTCGCCGTCGGGAACTTGCGGCGAAGAATGACGAACGACACCATCTGCATCACGTAGGAGATGACGGCGCCGAAAACGGCGATGAACAGGATGATGCCGTTCGCGGCGGTCTTTGCCGCATCACTCGAGGCCGAGATCCACTGCACCAACAACAACACAATGAATCCCACGATCGCTCCCACGATGAGCGCCACCCAGGGGGTCTGATGTTTGCGACCGGTGAGGGAGAGAAACTTCGGGTAGTAGCCGGCCCGGGACAGCGAGTACATGTTGCGCCCGGCGGCGAACATGATGCCCTGAAGAGAGGCGAGCAAGCCGATGAGAGCGAAGAGTGCGAGCACAGCCGCCACGCTAGTGGGCAGGAAGGCGCGGAACCCGTCGAGAAGAGGCTCGCCGGAAGCGGCGATCTCTTTCGAGCCGGTGACCGCCGGGTTGAGGAAGAGCACCAACAGGCCGAAGAACGCCAGTGTGACGATGCCCCAGATGCCGGCCCGGGGGATGTCGCGGCTGGGGTTGTGCGCTTCCTCGGCCGCCAACGGGAGCTCCTCGATTCCGAGGAAGAACCAGGTCGCGAACGGCAGAGCGAAGAGAACACCGCTCCATCCGAACGGGAGGTAGTCGGAGTTGCCCGCGGTCGGCTTGATGTTGAGCAGCCGGCCGAAGTCGACGGCGCCGTTGGCGAACGCGAGGACCGCGAAGGTGACGAGTACCGCGATCGAGATGATCGCCACGATGAGGGCGAATCGGAAACTCGCTTGGGCGCCGAGTGAGTTGAGGCCCACGAACACGACGTAGAGGATGACCCACCAGACCCATGCGGGCATGCTGAAGCCGAGCAGTTCCTTGGTGATGGCATCCGCGTAGTATCCGGAGAAGAGCACGACGACCGCGGTGGTGACGACATACTCGATCGTTTCGGCAAGGCCGGTGACGAAACCGCCCCACGGCCCCATCGCGGCGCGGGCGAAGGAGTACGCGCCGCCGGTGTGAGGCATCGCCGCAGACATCTCGCCGATCGAGAACAGCATGGTGAAGTACATGACTATGACCACGATGGTGGCGATGAGCAGACCGCCCCATCCCGCCTGGCCGAGGCCGGGGTTCCACCCGGAGAAGTCCCCGGAGATGACCGCCGCGATGCCGATGCCCCACAGCCCCCAGAATCCCGCGGTGCGCTTGAGGCTTCGTTTCTCGAAGTAGCCCTCGGCGGCTTTCGTGTACGTGACTCCAGCGACTTTGTTGTCAGCCATGCAATCCTCCAGGAGATGATCGTCGGGTGTGCGGGCGGCACTGCCCGCGCTTAGGGGAGAGCTTGGCGTTTATTGGTACCTCTTGTCTACCTTTGGATGTAAATAGTGCGTTACAACCCCTAGGATCGCAGGGAGTGCCAACGAGGTCCAATGGTCGGCACACCCTCCTAACAGATGAGGAAGCCCCATGTCCGCTCGCACGGGAATGCTCACCACCGAACAGCTCAACGAGCTCATCGACCACGGGAAGATCGACACGGTGATCGTGGCGTTCACCGACATGCAGGGGCGCCTGGTCGGCAAGCGCGCGTCCGCTCGGCTGTTCAAAGAGGAGATCAGCAGTCACGGGGCCGAGTGCTGCAACTATTTGTTGGCCGTGGATGTCGAGATGAACACCGTCGACGGCTACCGCATCTCCTCCTGGGAGAAGGGGTACGGCGACATGGCGATGATCCCTGACCTGTCCACCTTGCGCCTCCTGCCCTGGCTTCCGGGAACGGCCCTCGTGATGGCCGACCTCACCTGGCTGGACGAACGTCCCGTCGCTCCCGCACCGCGCGAGATCCTGAAGAGGCAGATCGCTCGTCTCGCCGAGAAGGGGCTGGTGGCCTACGTCGGGACCGAACTCGAGTTCATCGTCTTCGACAACACCTATCGCGACGCCTGGAGCAAGGGCTATGTCGGACTCACGCCGGCGAGCGACTACAACATCGACTACGCCCTTCTCGCCTCGACGCGCATGGAACCGCTGCTTCGCGACATCCGCGTGTCCATGGAGGGCGCCGGCATGTACTGCGAGGGAGTGAAGGGAGAGTGCAACCTCGGGCAGCAGGAGATCGCGTTCCGGTACGAAGACGCTCTCACCACCTGCGACAACCATTCGATCTACAAGAACGGGGCGAAGGAGATCGCCGACAAGCACGGCAAGTCGCTCACCTTCATGGCGAAGTACAACGAAAGGGAGGGCAATTCGTGTCACATCCACATCTCCTTCCGCGGTGCCGACGGTTCTGCGGTGTTCGCCGATGACGGCGACCGGCTCGGTATGTCGACGATGTTCCGCCACTTTCTCGCCGGACAGCTGAGGACGATGCGGGAACTCACCCTGTTCTTCGCACCCAACATCAACTCGTACAAGCGCTACGTGACCGGAAGTTTCGCCCCGACTGCCGTCGCCTGGGGCCTCGACAACCGCACCTGCTCGCTTCGAGTCGTCGGCCACGGGCTGGGGATGCGCGTGGAGAACCGCGTTCCGGGCGGCGACGTGAACCAGTACCTGGCCACTGCGGCGCTGATCGCCGGTGGTCTCTACGGTATCGAGCACGAGTTGGAGCTCGAGCCGATGTTCGAGGGGAATGCCTACGGCAGCGATGCGCCGAGGGTGCCGACCACTCTCCGGGAGGCCGCCGACCTCTTCGGACAGTCGGAGATCGCTCGCGAGGCCTTCGGTGCGGATGTCGTGGAGCACTATCTGAACAACGCGCGAATCGAGACCGAGGCCTACGACGCCGCCATCACGGACTGGGAGCGGGTGCGAGGCTTTGAGCGTTTCTAGAGTGCCGAACGCCGGCGTGCCGAGCGATTCTGAACCGGTCGTCATCGGCCTCACCACCTATCTCGAGCAGGCGCAGACGGGTGTCTGGGATGTGCCGGCCGCGTTCCTGCCGAAGGTGTACTTCGACGCCATCACCCGCGTCGGCGGGATCGCGGTGCTTCTGCCGCCGCAGCCGGTCTCCGGGGAGATTGCGAACCGCGTGCTCGACGGCCTCGACGGCCTCCTGATCACGGGGGGCAAAGATGTCGACCCCGCCCGCTACGGCCAAGTGCCGCACCCGACCACCGACATCCCACGCACCGATCGGGATGCCTGGGAGGATGCCCTGCTCACCGCGGCGATCGCCCGGGAACTGCCCTTCCTCGGCATCTGCCGCGGGGCGCAAGTGCTCAATACCGTCCTTGGCGGCACCCTGCACCAGCACCTGCCCGAGGTGATCGGCACCAACAGGTATCAGCTCGGCGGGGGCGAATTCGGCACGGTGGCGGTGTCGGCGGAGGCCGATAGCGCGGTCGGTCGCCTGGTCGGGACGGATCCGCTCGGCGTTGCGGTCTATCACCACCAGGCCATCGATCGGGTGGGATCGGGGCTTCGCGTGACCGCCCGCACCGACGACGGCGTGATCCAGGCCGTGGAGCTTTCGAGCGTGCCGTTCGGGATGGCCGTGCAGTGGCATCCCGAGCAGACCGGCGACGATCTGCGACTGTTCGCCGGGCTCGTCGATGCGGCACGGGCCTACCGCGGTGCGGCGGTAGATCGGTGACCGGCATCACCCTCATCAACCCCGCGACCGAGGAGGAGCTTCAGACGGTCGCCCACACCGGCCTCGAACAGGTGGATGACGCGGTCGCCGATGCGATGTCGGCACAGCGTGCCTGGGCGGGTCTCCCGCCGGCCGAGCGGGCGGCGGCACTGCGTCGATTCGCCACCGCGGTCGACGACGACATCGAGTACCTCGCGCGGCTCGAAGTGGCGAACTCCGGGCATCCGATCTCTCAGGCGCGCTGGGAAGCAGGCCACGTGCGAGACGTGCTCTCCTACTACGCGGCCGCTCCGGAGCGGATGATCGGCAAGAGCATCCCGGTGGCCGGCGGCATCGACGTGACCTTCCTCGAGCCGCTCGGGGTGGTCGGGGTGATCGTGCCGTGGAACTTCCCGATGACCATCGCGGCCTGGGGATTCGCCCCGGCGCTTGCGGCGGGTAACGCCGTGCTCCTGAAGCCGGCCGAGTTGACCCCGCTCACGGCGATGCGCCTCGGCGAACTCGCGCTCGAGTCCGGACTTCCGCCCGGGCTGTTCCAGGTGCTGCCGGGTAGGGGAGCGGTGATCGGGGAGCGGTTCGTGACGCATCCCGGGGTTCGCAAGGTGGTGTTCACGGGCTCGACCGCGGTGGGCAAGCGCGTGATGGCTGGGTGTGCCGATCAGGTGAAGGCGGTGACGCTCGAACTCGGCGGCAAGAGCGCAAACGTGGTCTTCGCCGATTCGGATCTCGAGAAGGCGGCCGCGACGGCACCGTACGCGGTCTTCGAGAACGCGGGCCAGGACTGCTGCGCGCGCAGCCGAATCCTGGTTCAGCGGAGCGTCTACGACCGGTTTCTCGAATTGCTCGAGCCCGCTGTCGCGGCTGTTCGGGTCGGTTCTCCGCTCGCGGACGATACCGAAATGGGTCCGCTGGTTTCGGCGGAGCATCTGGCCAAGGTGCGGTCCTACCTGCCTGACGACTCCCAGGTGGCGTTTCGGGGTTCCGCCCCGGATGGCGCGGGCTTCTGGTTCGCGCCGACGGTACTGCTGCCCGGATCCCGCACCGATCGAGTCGTCACCGAGGAGATCTTCGGGCCGATTGTCAGCGTGCTGCCATTCGATGATGAGGCGGATGCCATCTCACTCGCGAATGACAGCATCTATGGGCTGAGCGGGTCGATCTGGACCCGCGACGTCGGCCGAGCCATCCGGGTGTCCCGGGCGATCGAGAGCGGAAACCTCTCGGTTAACTCGCACTCCTCGGTGCGCTACACCACGCCCTTCGGCGGGTTCAAGCAGAGCGGCCTCGGCCGGGAGCTCGGACCGGATGCCGCGACCGCGTTCACCGAAACCAAGAACGTCTTCATCAGCACGGATTGACCGATCTGCCGGTCGAATGGCGAGCCCGAGGCCCCGGTTGGGCCCGTGGCGCACTACCCGACCCGCACCAGTTAGGAGCAACAGATGACAGTACCGAAGATCGACCTCACCCAGCGACTCGCCGGCAAGGTGGCCGTGGTAACCGGCGGAGCGAGCGGGATCGGTCTCGCAACCGCCCGGCGTTTCGCGGCGGAGGGAGCGACCGTCGTGATCGCCGATTTCAACCCGGAGTCGGGTGCCGCGGCGGCCGTCGAGGTGGAGGGGCTGTTCGTTCAGGTCGACGTGACCGACGAAGCCCAGGTGAACGCGCTCTTCGCCACCGTCAACGAGACCTACGGATCGGTGGACATCGCGTTCAACAACGCCGGCATCTCGCCGCCCGACGACGACTCGATCGAGACGACGGAACTACCGGCCTGGCAGAACGTGCAGGATGTCAACCTCAAGTCGGTCTATCTCTGCTGCCGTGCCGCGCTCAGGTACATGGTCGCCCAACAGTCCGGATCGATCATCAACACGGCATCCTTCGTGGCGGTCCTCGGCTCGGCGACGAGCCAGATCTCCTACACCGCATCCAAGGGCGGCGTGCTCGCGATGAGCCGCGAGCTCGGCGTGCAGTTCGCCCGGCAGGGCATCCGGGTGAACGCGCTGTGCCCGGGTCCGGTCAACACCCCCCTGCTCCAGGAGCTGTTTGCGAAGGACGAGGAACGTGCCAAGCGGCGCCTGGTGCACATCCCTAAGGGACGATTCGCCGAACCCGAAGAGCTCGCTGCCGCGGTGGCGTTCCTCGCGAGCGACGATTCCTCCTTCATCACCGGATCGACCTTCCTGGTCGACGGCGGGATCAGCGCGGCGTACGTGACGCCCCTGTGACGGTGACCGACACGGGGGAGGAGGGGCTGCCGAGGGCGGATGTCGCCAGCGATGCCCTGTTCCGACCCGTGCGCGCGGGCAATGCGTTCGAGGAGACGGTGAGCCGGCTGCTCCAGGCCATCCGCCTCGGCATCGTGCCTCCGGGCGACGCGCTCCCGGCGGAGCGAGACCTCGCCGCGCGGTTCTCGGTGAGCCGCGACACGGTGCGTGACGCCATCCGCTCCCTCGCCGAGGCGGGCTTCCTCGTGTCGCGACGCGGGCGCTACGGGGGCACCTTCGTTGTGGATGCCCCACCACCGTTCGCGGCCCACTCGGGGATCGACGGGCTCGTGGTGCCGGTTCCGCCGACACGGGAGGATATCGAGGACGTGCTCGCGCTTCGAGAGATCCTTGAGGTGGGGGCCGCTCGCGTGGCCGCCACCCGCAGCCTCACCTCCGGCGAACGCGACGTGCTCTGGAG
>JANMBI010000116.1:0-11819 GCA_031360325.1 Frigoribacterium sp. | reverse complement strand
CGCGTCATACGCCTCGCCCTTGGCGAGGGCGCTGGCGAAGATCGTCGGATTGGTGGTGACGCCGACGACGTTCCGCTCGGCGATCAGTTTCTGGAGCCCTCCGGAATTGATTCGCTCGCGGGACAGATCGTCGAGCCAGATGCTCGTGCCGAGCGCGGAGAGGGCGGCGGTGGGAGTGTTCTCTGTCATGGTGGTTTCCTTTGTCGACGTCGCCTACGCGGCGGCGATGGAGTCTTTGGCTGCGGCGATGGCGTGTTCGGTGGTCATCCCGAATTCGCGGAACAGGGTCTTATAGTCGGCGGATGCTCCGAAGTGTTCGATCGAGACACTGCGGCCGGCGTCGCCGATGTAGGAACGCCAGGTCAGATCACGACCGGCCTCGATGGAGACCCGGGCTCGGATGCCTGGGGGAAGCACCGATTCGCGGTACTCCGCGGACTGCTCTTCGAACCATTCAAGGCACGGGGCCGACACGACTCTGGCGTTGATGCCGTCGGATCGGAGCCTCTCCCGCGCGTCGATGGCGATCTGCACCTCGGAACCCGTGGCGATGAAGATCACGTCCGGGGTGCCGCCGGGTGCTTCGGCGAGCACGTAGGCCCCGAAAGAGACCCCGGATGCGGCGGCGAAGGTGTCTCCGCTGGCGACCCCATCCCCCCGCTCGAAGACCGGGATGTTCTGCCGGGTCAACGCGAGGCCGGCCGGTCCCTTGCGTCGCTCGAGAATCGTTTTCCACGCCCACGCCGTCTCGTTCGCGTCTCCCGGCCGCACAATGTCCAGGCCCGGGATGGCGCGAAGGGCGGCGAGCTGTTCGATCGGCTGATGCGTCGGACCGTCCTCACCCAGCGCGACCGAGTCGTGGGTCCAGACGTATATCGTCGGAGCCTTCATCAGTGCCGCCAGACGCACCGCCGGGCGCATGTAATCGCTGAAGATCAGGAAGGTGCCCCCGAACGGACGGGTGTTGCCGTGCAGCACGATGCCGTTCAGGATCGCACCCATGGCGTGCTCGCGGATGCCGAAATGGAGAACGCGCCCGTACCCGTTGCCGGTCCACTCATGAGTCGAGTGCTCCGCCGGCACGAACGACTGCGCCCCGGCGATGGTGGTGTTGTTCGACTCGGCGAGGTCGGCCGAACCGCCCCAGAGTTCCGGGATGATCGGGCCAAGGGCATTCAGGACCTTGCCGGATGCCGCGCGCGTGGAGACTTCCGTTCCCGCTTCGAACCTGGGGAGGGCCTCGTCGACGCCATCCGGGAGATCACCGGAGAGGATGCGATCGAGCAGCACCTTGCGGTCGGGGTTGGCGGCGGCCCACGCGTCGAACTGCACGTTCCACTCGGCGTGGGCGGCCTGGCCGCGTGCCACGGCCTTTCGCGTGTGGGCGAGCACTGCCGGATTCACGTCGAAGGTCTTCGCCGGGTCGAAACCGAGCACCTGTTTGACCGCGGCGAGTTCGTCCGCGCCGAGGGCCGATCCGTGGATCTTGCCCGAGTTCTGCTTCCTCGGACTCGGCCAACCGATGATGGTCTTCAGAATGATCAACGACGGCCGAGAGGCCTCTCCCTTCGCCGCCTCAATCGCGTCGTTCAACGCCGCGACATCTTCGACGTACTGCCCGGTCTTCTTCCAATCAACCACCTGCACATGCCAGTGGTACGCCTCGTAGCGGGCCCGCACATCCTCGGTGAACGCAATATTGGTGTCGTCTTCGATGGAGATCTGGTTGCTGTCATAGATCGCAATCAAATTGCCGAGCTGCTGATGACCAGCCAAAGACGACGCCTCGCTTGTCACCCCCTCCTGCAGATCACCATCACCGGCGATCGCGTAGATGTAGTGATCGAAGGGACTCGTGCCCACCGGCGCATCGGGGTCGAAGAGTCCCCGCTCGAAGCGGGACGCGTAGGCGAACCCCACGGCGGAAGACAGTCCCTGGCCCAACGGTCCGGTCGTGATCTCCACGCCGTCGGTGTGCCCATACTCCGGATGCCCCGGCGTCTTCGACCCCCACGTGCGCAGGGCCTTAAGGTCGTCGAGCTCGAGGCCGTACCCTCCGAAGTAGAACTGCACATACTGGGTGAGAGACGAGTGCCCCACCGAGAGGATGAACCGATCTCGGCCGATCCAGGTACTGTCGCTCGGGTCCCGCCGCATCACCTTCTGAAACAGAAGATACGCGGCCGGAGCAAGACTCATCGCCGTACCCGGGTGCCCATTCCCGACCTTCTCGACCGCATCCGCCGCAAGAATCCGGGCGGTATCAACGGCCGTGATGTCAATCGGATCCCACTGGAGAACTGCCACGAGAATTCGACCCTTCTGTTGCGTACGATGTCTGTCCCGGGTGGGTCGCACCGCCTGAGGTACTGCTCACGCTCGCCTGACGACATCGGCAGCGCCGCGATGCCCGGCGCACGAGTGATCTCGGCGCGGCGGGGTCGCCGGCGTGCAAGCACTATCAAGTATAGAGAGCCGGGTACTCACCAATTCGTTCGCGATGGTCGGTGACGCCGATGCCCAGTCGGGACGTTTAGACTCTTTCGAGCGTGTGACCGGTGTAAGAGGAGCAATGGACGTAGCGGTACAGACCCGGCAGCCGCCCGAGCGCATCGGCTTTGTCCGCAAGTCGAAGGCCTACATCGCCCTCACGAAACCGCGGGTGATCGAGCTGTTGCTTGTGACCACCGCGCCCGTCATGATTCTGGCGCAGGGCGGTATCCCGAGCCTCTGGCTGATCGTATGGACGCTCATCGGTGGCGCGCTCAGCGCGGGATCGGCCGGCGCATTCAACTGCTACATCGACCGCGACATCGATCGGGTGATGAAACGCACGAGCGCACGCCCGTTGGTCACCGGAGAACTCTCCGACCGGGAAGCGCTCGTGTTCGCGTGGGCCGTCGGCGTCGCATCCCTCGCGGTTCTCGGACTCCTGGTGAACTGGTTGTCCGCCGCTCTCTCCCTAGCGGCCATTCTCTTCTACGTGCTCGTCTACACCCTTCTTCTGAAGCGGAGGACTCCGCAGAACATCGTCTGGGGTGGGGCCGCGGGTTGTGTGCCGGTACTGATCGGATGGTCGGCGGTAACCGGCTCGCTCGGCTGGGCCCCCGTCATCCTGTTCGGTATCGTATTTCTCTGGACACCGCCGCACTACTGGCCCCTCTCGATGCGGTACCGCGCCGACTACGCCTCGGTGGGGGTGCCGATGCTCGCGGTTGTGCGCGGTCGCTCGGTCGTCGGGCTGCAGGTCGTGCTGTACGCGTGGGCCACCGTCGCGTGCTCGCTGCTCCTCATTCCCGTGGCGCAGATGGGTGTGCTCTACTCGGTTGTCGCGCTGGTCGCCGGGGCCTGGTTCATCTTCGAGGCGCACCGGCTGTATTCGATGGCGATCCGGCACGACGTGGTGAAGCCCATGCGACTGTTCCACAGTTCGATCAGTTACCTCACCGTTCTATTCGTCGCCGTGGGGATCGACCCGCTGCTGACTTTCCTGCGCTGAACCCGCGCTCCCATCGGAGGACCGACCCATCCCTACTCCCCTCGCCCTGCTCGCCAATCGCTACACCCTCGGTGCCCGCTCCCTGCGCTGGGCTACCACCGCCGCCCTGGTGGTGAGCATCTTCATCGTCTTCAGCGGGGGAGTGGTGAGGGTCACCGCGTCTGGCCTCGGCTGTCCCACGTGGCCCGCATGCGACGCGGGGTCGTTCACCACGACGCCGGAGCTCGGCATCCACGGCTTCATCGAATTCGCAAACCGCGCATTGACGGGAATTCTGATCCTCGCGGTCGGCTGGGCCATCATCGCCGCACGGCTGCAGAAGCCGCGCAACCGCACCCTCACTCGCCTGGCCTGGTCGCAGTTCTGGCTCGTCGTCGCGAATTCGCTTGCCGGCGGTGTCTCGGTGCTCGCAAAGCTCAACCCCTACATCGTTGCGCTCCACTTCGTGCTCGCGATCGCGCTGCTCAGCACAACGACCCTCACCTGGCATCGCGCCCGGCAGGCGATCGCGGCACCCGTTACACCGCGGGGTGCCACGTCTCCGGTGTCGGGAGTCCTCAGCAGAGCGCTCGTGGCCGTGACCCTCACCCTCATCGCGGTCGGAACCCTGGTTACCGGGTCCGGCCAGCACTCCGGAGACTCTGCAGCGGTGCCGCGGATGGGCTTCGCGTGGGCTCAGGTGACCGTAATACATGGAATTCTCGGCACGGCAGTGATCCTCCTCGCCGTCGCGCTGTTCATCAGTCTGAAAGGTAGCCCGGAAACATCCCTGGCTCGCCGACGGGTGGTCGCCTTTCTGATAGTGACGATCGCGCAAGCCGCGCTCGGGCTTCTGCAGGCGAGAATAGGGGTGCCTGCCGCCCTCGTCGCCCTTCACGTGCTCGGCTCGGCGCTGGTCTGGGTTGGGGCGCTGCGGGTGCTGCTCGATGTGAACCCGGAGCTCTTCCGGGCGGTACGGTCGCCGGCGAAGGACCCGGTGGCGACGGAGGTCTCCCCGGCGACTCTCCGCGGTGCCGCCGGGGAGTCGCTGTAGAATGGAGGCCCTGCGCAGTTCCGCCACCGTGTCGGCGTCGACACGCACGTCGTCTCGGTCAGGCGCGGTTCGCGCCGGTGAGGATTTATCGCGATGTGGGAGGTTGCGAGGGAATTCCCTCGCCCCCGATCGGGTTGTGGGAGTCAGGTCGCGTTTGCGTATCGCGTTTTTCGGAAAAGGAAGAGGGTAACCATGTCAGACATCCTGATCGAGCGCCCCGAACTCGAAAGCCTCGGCATCTACGAATTCGGCTGGTCCGATTCAGACGTCGCCGGGGCATCTGCCAAACGCGGTATCTCCCCGGAAGTGGTCGCCGACATCTCGGCGCTGAAGAGTGAACCCGAGTGGATGCTCAAGAACCGTCTGAAGGCGCTTGCGCTGTTCTACAAGAAGCCGATGCCCGCCTGGGGTGCAGACCTTTCGGGTATCGACTTCGACAACATCAAGTACTTCGTGCGCTCGACGGAAAAACAGGCTCAGACCTGGGACGACCTGCCCGACGACATCAAGAACACCTACGAGAAGTTGGGAATCCCGGAGGCGGAGCGTCAGCGTCTCGTCTCCGGTGTTGCCGCGCAGTACGAGTCGGAGGTGGTCTATCACACGATCAACAAGGACCTCGAAGAGCAGGGTGTCATCTTCATGGACACGGACACCGCCCTGAAGGAGTACCCCGAGATCTTCACGGAGTACTTCGGCACGGTGATCCCGGCCGGTGACAACAAGTTCGCTGCCCTCAATACCTCGGTCTGGTCGGGGGGATCCTTCGTCTACGTACCGAAGGGCGTTCACGTGCAGATTCCGCTCCAGGCCTATTTCCGCATCAACACCGAGAACATGGGCCAGTTCGAGCGCACTCTGATCATCGCCGATGAAGGTTCCTATGTTCACTACATCGAGGGCTGCACAGCACCCATCTACAAGTCCGACTCCCTCCACTCCGCGGTCGTCGAGATCATCGTGAAGAAGAACGCACGCGTTCGCTACACGACCATCCAGAACTGGTCGAACAATGTGTACAACCTGGTGACGAAACGAGCGATCGCCCACGAGGGCGCGACGATGGAATGGATCGACGGAAACATCGGGTCGAAGGTCACGATGAAGTACCCGTCGATCTACCTCGTCGGGGAGCACGCGAAGGGTGAGACTCTCTCCGTGGCATTCGCCGGCCCCGGACAGCACCAGGACGCCGGCGCCAAGATGATCCACATGGCTCCCTACACGCAGTCCTCGATCGTTTCCAAGTCGATCGCGCGCGGTGGTGGCCGAACCGGGTACCGCGGAGAGGTCCGCATCGCGGAGGGCGCCCACCACTCGGCCAACACCGTGCGATGCGACGCACTTCTCGTCGATGCGATCTCCCGTTCCGACACCTACCCGACGACGGATGTTCGCGAGGACGACGTTCAGATGGGCCATGAGGCGACCGTTTCTCGGGTGAGCGCGGAGCAGCTGTTCTACCTGCAGTCGCGAGGGATGCCGGAAGACGAAGCCATGGCCATGATCGTGCGAGGATTCATCGAGCCGATCGCGAGAGAACTCCCGATGGAATACGCGCTCGAACTCAACAAGCTCATCGAGATGGGCATGGAAGGCAGCGTCGGCTAGATGTCAGTGCCCACATCAACCGCACCCTCGACCGCCGCTTCGCCCCCCGCTTCTCCGGATCACTCGCGACTCGGGTCCAAACAACACAGTGACGGCGGTTGGGGCCTCGTGCCGGTTCAGGTTCGTTCGGCGCGCTTTGGTTCCTTCGACGTCGGGGATTTCGAACCCGTCAACGGGCTCGAGGCGGAGTGGAAGCACACTCCGGTAGCCCGGCTGAAGCCGCTGTTCGACGCCGGTCTCGACGGTGACATCGAGTCCGTCACATCCATCAACACCTCGGGGGAGTCCTCCCTGATCGAATGGGTCGATCGAACCGATGTGCGAATCGGGTCGGCGGGAAGGCCGGAAGAGCGCGCATCGGCCAACGCATGGAGCACCTTCGAGACGGCGCTCGCCATCAGCATCTCGGGCGAAGAGTCCTGCGAAGTCACGGTGACTCGCACGGCACTCGGGGGCACTGCGCGCGCGGCCCACACCGTCATCCATGCCACGAATCACAGCGTTGGCACGGTCGTGCTGAACAATGGCGGTGCCGCGCTGCTCAGCGAGAACGTGGAGATTATTCTCGACGAGGGTGCAGAGCTGACCGTCGTGACGGTGCAGCAATGGGACGCAACGGCGGTGCACCTGGCGAGCCATTTTGCGCGGGTCGGTCGCAATGCCCGGTTGAAGCATGTCGTCGTGTCCCTCGGCGGCTCGGTGGTTCGCGTCAACCCCTCGGTGCATCTCTCGAGCGATGGGGGAGAGGCCGAGTTGTTCGGGTTGTACTTCGCTGATGCCGGCCAACATCTCGAACAACAGATCTTCGTCGACCATGACGCCCCGAATACCAGGTCTCGGGTGAGCTACAAGGGTGCCCTCCAGGGCGGGGGGGCACACACCGTGTGGGTGGGGGATGTACTCATTCGACCGACCGCCCCGGGCACCGACAGCTACGAGCAGAACCGCAATCTGCTGCTCACGGACGGCACACGCGCCGACTCGATCCCGAATCTCGAAATCGAGACCGGCGACATCAGGGGGGCCGGCCACGCAAGTGCGTCCGGCCGGTTCGACGACGAGCAGCTGTTCTATCTTCAGGCCCGTGGCATCGCCGAGGGCGAGGCGCGGCGATTGGTGGTGCGCGGCTTCCTCTCCGAGATCGTGCAGAAGATCGGCTCCCCGCACCTCGAGGAACGGCTCCAGAGGGCCATCGAGGCCGAACTCAGCGTGAACGAAGGAGCCCGGTAGTGCCCGTCAAGGTGTGCGCCGATGCCGACATCGAACTCGGATCGGCGGTGAGGGTGGTCATCGACGGTATTCCGATCGCGGTCGTGCGCGACTCGGCCGGGAAGGTCCACGCGATCGGCGATACCTGCACGCACGGGGACATCTCCCTCGCGGAGGGTTTCGTCGAGGACGACACGTTGGAGTGCTGGGCGCACGGGTCCAAATTCTCGATCATCACCGGCAAGCCGATCACCCTTCCCGCCTACGAACCGGTTCCCGTTTTCGCGGTCACCATCGTCGATGGCGACGTCTACATCGACCCCACTCCCGTGTTCACCGCCTAACCCCAAGGAATTCACCCCATGTCTGTACTCGAAGTCCGCGACCTCCACGTCAGCGTCGAAACCGAACAGGGCACCACCCAGATCCTCAAGGGTGTCGACCTCACCGTGAGCGAGGGAGAGATCCACGCGATCATGGGTCCCAACGGCTCCGGCAAGTCGACGCTCGCCTACACGATAGCCGGGCATCCGAAGTATCACGTCGAGAGCGGATCGGTGACCCTGGATGGCCAGGACCTCCTCGCGATGACCGTTGACGCCCGCGCCCGCGCCGGCCTCTTCCTGGCGATGCAGTACCCGGTGGAGATCCCCGGGGTCGCGGTCACGAACTTCCTTCGCACGGCAAAGACCGCGATCGACGGCGTGCAACCCGCGATTCGCACCTGGACCAAAGAGGTCACCGAGTCGATGAAGAACCTGCGGATGGACACCTCGTTCAAGGACCGCAACGTCAACGAGGGTTTCTCCGGCGGCGAGAAGAAGCGCCACGAGATCCTGCAATTGGAGCTCCTCAAGCCGAGGTTCGCGATTCTCGACGAAACAGACTCCGGCCTCGATGTCGATGCGTTGAAGATCGTCTCCGAGGGGGTCAACCGGGCGAAGGAGACCACCGGGCTCGGGCTGGTGCTCATCACCCATTACACGCGGATTCTTCGCTACATCACACCCGATTTCGTGCACGTCTTCGTGGATGGGCGGGTAGCGGAGGAGGGCGGTGCGGAGCTGGCGGATCGCCTCGAAGACGAGGGCTACGATCGCTTTCTGGCGCCGGCGAACCTAGGCTAGGCCCATGGCAGTCGCACTCGCTCCCGCACTCTTCGACCAGGTGGAAGAGGCACTGAAAGATGTCATGGATCCCGAGCTCGGGATCAATATCGTGGATCTCGGACTCATCTACGACCTCACCTGGGACGACGAGAACGATGCGTTGATCATCAGCATGACGCTCACCTCGGCCGGATGCCCCCTCACCGATGTGATCGAGGAACAGACGGCGCAGTCCCTCGACGGAGTCGTGGATCAGTTCCGTATCAACTGGATCTGGATGCCGCCGTGGGGTCCGGAGAAGATCACCGACGACGGTCGCGACATGATGAGGGCACTCGGCTTCTCGATGTAGCGGCATCCGTTTCACCTGGTGAGCTCCTCGCCGAGAGCGCCCTCACCCTCGAGCGACTGGGCAGTATTGGCGCCAACCATCCGGCGGTGGCGCCACCTTTGTCCGGGCAGCAGCGCGGCTGGCGCACCTACCTGGTGAGGTGTCGGTCCGTCGAGCGGTTCACGCCGAACCAGGCCAAGCGGATGAATCCGGCTGCGAGAAGAGCCTTGATGATTCCACCGACGATGAACGGGTAGAGACCATACTGCAGGGTCTGGTCGAGGTTGGTGCCGAGGACTACGGCGAGCCACGGGAGTCCGATGGCGAAGGTGACCACGGTACCCGCAGCGAACGATGCGATGGCGCCGAGGATCCGATGGTCCCACGACCGCTGCGCGAGCCATCCGGTGAGGGCGGCGGCGAAGATGAATCCGATGATGTAGCCGCCGGTCGGGCCGGCGATGACCCCGAAGCCCTTGCTCGCCTCACTGAACACCGGAAGTCCCAGGATGCCGAGGAGCGCATACAGGACCATGGAAAGCGAACCGCGCACCGCGCCGAGCGTACTGCCGACGATCAGAACCGCGAGCGTTTGGCCGGTAACGGGCACTGGCCAGAGCGGCACCGAAAGCTGCGCGGCGGCGGCGGTGAGGGCGGCGCCGGCGACCACGAGTACGGCATCCGTCGCGATGCTCCTTGTGACGAGTCGATCAGCGATAGTGGGGCGGCCGAGGGCGAGGGGGAGGGTGCTCATTGGTGCTCCTTAGACGGGGGCGGGGAATAGACCCGGGGGTCCACGATTTATACTAGGGGCCTACCCCCTCCCTCCCGTTGTCGCAAGACGACCAAACAATTGGACTCTGCCTGTGCTCAGCGTGCACGACCTCGAACTGCGTGTTGGCGCACGCATGCTCATGGAGGACGTCACCTTCAGAGTCGAACGCGGCGACAAGATTGGTCTCGTCGGTCGCAATGGTGCGGGGAAGACCACGCTCACGAAGGTGCTCGCCGGCGAGGAACTAGCCACCGGCGGCACGATCGATTCGACCGGCGAGATCGGCTACCTTCCGCAGGATCCGCGCTCCGGCAACCCGGAGGATCTCGCTCGCACGCGCATCCTCGACGCCCGTGGCCTCGGCCAGTTGGTCGTCGGCATGGAGAAGACAGCGCTCGACATGGGCGACCCGGACGAGAAGGTCGCCGCGAAGGCGATGAAGCAGTACGGCGAACTACAGGACCGCTTCATGGCCCTCGGCGGCTATGCGGCCGAGGCCGAGGCCGCGTCGATCGCCAGCAACCTCAGCCTGCCCGACCGCATTCTCGACCAGCAGCTCTCGACCCTCTCGGGTGGGCAACGGCGCCGCATCGAACTCGCTCGCATCCTCTTCTCGGGGGCGGACACCATGCTGCTCGACGAGCCGACGAACCACCTCGATGCCGACTCGGTGACCTGGCTGCGGGAGTTTTTGAAGAACTTCCAGGGCGGTCTCATCGTGATCAGCCATGATGTCGAACTCGTCGAAGACACGGTGAATCGCGTGTTCTATCTCGATGCCAACCGGCAGGTGATCGACATCTACAACATGAGTTGGAAGAACTACCAGCGCCAGCGGGCCGCGGACGAGGAACGTCGCAAGAAGGAGCGGGTCAACGTCGAGAAGAAGGCGGGCGTCCTGCAGCTGCAGGCGGCCAAATTCGGTGCCAAAGCCTCCAAGGCCGCCGCAGCCCACCAGATGGTGCGTCGTGCCGAGAAGATGCTCTCCGGACTCGATGAGGTGCGTGCCGTCGACCGGGTGGCCAAACTGCGATTCCCCGATCCGGCGCCGTGCGGACGCACGCCGCTGATGGCATCCAACCTTTCGAAGAGCTACGGGTCGCTCGAAATCTTCACCGCGGTGGATCTGGCCATCGACCGAGGGTCGAAAGTGGTGATCCTCGGCTTCAACGGCGCCGGAAAGACCACGCTGCTCCGCATCCTTGCGAGCGTCGACCAGCCGGACACCGGCCAGCTCGAGCCGGGGCACGGACTTCGGATCGGGTACTACGCCCAGGAGCACGAAACCATCGACGTGAAGCGCTCGGTGCTGCAGAACATGGTGTCGTCGTCGCCGAACATCACGGAGACCGAAGCGCGGCGAGTGCTCGGCTCGTTTCTGTTCTCGGGGGATGACGCCACCAAGCTTGCCGGGGTGCTGTCGGGGGGAGAGAAGACCCGCCTCGCGCTCGCCATGATCGTCGTCTCCGGCGCGAACGTGCTCCTCCTCGACGAGCCGACAAACAACCTGGATCCTGCCAGTCGGCTCGAGATCCTCGACGCCCTGGCGAACTATTCGGGAGCGGTCGTCCTGGTGAGCCACGACGAGGGTGCCGTGGAAGCGTTGAATCCGGAGCGCGTACTCATCCTGCCCGACGGGACGGAAGACCTCTGGAACCGCGACTACGCGGAGCTGGTCGCCCTCGCGTAGTTTGATTTGCCCCAGCGCCGGTCGAAACGGGGGCGGTGGGCCGCTGGGGCAGGTCGTCCAGGAGGCCTATCGAGATTCGGTGGGTTCGAGGAGCTCGTCCTCGATCTCACTGTCGCTCGGGGGTTTCGTGAGCTTCCTTCGCTCTCGAACCTCGGCGCGCTGCTGCTCTTCGGGATCTTCGGCGTTGCGCATCCGGTACTCCTGCCGGATCGCGTACCACAGGCCGAAAAATGCCATGAGACCGAAGATCACCCACTGGATGGCATAGGAAATATGTAATCCCTCGTCGAGCTGGGGCTCAGGCTGAGGGGTCGGGCGCACGGCAGCGGCAGGAGACTCCGAAACCATGAGCCCGTAGGCGCCAGTGTAGGTGGGTTTGCCGATGAGCCGCGCAACGTCGGGAAGATGAATGGTGGCGAGCTCGCCCGAGGTGTCGGTTCGCCCCGCGAGTCTCGGTTCACCCGCCTGAAGTCGGGCGACGACGGTGACCGGGCCGGATCTCGGCGACGGGACGGTGTCCGGCCGGTCCTGCTTGTTTCCGATCGGCAGATAGCCGCGGTCA
>JANMBI010000114.1:0-1887 GCA_031360325.1 Frigoribacterium sp. | reverse complement strand
GTGCCGAGGTCGAGCAGCCGGCAGGCAACGTTGGTGTAGGCGAGGTCGCCGGTCTCCTCGAAGCGCAGCTTGTGCAGGCAGCACCGCCCGCAGCCGTCGCAGAGCGATTCCCACTCGTCAGAGGTCATCTGCGACAGGGCTTTGGTCTTCCAGAATGGCGCGGGCTCGTTCATTCGCCGCCAGACTAGGCCGCTCCGCCCGCGGACGGAAGCGCTACTGGCGCTTGGGCAGCTGCGCTACGGGCGTTTGGGCAGCTGCAAGGTCTGGGGCGCGCCGGTTGGGGAACCGAGGTTCTGTTGCTGCACGGTGCCGCGTGCCGCCGGCTGCGCAGGTAACGGGGCCAGCCTTTCGGGTGGGGGACTGGGCTGCGCGCCGGATAGGCCCGCCTGCCCGGCGCCGCTGCGGGTCAGCACCTCGCGCAGCGGGTCGGCGCCCTGGTTGGCACCCTGCATGCCGATCACGATGTTTCGCGATGCCAGGTCCTGGCCGTAATAGGCGCGGTTCCACTCGCTGCGCACCGACATCAGGCTGCCTTGCAGCGAGGCGCCGGCGAACAGGCCGCGGGTCTTGGAGAAGGCGACGATATCGGCGCCGGCCGCGGCCGTGGTGGAACCGGCCACCCCGGCGCCCATGTCGGCAATGGCGATGGAGACATCGCCGCCGATCTTGAACTGGCTGTCGAGCACCGCGTTAAGGCCCTTGTCGGTCAGGATCATCATCATGAACTCGCTGTCCTGGATGCCGATCTGCAGGCCGATGCTGCCGCTGGTCATGCCGTAGAACGCCGGATAGGACCAGGAACCGCCGCCATCGCGCGCCACCAGCACGCAGCCGCCGCCCTCGCCGCCGATGAAGAAGCTGACCTTGAAGACCCGCGGGCAGATCATCACCGCGCGCGCCTGGCGCAGCTGGCTTTTCTGATCGATGGCGTCTTGCGGACCGACGATGTCCTGCGCGGCCAGGGTGGCACGATCGACCAGCGCCTGCTGCTCGGACTGAGCCGCGGCGGGTTGGCCCGCCAGCACCAATAGGGCGGATACCGCAAGGGCCTGGATGACGGCACTCTGAACGCGCGACATGAGGGCTCTCCGGAGCAAAATAAGGTCCAATGGCCTGGCACGCTACGGCACGCACCCGATTCGGACCGAACGCTATGGTGCGGGCAACGGGGTGGCGGAAATGGGGCAGGTTTCCGCCTGCATCGCGGCGGGAGAGTGGCCAAAAACCTCGTCCCACGCCTGGCGCAACGCGACATCGGCTTCCGCCATGGTCGCGGAGATGCCGAGCTTGTGAAGGCTGGTGACCCCGTGTTCGGCGACCCCGCAGGGGATGATGCCGGAAAAATGCGACAAATCCGGCTCCACGTTCAGCGCCACGCCATGCCAGGTGACCCAGCGGGTCACGCGCACGCCGATCGCGCCGATCTTGGCCTCGGTGCCGGCGGCGCGGTCGGCCACCCAGATGCCGACGCGGCCGACCCGCCGCTCGCCGCGAATGTTGAAGCGATCCAGCGCGCGGATCAGCCATTCCTCCAGCCCGTTCACGAAGCAGCGCACGTCGCGCGCCGGCACTAGGCCGTGGCGGCGGTTCAGGTCCAGCATCACATAGGCGGTGCGCTGGCCTGGGCCGTGATAGGTCCATTGCCCGCCGCGCCCGGCGGCGTAGACCGGGAAGCGGTCCGGCTGGCGCAATTCCTCGGGTTTTGCCGATGTGCCGGCGGTATACAGTGGCGGGTGTTCCACCAGCCAGACGAGTTCGCCCGCGGTGCCGGCGCGGATGGAAGCCACGTGCGCCGCCATTGTGTCCAACGCCTGAGGATAGGGGGTCAGCCCGTCGGCGATGCGCCATTCAGGCGAGGTTTCGGTGATTGATGTCCCCGCCATCAAT
>JANMBI010000084.1:0-45076 GCA_031360325.1 Frigoribacterium sp. | reverse complement strand
CCGCCGGCTGGCTGTAGCCGAGCAGCCGCGCGGCGCCGGTTATCGTGCCGGCATCCGCGATCGCGCGCACGATCCGGATCGTCTGCAGGTCGAGTCGCGGATCGCAGGCGAGTGTCATCACATAATGTTATTGGTTCTATCAAAAGTATGCTCTTGTCGCATGATTGAGCCGGCGTCATGCTGGAGCAATGACGATCGCGACGCGACCCGCTCTCTCCCGCGAACTGCAGCATGCCCGGGCGAGCTTCGAGCCATCGAGGGGTTTCCTCGCGGCGGCGTCGATCGGAATTCCGACCCGAGAGACGGTCGCCGCCCAGAAAGCCGACCTCGACCTGTGGGCCGCCGCAAAGCGGGACCCCATGGACTATGACGCCGTCGTCGAACGCACGCGCGGCTACTACGCGAAGCTGGTCGGCGTCTCGCCGCATCGCGTCGGCACCGGATCTCAGACCTCGGTGATCACCAGCGTTATCGCGGCCGGAGTGCCGGATGGTGCCGAGGTGCTCAGCGTCGCCGGAGACTTCTCCTCCATCGTCTTCCCGTTCCTGCAGAGGCCCGGTATCCGCGTGCGCACCGTCGCGCTCGCCGACCTCGCCGCGTCCATCTCCGACGACACCTGGCTCGTCGTCTTCTCCCACATCCAGTCGTCCACCGGAGTCGTGGCGGATGTTCCGGCCATCGTCGCCGCGGCGCACGCCCACGACACCTATACGTTCTGCGACGCCACCCAGTCCGCCGGCGTCCACCCGGTGGATGCCTCGCTCTTCGACGTCACGGTGTGCCACGCCTACAAGTGGCTGTGCGCCCCGCGCGGGGTCGCCTTCCTCACGCTGAGCGAGCGGTTTCAGGAGCGGCTGCGTCCGCTCCAGGCCGGCTGGTACGCTGGCGCGGATGTCTGGCAGTCCTGCTACGGTCCGAACATGGCCCTGGCGGCGGACGCCCGCGCCTTCGACGTCTCGCCGGCCTGGCCGGCCTGGGTGGGTGCGGAGCCGGCCATCCGCCTCTTCTCCGAGCTCGACATCGCGGAGGTCTGGGCCTATACGAGCGGTCTCGGCGATTTCCTCTGCGACGGTCTCGGCATCCCGCAGCAGCACCAGGCGATCGTGACCTGGGCGGATCCGGATGCCTCCGATCTGCACCGACTGATCGCCGCCGGTGTCAAGGCATCGGGCCGCGCCGGGCGGCTTCGCGCGTCGTTCCACCTGTGGAATGACGAGTCGGATGTCGCGGCCGTGGTGGCGGCACTGCGCCCCTGAAATCACCCGCGACCCACGGAGTCCAGGTCGCTCGGGCCGATGGCGCTCCCGCCCGGTTCGAGCCGCGAGTAGGTGCGGCCACTCTCGCCCGAAAACCCGCTCGTGCCCCGCTTCGATTTGTCGCATTCGCGGACGGGCGGTGCTCCACACCGGCCCGCGTCATCGACCTTTCCGGGATGACTCGACAGAGCGACCGTCCTCGTTGTCATCGTCGCATCGAATCCGGTCATGTTAGAGTCAGATTGACCATTACTAATTCGATCGCGGGGTGACCATGAACGACAGCGCCCCCCAGCACGACGCGGCCCCCGTGTCGCTCGCCGTATCCACGGTGGTCTTCGCGCTCAAGGCCGACAGCGACGGCGGGGCGGCGTCGCTTCGGCTGCCCCTCGTCCGCCGCATCCGCGAGCCGTTCTCCGGCCGGTGGGCGTTGCCGGGAGGACCGATCGACAGCGCCGAGGGCCTCGAGGGCGCCGCCGGGCGCCACCTGCTTGACACCACGGCGCTGAGCCCCACCTATCTCGAGCAGCTCTACGCCTTCGGGGAGATCGACCGGTCGCCGAGCGACCGCGTGGTCTCCATCGTCTACTGGGCCCTCGTGCGCTCCGAGGAGGCCAAGCTCGCGGCCGTGGGGGAGAACGTGCGCTGGTTCCCCGCCGACGACCTGCCTCCGCTCGCCTTCGACCACAACGCCATCGTCGAGTACGCCCTCTGGCGACTGCGCACCAAGGTGGAGTACAGCCGGATCGCCCATGCCTTCCTCGGTGAGACCTTCACCCTGGCCGAACTTCGCCACGTGCACGAAGCCGTGCTGTGCCGGGCCCTCGACCCGGCGAACTTCCGGCGCCAGATGGAGTCCTCGCCGGCGATCATCGCCACCGGCGAGCACCTCGCCGGCGGGCGCCATCGACCGCCGAGGCTCTATCGGTACAACGGAGCGGCCGAGCTCACCGACCGCGGGCCGTTGGCTCGTTCCTAGCCGCACACCAGGGAGAAACCGTGTCATCAGTCGACACCACCATCCAGCTCATCCGCACCGGAGCGATCCAGGGCGCCGTCTGCAGCCCCGACCTCGCCGACGGCCCGTGGGTGATCGACCGTGGGCCCGAGCCGGGGTACGGACCCGGTTCGTCGATGGGCGAGATCATCCCGGCCGGAAGTCCGCGCCAGGGCCAACTGCCAGAGGAGTACCGCACCGCGTCCAACCAACAGCTCGCCGATCGCATCCACGCCGCGAAGCAGACGCTCGGCGACCGTGTCGTCGTGCTCGGGCACTTCTACCAGCGCGATGAGGTCGTGCACTTCGCGGACTTCGTCGGCGACTCCTTCCAGCTCGCCAACGCGGCCCGCTCCGCATCGGCGGCCGAGGCGATCGTCTTCTGCGGCGTGCACTTCATGGCCGAGACCGCCGACATCCTCGCCGGCCCCCACCAGTCGGTGATCCTGCCGAACCTCGCCGCCGGATGCTCGATGGCCGACATGGCCGACATCGACTCGGTCGAGGAATGCTGGGAGCAGCTCACCGGGCTCTACGGAACGCAGCCGGATGCGGACGGTCGGGTGCCGGTCATCCCGGTCACCTACATGAACTCCTCCGCCGCGCTCAAGGGATTCTGCGGAGACCACGGCGGCATCGTCTGCACCTCGTCCAACGCCGCGATCGTGCTCGAGTGGGCGTTCGAGCGCGGCCAGCGGGTGCTGTTCTTCCCCGACCAGCACCTGGGGCGCAACACCGCGAAGGCCATGGGTGTTCCGCTCCAACGCATGCCGATGTGGAATGCGCGCAAGCCGTTCGGGGGCAACAGCGACGCCGTGCTGGCGGATGCCCGCGTCATCCTGTGGAACGGCTTCTGTTCGGTGCACAAGCGCTTCACCGTCGGACAGATCGAAACGGCGCGCGCCGAATTCCCGGGCGTGACCGTGCTCGTGCACCCCGAATGCCCGATGGAGGTCGTCGACGCCGCGGACGCCGCCGGCTCCACGGACTTCATCGGCAAGGCCATCGCCGCGGCGACCGAGCCGACAACCTTCGCGATCGGCACCGAGATCAACATGGTCAACCGGCTGGCGGCGCAGTACCCCAAGCACACCATCTTCAGCCTCGACCCGGTGGTCTGCCCGTGTTCCACGATGTACCGCATCCACCCCGGCTACCTCGCCTGGGTGCTCGAGGCCCTCGTGCGCGGCGAGATGCTCAATCGGATCAGGGTGCCAGAGTCGGTGGCCGCACCGGCCCGGATCGCCCTGGAGCGGATGCTCGCGGCCCAGCCCGGCGCTCCCGTGGCGCCGTCCGAAGTGATCGGGGACTGACCGTGCCGACTCGCGGTCAGAAGGCAGGCATCATCGTCGTCGGTACCGGCATCGCCGGACTCGTCGCGGCGCTTCGGGCCGCGCGGACGCACTCGGTCACCCTCGTGACCAAGGCGGAGCTCGGCGAGAGCAACACCCGCTATGCCCAGGGCGGCATCGCCGCGGTGATGTTCCCCGATGACAGCGTCGGCGCCCACATCGACGACACCCTGGCCTCGGGCGCCGGGCTCAACTCGCGGGAGGCGGTCGCGATCCTCTGCGCCGAGGGGCCGGAACGCATTCGGGACCTGCTCGCTCTCGGAGTCGAGTTCGACCGAGAGAACGGGGTGCTCGCGCGGGGTCGCGAGGCGGCGCACTCCCGTGCGCGAATCCTGCACGCGGGCGGAGACGCGACCGGCGCCGGCATCGAGAGCGCCCTCGTGCGAGCGGTGCGCGCATCGAGCGTGCGCATCCTCGAGTTCACCTTCGTTCGCGAGCTGCTCGTCGCCGACGGGCGAGTACACGGGGTCGAGACCGTGGATGCCGCTGGCGCGGTGTCCCGGCTCGAGGCGGAATCCGTGATCCTGGCGAGCGGGGGAGCCGGCCAGCTCTACGCCCACACCACCAATCCTTCGCTGGCCACCGGCGATGGCGCCGCAGCGGCCTTCCGGGCCGGTGCCCGCCTCGCCGATGTCGAGCTCTACCAGTTCCATCCCACCTCGCTCGCGGTGCCAGGCAACTTCCTGGTGTCCGAAGCGGTGCGCGGCGAGGGTGCACTGCTGCTCGACGCGACCGGCCGCCGATTCATGGCGGACTGGCATCCGGATGCCGAACTCGCGCCCCGCGACGTGGTCGCCCGAGGTATCGCCCGCCAGATGGCAGCCCAGGGTGGTGCGCCGGTGCGGCTCGACGCGACCGGTCTCGGGGGCGCTTTTCTCGCCGGTCGCTTCCCGGGCATCGACCGGGTGTGCCGGGAACACGGGTTCGATTGGTCACGAGAGTCGATCCCGGTGACCCCGGCCGCCCACTACTGGATGGGTGGCATCGAAACCGACCTGAGGGGGCGAAGCACCCTGCCCGGTCTCTACGCGGTGGGGGAAGTGGCAAGCACGGGAGCGCACGGAGCCAACCGACTGGCCTCCAATTCGCTTCTGGAGTCACTCGTGTTCGCCTGGCGGTCGGTGGACTCGCTCGGCGAGCCGTGGCCGGAGGCACCCGCGCCGGCAGACACTGTCGTCTCCGTGCCCGTCGCGCCCGCGGGCCGGCTGTTCGCACGCGCCGAGCTTCAAACTCTGCTGTGGGAGGACGCCGGACTGTTCCGCTCGGCGGAGGGCTTGGAATCCGCCCGCACACGCCTCGCCGGCTGGAGCGCGCCGTCCGGGCACTCGTTCGCAGCCCTCGAAGATCGCAACCTGCTCGAACTCGCCCGCCTTCTCGTTGGGGCGGCGCTGGCCCGTCGGGAGTCCCGGGGTTCCCACTACCGGGACGACCATCCCGAGGCGGATCCGCGCTTCGCTCGGCATTCGACGGTGCGTGTCGCGAAGGGGCGTGCCGCGACGGGGCATGCCGCGACGGGGCATGCCGCGACGGCGCGAGTCACGACGGCGCGAGTCACGACGGTGCGTGCCGCGACCGTGCGTGTCGCGACCGTGCAGCCCCCCGCGGACGGGCAACGCTCCACCATCGCGAAGGACACCAGCAATGCTCTCGGCTAACCAGATCGAACCGGTCGTGCGGATGGCGCTAGCCGAGGACGCCCCGTGGGGCGACATCACCTCGCAGTCGCTCGTCCCGGAGGGAGCCTCGGCCACGGCCAGCCTTGTCGCACGTGAACCGGGGGTGTTCGCCGGTGGTGCGGTCTTCGCGGCCGCGATGAGACTCACGGATGCCCGCATCCGGGTGATCGGAGTGGCCGAGGACGGCGCATCATTCGAGACCGGTGCGGTGCTTGCCGAGGTGACGGGACCCGCCCGCGCCGTGCTCACGGCCGAACGGGTCGGTCTCAACTTCACGCAGCGGATGTGCGGAATCGCCACCCTCACCGCCCGGTACGTCGCCGAGACGGCCGGCACCGCGGCCCGCATCGTCGACACCCGCAAGACCACGCCGGGCCTGCGCGCCCTCGAACGCCATGCCGTGCTCTGTGGCGGGGGATTCAACCACCGGTTTTCGCTCTCCGACGCGGTGATGGCGAAGGACAATCATCTCGCGGTGCTCACCGCGGGTGGGCGCGACCTCACGGAGGCGTTGCGGGAAGTGCGCGCCCGACTCGGCCACACCGTGCATCTCGAGGTCGAGGTTGACCGGATCGATCAGATCGAGTCCGTGCTCGCCGCGGGCGTGGACACGATCATGCTCGACAACTTCAGCGTCGAGCAGCTTCGCGAGGGGGTTGACCTCATCGCCGGCCGGGCGCTGATCGAGGCGAGCGGCTCCGTGACCCTCGACACCGTCGCGGCGATCGCCCGTACCGGGGTCGACATCATCTCGGTCGGTGCCCTCACGCACAGCGTTCGATCCCTCGACCTCGGTCTCGATATCGGGCTCGGTAGCGCGCTCGACCAGCCGTGATCTACCTCGACTCCGCCGCGACGACGGCCGTTCGCCGAGAGGTGCTCGAGGCGATGTGGCCCCACCTCACCGCGGAGTTCGGCAACCCCTCGAGTCACGGCGAGGCCGGGGCATCCGCAGCCGCTGCCCTTGCGGATGCCCGCGCTCGGGTGGGGGCGGTCCTCGGCTGCCGGGCCTCGGAGGTCGTGTTCACCTCGGGCGGCACCGAGGGGGCGAACCTCGCGGTCACGGGCATCGCGTTGGCCGAGCCCCGCGGTCGCCACATCGTGACTACTTCCATCGAGCACCCGGCGGTGCTCGAGAGTTGCGGCTATCTCGAGCGGTTCCATGGCTTCGAGATCACCCGCCTCGGCGTGGACCGCGATGGGCTGGTCGATCCGCGCGAGGTCGCAGACACTCTCCGGCCCGACACCACTCTCGTCAGTGTGATGTACGCCAACAACGAGGTCGGCACCGTGCAGCCGATCGCGGAGATCGCGCGCGCCGCCAGCCTCGTCGGTGCCGCGGTGCACACCGATGCGGTGCAGGCCCCCGGTTCGCTCCCTCTCGACGTGCGCGAACTCGGCGTGAATGCGCTCAGCATCTCCGGCCACAAGTTCGGCGCGTCGAAGGGTGTCGGCGCGGTCTTCCTGGCGTCGCGGATCGTCGTTGAACCGCTCATCCACGGGGGCGGGCAGGAGCGGGGCCGGCGTTCGGGCACCGAGAATGTGGCGGGGGTCGTCGGTCTCGCGGTCGCTCTCGAGCTGGCGGAACGGTCGCGCACGACCACGACCGTCGGTCTCGCCGATGCTCGGGACGTCTTCATCCGCGACATCCTCGTCGCTGTTCCCGGTGCTCGCCTCACCGGCTCAGCAACTCGCCGCCTCGCCGGGAGTGCGTCCTTCACCTTTGCGGGAACGAGCGGAGAGGCGATCGTGCTCGAGCTCGAGCGTCGGGGAATCGTGTGCTCGAGCGGCTCGGCCTGCGCGGCGGGAAGCGACGAGCCATCCGCGGTGCTCCTCGCCCTGGGGATCGGCCCGGTCCTCGCCCAGACCGCCGTTCGTTTCAGCTTCGGCGAGGGTGTCGGAGCCGAGGAATTGGCCGTCGTCGCGAGGGAGCTGCCCCGCGCGATCGCCACGATCGGCTCCGGTCGCACAAACTAGGATTGGGGCTTGCCCTGCGACCGCGCATCCAGCGCGGCTGACCTTTGGAGTTCTTCGTGGCCAACGCCTCCCCGCTCGATCCCGTCATCAATCTCGCCAAGCGTCGGGGGTTCGTCTTCCAATCCGGAGAGATCTACGGTGGTTCCCGTTCCGCCTGGGACTACGGGCCGCTCGGAACAGCGCTCAAGGAAAACATCAAGCGCCAGTGGTGGAAGTTCATGGTGCAGGGACGCGACGACGTCGTGGGGCTGGACTCCGCCGTCATCCTTCCCCGACGCGTCTGGGAGGTCTCCGGGCACGTCGATGTCTTCAGCGACCCGCTGGTGGAGTCGTTGCACACCCACAAGCGCTTCCGCGCGGACCACCTGATCGAGGCGTACGAGGAGAAGCACGGGCATCCGCCGGTCAACGGCCTCGCCGACATCAAAGACCCCGACACCGGGCAGCCGGGCTCGTGGACCGAGCCGCAGAACTTCTCCGGGCTGCTCAAGACCTTCCTCGGCCCGGTCGACAACGAGGAGGGGATGCACTACCTGCGCCCCGAGACCGCCCAAGGCATCTTCACCAACTTCGCCAACGTGCTCGCCACCTCGCGTCTGAAACCCCCCTTCGGTATCGCCCAGGTCGGCAAGAGCTTCCGCAACGAGATCACGCCAGGCAATTTCATTTTCCGCACGCGCGAGTTCGAGCAGATGGAGATGGAGTTCTTTGTGGAGCCGGGCACCGACGACGGCTGGTTCGAATACTGGATCGATGCGTGCGAGGCGTGGTTCGCCGACCTCGGCATCGCCCCCGGAAACATCCGCCGATTCGAGCATCCGCTGGAGAAGCTCTCGCACTACTCGAAGCGCACCGTCGACCTGGAATACCGCTTCCGTTTCGCCGGAAGCGAGTGGGGCGAGCTCATGGGGGTCGCGAACCGCACCGACTTCGACCTGAAGACCCATTCCCAGGGCTCGGGGATCGACCTCTCCTACTTCGACCAGGCCAAGAACGAACGGTGGATCCCCTTCGTGATCGAACCGGCCTTCGGGCTCACTCGCGCTCTGATGGCGTTTCTCGTGGATGCGTACCACGAGGATGAGGCCCCCAACACGAAGGGTGGTGTCGACAAGCGCACGGTGTTGCGTCTCGATCGCCGCCTCGCGCCGGTGAAGGTGGCCGTGCTTCCGCTGTCGCGCAACGAACAGCTGTCTCCGGCCGCCCGATCCCTCGCCGCAGATCTGCGCAGGTATTGGGAGATCGAGTTCGACGATGCCGGCGCGATCGGCCGCCGCTATCGTCGCCAGGACGAGATCGGCACGCCGTTCTGCATCACCGTGGACTTCGACACGCTCGAGGACAGCGCCGTGACCGTGCGCGAGCGGGATTCGATGGCACAGGAGCGGATCTCCCTTGATCGGGTGGTCGGGTATCTCTCCGAGCGCCTCGTGGGAGCGTGACCGGCGGGGAATAGCCGCACTCTCGGGGCGTTGCACCACAGGTGAGTACCCCAACCGCACTGCGGCCCGTCCGGGTCGATATCTGGTCCGACGTCCAATGCCCGTGGTGTTACATCGGCAAACGGAAGTTCGAAGCGGGCGTGCTCCAATTCGACGGGGAGGTAGAGGTCGAGTACCACTCCTTCGAACTGGCACCGGATACGCCGGTGGACTTCGACGGCAGTCCCGCAGACTATCTCAGCCAGCGCAAGGGGATTCCGGTGGAGCAGGTCACCAAGATGCTCGCGAACGTCACCGATGTCGCGGCTTCCGTTGGTCTCGCCTACGACTACGACCACGTCCACCAGACCAACACGATCAAGGCGCACGAACTCCTCCACTACGCGAAGGCGAAGGGCCGCCAGCTCGACATGACCGAGCGGCTGCTCAAGGCATATTTTGTGGACGGCCGCCATGTGGGGCGCATCGACGACCTCGCGGACCTCGCGGCCGAGATCGGTCTCGACCGGGAGGAGGTCCTGCGGGTGTTGACCGACGAGACCTACCGGGCGGATGTCACGGCAGACGTCGCTCAGGCCGCCGCGTATGGCATCCGGGGTGTGCCGTTTTTCGTGATCGAGGGCCGATACGGGGTGTCGGGGGCGCAGGATTCGACGACCTTCGCTAGCGTGCTCGAACAGGCACGAACCGAACGAGGGACCATCTAGTGACGGATGCCGCAACGACTCCGCTGACCATAGTCGGCGCACCGACCGCCCCGGGATGCGACGGCGACTTCTGCGCGATCCCGGACCACCATGTGCAGGCCGTGGTGAACCGTCGTCTCGACGAAGACTCCGTCTAGCCGCCCTACGCCCCCGCGAGTGACACGCGCGCCCGAAACTTCGGGCGCGCGTGTCACTCGGCGCGGCGATGGTGGGGTTACGCGCTCCTCGAGTCGAGGCGCCCACCCGACGATCGCGCCGCTGACGACGATCGCGCCGCTGACGGGTGTCGCGGCACGGGCGAACCACGTCGATCCGCGCATCGCGAGCCGCCGCATCCGGGACATCCCGCTCCCGTCCGGCCCGCACTGTCACGTCGGTTTCCCCTTTGCCTGAGAGAATTGGGGGATGACCATGACAGCCGCTCCTCTCCGGAGCCTGCAGATCGGGCCGCTCGAGCTCGCTGTTCCCGTCGTGCTCGCCCCGATGGCCGGCATCACCAACACCGCGTTCCGTCGGCTCTGCCGCGAATTCGGCGCCGGACTCTATGTCTCGGAGATGATCACCAGCCGAGCTCTGGTCGAACGTACCGAGGGATCGATGCGCCTCATCAAGCATCACGAGTCCGAGACGCCGCGCAGCATCCAGCTCTACGGCGTCGACCCGAAGACCGTGTCCGAAGCGGTGACGATGCTCGTCGCGGAAGACCGAGCGGACCACATCGACCTGAACTTCGGATGCCCCGTTCCCAAGGTCACCCGCAAGGGCGGGGGAGCCGCGCTTCCGTGGAAGCTCGACCTGTTTCGGGAGATCGTGGAAGGCGCGGTGAGCGCCGCGGGGGATCTTCCGCTCACAATCAAGATGCGCAAGGGCATCGACTCCGCCCATCTCACCTACCTCGAGGCCGGTCGCATCGCCGAGGGTGCCGGGGTCGCGAGCATCGCACTGCACGCGCGCACGGCATCCGAGTTCTACAGCGGTCAGGCCGACTGGTCAGCCATCGCGACGTTGAAGGAGACGATCGGTGGCGTTCCGATCCTCGGCAACGGCGACATCTGGTCGGGGGCGGACGCGATCCGGATGGTCGAGGAGACCGGATGCGACGGGGTCGTCGTCGGCCGCGGCTGTCTCGGTCGCCCGTGGCTGTTCGCCGAACTCGCCTCGGCGTTCGCCGGTGAGTCCGCGATCCCCCAGCCCTCGCTCGGAACGGTCGCCGCGACGCTGCGCCGTCACACCGAACTCCTCGTGGACTTCTTCGACGGCGACGAGGATCACGCCTGCCGCGATATTCGCAAGCACATCGGCTGGTATTTCAAGGGCTACCCGGTGGGCGGCGACGTTCGCTCCTCGCTCGCCACGGTGGAGAGTCTTCAGCAGCTGGACGACCTGCTCGGCCGCCTCGACTGGACGCTGCCGTACCCCGGGGCGGACGCGGAAGGCCCGCGAGGGCGTGCCGGCACGCCGAAGCGCACCTCACTGCCGCCCGGCTGGCTGGATAGCCGGGAACTCGCCGACACGCAGCGTGCCGAGGTCGCCGACGCAGAGATCCATAACAGCGGTGGCTGAGACCTACTCCGAGCGGGACGCGGCGCGCTGGTATCCGGAGCAGCATTCCAGCCGTCGTAGCGACTTCGCGCGGGATCGAGCCCGTCTGCTGCACTCGAGCGCCCTGCGTCGCCTTGCCGCGAAAACTCAGGTTCTGAGCCCGGCAGCCGGCCTCGACTTCGCTCGCAACCGGCTCACCCATTCGCTCGAGGTGGCGCAGGTCGGACGCGAGCTCGCGACGAGTCTCGGACTGGATCCGGATGTCGTCGACACGGCGTGCCTCGCCCACGACCTCGGGCATCCGCCCTTCGGCCACAATGGGGAGCGTGCCCTCAACGCCTGGGCGGCGGACATCGGCGGGTTCGAGGGCAACGCCCAGACGCTTCGCCTGCTGACCCGCATCGAGCCAAAGGTCTTCGGACCGGACGGCCGATCCTACGGCCTGAACCTCACCCGGGCGAGTCTCGATGCGAGCTGCAAGTATCCGTGGCCCGAGTCCGCTTCGGTGGGAGACCCGAGCGGCCGCGCCAAGTTCGGATTTTATGCCGACGACGTGGACGCCTTCCACTGGCTTCGCGACGGAGCCCCGGAACGGCGTCTCTGCATCGAGGCCCAGGTGATGGACCTCTCCGACGACATCGCGTACTCGGTGCATGACTTCGAGGATGCGGTTGTCAGCGGCTACATCGACGTCAAGGCGCTCGGCGCACGGGTGAACCACGACGCCCTGGTCGATTCGATGTTCGTCTGGATCGGGGGTGAGCTCGACCACGGCGAACTCATCTCCGCCTTCGACCGCCTGGATTCCCTCGACGTCTGGCTCGACAGCTGGGACGGCAGCAGGCCGGCCCAAGGGCGACTCAAGAACCTGACGAGCCAGCTCATCGGACGCTTCGCCGCGGCCGCAGTGCATGCCACGCGCGTGCAGGATGGCGGGAGCCTCATCCGCTTCGGGGCGGACATCATCGTGCCCCGCGAGATCCGTGCCGAGATCGCTGTGCTGAAGGGCATCGTCGCCGCCTTCGTGATGTCGAAGAACACTCGTCAGCCCATTTACACGCGGCAGCGCGAGGTGCTCGTGGAGCTCGCATCGGTGCTCTTGGTTCGGGGCGAGACGTCCCTCGACCCCGGGTTCGCCGCCGACTGGCGGGCCGCGGCGACGGACGCGGGGCGGAAGCGCGTCGTTGTGGACCAGGTGGCCTCTCTCACGGACCAGTCCGCGATGGCCTGGCACGAGCGCATCGTCGGCTGACGGACCGGCGTCCGCGCTCCCCTCGCCTCTCCGCCGCGCTGAGTGACACTCGCGCCCGAACGTTCGGGCGCGAGTGTCACTCAGCCGCGCGGAGTTGCACAGCGGGGCCGCCGACAGCGGAGGCGGCGACGGGCGACCGTAGAATCGACGGGTGCCCGGCCTCATTCGACGAAACGATATCGACGAGGTACGCGCGCGCATCAACATCGCGGATGTCGTCAGCGACTACGTTGCGCTCAAGGGCGCCGGCGTCGGTTCGCTGAAGGGCCTGTGCCCATTCCACGACGAACGCAGCCCGAGTTTCCACGTGCGCCCGCAAGTCGGGCGGTACCACTGTTTCGGCTGTGGAGAGGACGGGGACGTCTTCTCGTTCCTGCAGAAGCTGGACCATACGACCTTCACCGAGGCGGTCGAGCGCATGGCCGCGAGGGTCGGCTTCGAACTCCACTATGAAGACGGTGGCCAGGCGAACAGCGACCACGGCAACCGGGCCCGAATCTTTGCGGCGAACCGGGCCGCGGCCGAGTTCTTCGTCGCCCAGCTCTCCCGCCCCGAAGCGGAGGCCGGGCGCAGTTTCCTCGGGGCCCGTGGCTTCGACGCGTCTGCGGCGGAGCGATTCGGGGTCGGATTCGCCCCGAAGTCCGGCCTCTCGCCGCATTTGAAAGCCCTGGGATTCTCCGAGGCGGAACTGGTGGCCTCTGGCCTGCTCGGTCAGAGCGAGCGCGGCGGGAGCTACGACCGTTTTCGAGGACGCCTGGTGTGGCCGATCCGTGACGTCACCGGGCAGACCCTCGGCTTCGGAGCGCGAAAGCTTCTGGATGACGACACCGGGCCCAAATACCTCAACACCCCCGAGACCGCTGTCTACCACAAGTCGCAGGTGCTCTACGGTCTCGACCTCGCCAAACGGGACATCTCCCGTGGGCGCCAGGTCGTGATCGTGGAGGGCTACACCGATGTCATGGCCTGCCACCTCGCCGGGGTCACTACGGCCGTCGCAACCTGCGGCACGGCCTTCGGGGTCGACCACATCAAGGTGGTCCGCCGGCTTCTGGGAGACGTCGACAACGTCGACACCAGCGGTACGGGAGAGGTGGTCTTCACCTTCGACCCGGATGAGGCGGGTCAGAAGGCGGCGAGCCGTGCCTTCACCGAGGAGCAGCGCTTCGCCGCCCAGACCTTCGTGGCCGTCGCGAGCGGTGGACTCGACCCCTGCGACCTCCGGCTCGAACACGGGGACGACGCCGTGCGTCGCCTGGTGAAGGGCAAGAAGCCGATGTTCGAGTTCATGATCCGCCGCGTTCTCGCCGGCCACGATCTCGACACCGTCGAAGGTCGGGTCGCGGCCCTTCGGGCTTCCGCTCCCGTGGTGGCGGGCATCCGTGACCAGGCTCTCAACATCGGCTACGTGCGCAACCTGGCCGGCTGGCTCGGAATGGACCCCGACGAGGTGGGCCGGGCCGTGATCGCGGCCCGCGCTCGAACGCCCGAGATCTCTCGCGAGGTCCGGAGATTTGGCGAGCCGGAGGTCGTCGCCCCCGCGGCTGAGCGCGGGCCGTCGCTCGTGCATCTTCCGACCGACCCGGCCACGCGGCTCGAACGGGACGCGCTGATGGCGATGCTTCAACAGCCCGCACTCATCGGCCGTGGTCTCTTGGAGCGTGCCAGCCAGGTCGCCTTCACGAACCCCTCCCTCGCGGTGGTGCGCGACGGCGTGATGGCGAGCATGGACGACGTCGATTCGACCGGCTGGCTTGCGCGCGTGATCGAGGAGGTGCCCTCCCCGTTCTCGACGCTCGTGAAGGAGCTCGGGCTCGCCCCGCTTCCCGAGCGCGAGGGACGCGAGCTCACCCTGTATTGCCAGGCGGTGACCACCGACCTGATCGCCCGCGACCTGCTGCGACGAAAGGCCGAACTGCTCGGCCAGTCTCAGCGGACGGATGCGGCGACCGAGCCGGAGAAGTACCGTGCTCTGCAGGTCGAGCTCGTGCGTATCGAAGCGGAACGCCGAGCGCTCCGCACCGAGTAGTCCAGCGTGGCCGCCGCGACTTCGAGTGTTGCAGATGCGTAAACATTCCCCGGTTTGGGCTCTCGGGATTGGTCCGCACCGCGTCCGATGTGTTACCAAGGACACATACAGCCGGGGCTTTCGCGTGATCCGCCCAATCCCCGCGTTCTTTCCAATAGAGAGGTAGACGGATATGACATCCGCATCCACGTTCCGCAAGCGAACGCTCGCCGTGCTGGGGGGCACCGCTGTTGCGGCGCTCGCCCTGTCCGGCTGCGCCGCTGGCGGAAGCCCGAGCAGCACCTCCGCCGCGACATCCCTCACCGTCGGAACCACCGACAAGGTGACGTCGCTCGATCCGGCCGGGTCGTATGACAACGGCTCCTTCGCCATCATGAACCAGGTCTATCCGTTCCTCATGAACTCGAAGCCGGGCACCTCGGATGTCGTCCCCGACATCGCGGCGTCCGCGAAATTCACTTCCCCAACCGAGTACACGGTCGTACTGAAGAAGGGGCTCACGTTTGCCAACGGAGACAAACTCACCTCCTCCGATGTGAAGTTCTCGTTCGACCGTCAGTTGAAGATCGCCGACCAGAATGGCCCGTCGACCCTTCTCTATAACCTCGCGAGCACCGACGCCACCGATCCCACCACGGTGGTCTTCCACCTGAAGGCGGCGAACGACCAGATCTGGCCACAGATCCTCTCGAGTCCCGCCGCGCCGATCGTGGACGAGCAGGTGTTCTCGGCCGACAAGGTCACGAGCGACGACACGATCGTGAAGGGCAAGGCGTTCGCCGGCCAGTACACCATCGCGAGCTACAAGTTCAACCAGCTCGTGCAGTTCAAGGCCTTCGCCGGGTACCAGGGCGTTCTCGGGGCCCCCAAGACTCCGACCATCAACCTGAAGTACTACACCGACCAGTCGAACATGAAGCTCGATGTGCAGAAGGGCGGCATCGACGTCGCCTCACGCAGCCTGTCGGCCACTGACGTCGCCGACCTCAAGAAGGACTCCAAGGTCACGGTGACGACCGGTCCGGGTGGCGAGATCCGCTACATCGTGTTCAACTTCGACACCCAGCCGTTCGGTGCGAAGGCACCGGGAGCGGATGCCGCGAAGGCCCTCGCCGTGCGTCAGGCCGTCGCCGACCTCGTCGACCGCCAGGCGATCGCCGACCAGGTCTACAAGGGCACCTACCTTCCGCTCTACTCCTACGTCCCGGCCGGACTCACCGGTGCCAACACGGCGCTGAAGGGCCTCTACGGCGATGGCAAGGGGGGACCGGATGGCGCAAAGGCGAAGTCGACCCTCGCCGCTGCCGGAATCACCGCTCCGGTCGTGCTGAACCTCCAGTACAACCCGGATCACTACGGTGCGTCGTCGGGCGATGAGTATGCCCTGGTGAAGAGTCAGCTGGAAAAGGGCGGACTGTTCACGGTCAACCTCCAGTCCACCGAGTGGGTCACCTACTCCAAGGACCGTACCAAGGACGCGTACCCGGAGTACCAGCTCGGCTGGTTCCCCGACTACTCGGACGCGGACAACTACCTGTCGCCGTTCTTCACGACGGGTAACTTCCTCGGTAACCACTACGCCAACGCGGCGGTGGACTCCCTGATCAAGGCCCAGGCCGTCGAGACGGACAAGGCCAAGCGCACGAAGGACATCGAGACCATCCAGAACATGGTTGCGGCCGACCTGTCGACGCTTCCGCTGCTGCAGGGCGCCCAGGTGGCGGTCTCCGGCAAGGCGGTGTCGGGCGTCACGCTCGATGCGTCGTTCAAGTTCCGCTTCGGCACCCTGTCGAAGTAGATCGAATCGCGTTCGACGAAGAAAAACCCGGTCGCATTAACGGCGCGCCGGATGAGCGGCTAAGGTTTCTCTAGCCGTAGACGGGGACGGTCCGCTTGGATGCGGATCGTCCCCGTTCTTTTCGCCGTTCTTCTGGTCGGGCCGCTCCACACGAGCCGTCCGACCAGAAAGTGCAGCTCGACCAGACAGTGCAGCTCCACCAGACAGCGCAGATTGGTGACCATGACGACATCCGTGATCTCGCCGGAGGCGACACCTTCGCCTCCGAGCACCCGACCGGTCGGCTCCCGAAAGCGACGATCGGCCGGGGGAAGCAACATCGGCCGCTACATCGTCGTGCGGCTCCTGCTGATCGTCCCGACGGTGTTCATTCTCGTCACGATGGTGTTCGTTCTCATGCGGACGATCGGCGACCCGATCACCGCGGCTCTCGGCGGCCGGTTGAGCGCGGCTCAGCTCGCCGAGCGCATCCATGCCGCCGGCTACGACCGACCGATCCTCGTGCAGTATTTCGAGTATCTCGGGCAGATCTTCACCGGCAATTTCGGCACAACCATCAGCGATAACCAACCCGTCACAACGGTCTTGCTCACCTTCGGTGGCGCCACTCTCGAACTCGCCTTCTATGCGCTGGTTGTCGCGTTCATCGTGGGGATCCCGCTCGGGATGCTCGCCGCCTACTTTCGCGACAAGTGGCCCGACGCGATCCTGCGGGTCTTCGCCATCCTCTGCTACGCGACTCCGGTCTTCTTCGCCGGTCTGCTTCTCAAGCTCGTCTTTTCGGTCTGGCTCGGAGTCCTCCCGGTATCCGGGCGTGCCTCGACGGGGACCGAGCTCGACATCGAGCTTCTGCCGCATCCGACCGGAATCTATCTCATCGATGCGATCCAGACCGGGAATCCGGCGAATGTCGGGGACGTGCTCGCCCACGCCGTCCTGCCCGGGATCGCCCTCGGTCTCCTCACGGCGGGGATCTTCCTCCGCCTGGTTCGCACGAACGTGATCGGCACTCTCTCGGCGGACTACGTCGACGCCGCCCGGTCGCGCGGCGTCAGCGAGTTTCGCCTGGTCCGCAAGCATGCGTACAAGCCGGCACTCATCCCGATCATCACGGTCATCGGACTCCAGATCGCGCTTCTGCTCGGGGGCGCGGTGCTCACCGAGACGACGTTCGAATGGAAGGGACTCGGGTTCATGCTCGCCCAGTACCTCGCCGCGCGCGACTTCGTGGCGGTGCAGGGAATCGTGGCGCTGCTTGCGGTCGTCGTGGCCGTGACCAACTTCATCGTCGACGTCATCGCGGCACTGATCGACCCCAGAGTGAGGTATTGATCATGAGTGTCAGCACTGCGGAACACAACGCCACCGGCACACCGAAGCGCCCGCTCTGGGCTCGTATCCCCGTCGTGCACCAGGTGCGCCAGAGCGTCGGACTCCAGCGAGGGATGCTCGTTGCGGGGCTGATCCTGGTCGCCATCTTCGTGGTCACCGCCATCTTCGCCCCGCTGCTCGCCCCCTACGGCTTCTCGCAGCTCGCGGATGCGCAGGGGAATTTCGGTGCGCAGAAGCCGCCATCGGGCACGCACCTTCTCGGCACGACGGTCGGTGGCTACGACGTGCTCTCGCGCGTGATCTGGGGATCCCAGACGGCGCTCTTCGTCATCGTGGTCGCGATCATCCTGTCCATCTTCGCCGGGGTCCTCCTCGGCGTGGTCTCCGGATACCTCGGGGGTTGGCTCGACCGAATTCTCGTCGTCGTCTGCGACGCGGTTTATGCGTTCCCCACCCTGCTGCTGGCGATCGTGATGTCCATCGTGATCTCGGGTGGGCGCTCGAACCTCGTTGGCGGAGTCCTGGCTGCCGCCATCTCGATCACGGTCGTATTCATCCCGCAATACTTCCGGGTCATCCGAGCGGAGACGGTGCGAATCAAGGCCGAGGCCTTCGTCGAATCGGCCAAGGTGCTCGGCGCGTCCTCCGCACGCATCATGTTCCGCCACATCCTGCGAAACGCGACCCGCACCCTGCCCCTGATCTTCACCCTCAACGCCTCGGAAGCCATCCTCACCCTTGCCGGCCTCGGTTACCTCGGGTTCGGCATCGAACCGACCTCGGCCGCCGAATGGGGCTACGACCTCAACAAGTCGATCTCGGATGTCACCAGCGGCATCTGGTGGACCTCGGTGTTCCCGGGCCTCGCGATCGTTCTCGTCGTGCTTGGGATGACTCTCGTCGGGGAGAGCCTCAACGACCTCGCCGATCCTCGACTGCGCACGCGCCGCCGTGCCGCCGGCGCCACACCGCCTCCGGATCCGACCGGAGACTCCGCGCCGGAGGCCAGCACCGATGTCGTGGGCGATCTGGCCCTCGCGACCCCCCGATCGGAAGGACGCTCATGAGCAGCCTCGCCCGCGGCCAGAAGGCCGTCGACATCACCGATCTCAGCGTCACCTTTGCCACGGACGGCGGTGACGTGCGCGCTGTCGACGGTGTCAGTCTCTCCGTGAATGCCGGGGAGGTCCTCGCAATAGTGGGGGAGTCCGGCAGCGGCAAGACGGTCACGGCCAAGGCCATCCTCGGCCTCCTGCCCGAGACGGCCACGGCATCCGGCGTCGTGCTCCTCGGCCAGGACAACGTCGTCACGGTGAGTCGCGCCCGCCTGCGGGAACTTCGCGGAACCAGCGCAGCGATGGTCTTCCAGGAGCCGTCCACGGCCCTCAACCCGGTCTACACCGTCGGATGGCAGATCGCCGAGGGGCTTTGCGCCCACGGCGGGTATTCCCGTGCGCAGGCCAAGGCGAAGGCCATCGAGATCCTCGAGAAGGTGGGTATCCCGCAGCCGCACGAGCGGGTCGACTATTACCCGCACCAGTTCTCCGGGGGGCAGAAGCAGCGCGTCGTGATCGCGATGGCGCTGGTGCTCGATCCGCAGCTCATCGTCGCCGATGAGCCGACCACAGCGCTCGACGTTACGGTTCAGGCCGAGATCCTCGACCTGCTGCGCCGCTGCCGTGACGAATTCGACACCGCGATCGTCCTGATCACTCACAACATGGGAGTCGTCGCGGACCTGGCGGACCGGGTCGCCGTGATGTATCAGGGCACGGTCGTGGAGGAGGCGGATGCGAGCAGCCTGTTCGAACGTCCGCAACACCCCTACACCAAGCGCCTCCTTGCCGCGGTCCCCTACGTCGGCTCCGGCACTGTGAGAACCAGGGAGCGGGCGGCTGAGCGCGCCCGGATGACACCGGAGCCGCCTCTCGTCGTCGCCACTGACCTGCGGATCGAGTTTCCGGGTCGGCTCGGGCGCCCCGGATTCCGGGCGGTCAACGGCGTCAGTTTCGAAATCGGTGCGCGCGAGGTGCTCGGCCTCGTCGGGGAGAGCGGTTCGGGAAAGACCACGATCGGGCGTGCCATCGGTGGCCTCACCCGCATCACCGGTGGGTCGCTTACGGTGCTCGGACAGCAGATGCTCGGGTTCAGGGAGCGCCGGTTCCGGCCGTTCCGCAGCGACATCGGCTTTGTGTTCCAAGACCCGGCGACGAGTTTCAACCCGCTGCTCACGATCGCCGAGTGCGTGGCCGAACCCCTGATCGTGCACCGCCGGGCCGCGGATGCATCGTCCGCACGGTCGCGGGTGAACGAGCTGCTCGAAGCGGTGCAACTTCCCCGGGCGTTCGGGGATCGATATCCGCACGAGTTGAGCGGCGGTCAACGTCAACGCGCGTCCCTCGCGCGTGCTCTCGCCCTCCAGCCGAAACTTCTCATCGCCGATGAACCGACGAGCGCCCTCGACGTATCGGTGCAGGCACGCGTGCTCGAACTGTTCGCCGAACTGCAGAAAGAGTTCGGGTTCGCGGCGCTGTTCATCAGCCACGACCTCGCGGTCGTCGACATCCTCGCCGATCGCATCGCCGTGCTGTACCGCGGAGAACTGGTGGAGGAGGGCACGGGCGCCGAGGTGCTCGTCGCGCCGAAGCATCCGTACACCCGTCGATTGCTCGCCTCGCTTCCCGTGCCGAATCCGGCCGAGCAGGCGAAGCGGCGCGAGGAGCTGCGGTTGCTCCGGGTCGGTGATTGATCATGGTGCCAACGGACGTCATGGTGTCGGCTCGAGATCTGTCGCTGGAGTATCGGTCTCAGCACGGTCGTGTGCACCCGGCGGTACGTGGCGTGACCCTGCACCTGGCGGCGGGCGAGATACTCGGGGTGATGGGGGAATCCGGCGCAGGCAAGTCGACTCTCGTTCGGGCCATCGCCGGCCAGTTCGGCTCCCGGCACCGAGGGGATGGCTGGCCGCAGCTCTGCGGTGGGCGACTGGAGGTCTTCGGAACTCGCCTTCGCAACGGCGGTCGCCGCACGCGTGATCGCACCACTCTTCGGGTGGGTTTGCTGCGGCAGGACGGTGCCGATCGACTGAACCCGGTCCTCACGGTCGGTGAGAACGTGGCGGAGCCCATCTTCGAGCGTGACCGCAGATTCAGCCCTCGCGAGGCCGCGAATGCCGTTGCGACCGCCGTCGATGCCGTGCGCCTTCCCCTCGGGCTGCTGAATCGGTTACCCCACCAGCTGAGCAGTGGTCAGCGACAACGGGTGGCACTGGCGCGGGCGCTCGTGTTCGAACCGCGTCTTCTCGTGGCGGATGAGCCCACCCGCGGCGTGGATGCGAGCGTTCGTGACGAGGTGCTCGGAGCCATTCGGGACCAGCAACGGGAACGCGGGCTCAGCGCGATCGTGGTCAGCAGCGACCTCGAAGTGCTGGCTCGGATCGCACCCCGGATCGCGGTGATGCAGCACGGCCTCGTGGTCGGTCTCGGCGATCTCGACTCGCTCATCACCGCTCCGGAGAACGACTACCTGAAGGGCCTGGCCCGTTTGCGCGAAGCCGTGCTTCGCTTCCCGTCGCCCACCGCCTCGAATTCGACCTCTGGCGAATCCCGGTGACCCGCCCCCAGCATCGCAGTGTCACCGCGTCGGCCACCGAGGCGCTGGTCGGTGAACGGCGTCCGCTCGCCGGACCCATCACCATCGTTCCCGCCACCGACGCGTCCAACGCCGAGGAGGTCTTCGTCGCGGCCGTGCGGGCCGGGGGAGGCGAGCTCGCACCGCTCGGTCCCGACACCCGCGGGCTCGTCTGGCTCTCCTATGGCGGTGCCGAGGCGCTGTCGGCGACGCTCGCGGCGCATCCGCGAATCGGCTGGGTGCAGCTTCCCTTCGCCGGTGTCGATGCTTTCGCCGGGCTTCTCGCCTCCTACGTCGACCGTCCGCTCCCGCTCTGGACGAGCGCGAAGGGAGCGTACTCCCAGCCGGTCGCCGAACACGCCCTCACTCTCGCCCTCGCCCTCCTGCGAGTAATCCCGGAACGTGCGCGGGCGAGGAGCTGGCCGAGCGGCCCGAAGACGGGCAGGTCGCTGTTCGGCCTCTCCGTCGCCATCGTGGGAGCGGGCGGTATCGCTATCGAGCTCATTCGACTGCTGCGACCGTTCGGTGTGCGGGTCACCGTCGTGCGTCGGAGCGTCGGCGAGGTCGCCGGTGCCGAAAGAACAGTCACCTCGGAGCGGCTCCTCGCGGTGTTACCGGATGCCGATGTCGTGGTGATCGCCGCGGCGTCGACGCCCGGGACACGTCGACTCTTCGGTGCGGCGGAATTCTCGGTGATGAAACGGTCGGCGATACTCGTGAACATCGCACGCGGTGACCTCGTCGACACGGATGCCCTCATCGCCGCGCTCACGGCGGGCGAGATCGCGGGTGCCGGCCTCGATGTCACCGATCCCGAACCACTCCCCGTCGCGCATCCGCTCTGGGACGCGCCAAACATCCTCATCACCCCCCACAGTGCGGACACCCCCGAGATGACGGCCCCGCTGCTCGCCGAGCGCATTCGCGAGAACGTGGCGGCGTTCGTCGGGGACGGCCGGTTCGTCGGAATAGTCGATGCGAAAGCGGGCTATTGACGACCACGATGATGTGGGTGGGCGGTTACACCCCGACGATGGGCGGTTCTGCGCGGGGGATCGGCCTTCTGCGGTGGGACGCGGATGCGGCGACACTCGAGCTCGTCGACACCGTTCCCGCCTCCTCGCCGTCCTACCTGGCCGCGGGAGGCGAGGGGCTCCTCTATGCCGCCGACGAGGCAGGTCGGGTGGAGGTGTTCGGAGCGGGGAAGTTCACGGGCGGGCCCGGAGGCTCCCTCCGGCCGCTCGGCGGACAGCCGACGAGCGGCGCCTTCCCCTGCCATCTCAGTGTCACCCGAGACCGGGTGTACGTGTCCAACTACGGGGACGGTTCGATCGATGTGTTCCCGCGTGCGGCCGACGGCACACTCGGTGCTCTGCTCGGTACCCTCGCCTCGAGCGGGAGCGGGCCGCATCCGGCGCAACAGGGTCCGCACGCCCACGCGACGCTGGTGATCGGATCCGCCGTCTTCAGCGCCGATCTCGGCTCCGACCGGGTGCACGTGCACGTTCGACGAGGCGAGTCCCTCGTGCGAACCGGCTCCACCGAGCTTCCCGCGGGGACTGGGCCGCGGGATCTCCTTGCGCACGGCGGGCACATCATCGTTCTCGGTGAGCTCAACGGCGCGATCTGGGAGCTCGACCGGGAGGGGGCAATCGTTGCAACCGGGAACGCCACCGAGACATGGGTCGACGGCGACCACGCCGCCGGTCTGGCGGTCGACGCCTCCGGCACCTTTCTGTTCACCGGACTACGCGGATCGAACCGAGTCGCGGTGATCCGACGCTCGGATCTCGGCCCGGTCGCCACCGTCTCGTCGGGTGGTGACGGGCCGCGTCACCTCTGTGTCATCGGCGACACGCTCTTCGTGGCCAACCAGCTGTCCCACTCGGTCGCCCGTTTTCGTCTCGATCCTGCCACCGGCATCCCGACCCAGTCCGGCTCGCCGGTGGGGGTGGCCTCGCCGACCTTCCTTCTGCCGGTACTGTAGGGAGGTCGATTCAGCGATGCGCGGAAACGGCAAGGCACTGCGGCGCACGGTTTGGTGCGGCGCATTCCTTTGCTAAACTGACTACGCTATTTCAGCAATCCTCGATAGCTCAATTGGCAGAGCATCGCACTGTTAATGCGGCGGTTCTTGGTTCGAGTCCAAGTCGGGGAGCTCGATGGCCGCACGGGGCTCCACCCCCTGCGGCCTTCGTTTTTGTCGAGTGTTCCCGGCCCACCTGCTCCCGGCGGAGTAGGCATTTTCCTTCGAGGCGCTTCGGGCGTACGCCTGGCCGAAACCCCCCGCGACCTAAGCCCGGACTCGTCGCTGCACACGAACCGGGGGCCGCGCCGGACGACCCCCGGTTCGCGATAGCCTCGAGGTGACAGAACCCGGCTGTCGGCCCGAGGGAGAACCGAGTGAACACCTGGCTCGAGCAGCACTGGCTGCGGGAAGTGACGTTGCTCTCGGTGGCATCAGCCGTCCTGCTCGTGTTCACGGTGGTGTTTCTGGTGCTCTGGCTTCGCGCGGTCAGAGGCCGTCGTCGACAGTACGTCGCCCGTGTGGAGGCGGAGCGAGACAACCTCGATCTCGAGGCTTCCCTCCAGGAGCAATTCGGCAAACTTCGGATCGTCCGCGAGCTTCACGAGGTGGCGATTCATTCGGTTTCCACGATCGTCAGCCAGGCCGATGGTGCTCAGTACGCCGCGACGTCGGATGTCGGGGCCGCGGTTCGTGCGGCGGCAACGATCGCCGAGGGGGCTCGTTCCACCCTCGCCGATCTCCGCCGCGTGATGACGGTGGTCGGAGGAGAGGCCGAGGTGCCGTCGCCCGAACCCCGGATCGACCTGATCGCGGAGCTGTTGGATCTGATGCGCGATGCCGGTCTCGAAATCACGAACGTCGTCCATGGAGAACCCTTCCCCCTCGCCGATGGTCCTCAACTTGCGGTGTTCCGTATCGTGCAGGAGGCCCTTTCCAACGCCCTCAAATACGGTGGTGCGGGAACACGGGTGCGGGTGACCTGGACCTGGACCGACGAAGGCATCCAGGTGGTGATCGATGACGATGGTGTACGCGCGGCGGCGCGGCGTGAGGGGCTTGACCCGGACAAGCTCGCGCAGAGCCGTACCTATACCTTTCAGGACGACCTCGATGCGCTCACCGACGTCGTTGTCGGTCCCGGGATGAGCGAGATGCGGGAACGCGCCGCCCTGTATCGGGGCATCCTGACGGCGAGCATGTTGTCGGGAGTGGGGTTCTCGGTATCGGCGGTCTTCCCGTCGATCCGCTACGACAACGGGGTGCACGGAGTGAATCTGCGCGATGGACAGGACTGACCCGGACGGGTCCGGGCAACGACCGGTTTTCGCCGCACCGTCGAGGTGGTCCGTAGAGGACCGTGCGGTCGCTCGCACCGGCATCACGGTGGGACTAGCCGCCGCCTATGGCGTCTCCTACGGCGCTCTGGCCATCGCGGCGGGGCTGGATGTCTGGCAGACCTGCGTGATGAGTCTGCTCATGTTCACCGGAGGTTCCCAATTCGCGCTTGTCGGTGTGCTCGCCACCGGAGGAGCGGCGGCAGGACCGGCCGCGATCGCGAGTGCTGCGGTTCTCGGGATGAGAAACGGGGTGTACGGCATTCGCGTCTCCGGGATCATCGGCGGAGGGTGGTGGCGGCGATTCGCAGCGGCGTGGGTCACGATTGACGAGTCGACGGCGGTCGCGACCGCCCAGTGACACTGCGTCACCAGCGGATCGGATTCTGGGTCACCGCACTGTCGGTCTTCGTCGGCTGGAACCTCACCTCCTTGATCGGTGCGCTCATCGGGAACGCACTCGGCGATGTACGGGCCTACGGTCTGGATGCCGCAGCGGCCGCCGCCTTCCTCGGATTGCTGTGGCCGCGCGTGCGTCAATTGCAGACGATCGCCGTCGCGGCTGCCGCCGCGGTGATCGCGGCGGTGGCCACCCCCGTGTTGATCCCCGGTCTACCGGTGCTCATCGCCGGAATCGTCGCGGTGCTGGTCGGGGCGTTCAACTGGTTCGGGGGGCCGAATCCGCGGCCAGAGCCTCCGGGGCTGCCGACGTGATCGGGGTCGTCCGAGCCGGCAGCGTGGACGGAGTGCGGGGATGACGCTCTGGCTCATCGTGATCATCGCTTCGCTCTCCTGCCTGGCCCTCAAGCTCGCCGGCCACCTCGTGCCGGCGTCGTGGTTCGAGAAGGCCACCCCGGCGCGCATTGCCAACCTGTTGACGGTTGCCCTCCTGGCGGCCCTGATCGCGGTCCAGACCCTCGCCTCGGGGAGTCGGATCGTCTTCGACGCGCGAATTCCGGCGCTCGCCGTGGCGGCCGTCCTGTTGGCGTTGCGCGCACCATTCATCCTCGTGGTGGTTGCCGCGGCGGTGACCGCCGCACTCATCAGGGCCGCGTCGTAAGGGCTCCCGGGCCGAAGACCCGCTATCCTTCGAGGTCGTCGACCCCGGGCATCCAGCTCAGTCCCGGCTCGCCCCACCCGTTTTTGCGCACGGCCTTCGCGGCCAGCTTGGCTGCCGCATGATCCAGCCGGTCAACGTAGAGCACCCCCTCGAGGTGGTCGTACTCGTGTTGAAGGATGCGGGCCAGCCACCCTTCCGCCCGGATCTCGAACGGCTTCTGATCGAGGTCGACGGCCGTCAGGATGGCCAGCCCCGAACGCCGGAGCGGAAATCGTTCGCCGGGAACCGAGAGGCACCCTTCCGACTCGGCCTCTTCGTCCGCCGGCCCGACCGGAACCGGGTTGACCCAGAGCGTGGGGTTGATGGCCACCCCCCGCCACAGGGTGTCGTCATCATCCGTCCAGTTGAAGACGAACAGGCGCAGCGCTCTGTCCACCTGGGGGGCGGCGAGACCGACTCCGGGTGCCGCCTCCATGGTCTCGAACATGTCGGCGACCAGGGTCCTGAGCCCGGCATCGAATTCCGTCACCTCGGATGCCCGGGTGTGCAGCACAGCATTTCCGGCGATTGAAATCGGGAGGACGGCCATTCGTCAAGAATATCGGAGGACCAGCGGGTAGGGTCGTGCCGTGACACCAGACCTCAGTGCCATTACGGACCAGATCTCCCTCACCCCGACCGCGTACATCGGAATTCCGATCGCCCTGATCGGGGCGGTTTTTCTCGCGCTCGGGGCGCAGTTTCAGCACCGCGGTGTCACCAAGGTCGACAGACTCACCGAGGAGCCCACAATCGGTGGACTCAAGCTCGGCCAGCTTGCTCTGCTCCTTCGTCGCCCCTCCTGGGTGATCGGAACGCTTTTGCTCGGCCTCGCGGTCGTCTTCCAGCTCACGGCACTCATCTTCGCGCCGCTGATCGTGGTGCAGCCCCTCGGGGCGATCGCGCTGATCATCACCGCGCTGGTCAATTCCCGCGTTTCCGGGGTGAAGCTGAAACAGGACGCGATCCGTCCCATCATCTTCTGCATCGGGGGGGTCGGCCTGTTCGTCACCTTCGCCACGATCTTCGCGAGATCCAAGGAGATCACTCAGAGCGAACTCGTGATCGTTCTGATCCTGCTTGGAGTGGTCACGATCGCCTTCGCGCTGCTGTTCGCCCTCCTGCGCAAGAGGTTCGGTGCCCTGATCTACATCGTGGGCGCCGGAGTGCTCTACGGTTTCGTCGCCACCCTCGCAAAGGTCGTCATCGACCGGGTTCACACGATCATCCTCAACGGACCGCAGGGTATCGAGTGGCTCACCATCGCCTGCGTCGCCGCCCTTCTCGCGGCCACGGTGCTCGGCGGCTACTTCGTGCAGACGGCGTACTCCTCCGGGCCTCCCGACCTCGTGATCGCCGGTCTCACCGTGATCGACCCGATCGTCGCCGTGTCGATCGGAATCGTGGTGCTGCAGGAGGCGTCAAGTGCTCCGGTCTATGCCATCGTGGCGTTCGCGGTGGCGGGGGCGCTTGCGGTGTACGGCGTGGTGCAGTTGTCGAAGCGCCAGCCAGAGGTCGCCGCTAGGCTATAGCCGATGGCTTCAACTGCAAGGGATGATTAAGACTTTGTCCGACACCCCGCACGACTCGTCACAGCCCACATCGGCACCGGATACGAAGGCGCCCCTTCGCATCCTGATCGGTGCTGATACCTTCCCGCCAGACGTCAACGGCGCCGCGAATTTCGGTTCCCGACTCGCCGCGGGCCTGACCGAGCGCGGACACACGGTGCACGTCGAGGCGCCGGCCTTCAACGCCACGCACGGGGCGTTTCTCGAGAGGCACGACGGCGCGGAGTTCGTCGTGCACCGCGTCTACTCCTGGCGCTGGTATCCCCACGACTGGCTTCGATTCGTGCTGCCGTGGCGCAGCCAGGCGCATGCGGCGCGCATTCTGGATGAGGTGAGGCCGGATGTCGTGCACATCCAGTCCCACATCGTGGTGGGCCGCGGACTCGCCCGGCAGGCCGCCAAGCGTGGCATCCGCGTGATCGGAACGAACCATTTCATGCCCGAGAACATGATCGACCACACTCGGTTGCCTCATTTCGCGCGGAAATGGGCGATCCGCGCTGCGTGGAAGGATGCCTCCTCGACCTTTGAATTCTGCGAAGCGGTGACCTCTCCGAGCCGCAAGGCCGCCGACTTCCTCGAGACCGAGACCGGGCTCGAGCACGTGCACGCCATCTCCTGCGGCATCGACGCCTCCCTCTACACTCCGAACTTCGATCCTCGAACCGAGAATCGAGTGCTCTTCGTCGGCCGGGTCTCCGGAGAAAAGCATCTCGAGGTGTTGATGAAGGCGATCGCCCAGATCGATCCGGGCCTGGATGTGCAGCTCGAGATCGTGGGCGGCGGCGACCAGATGAACCAGTTGAAGCAGCTGACCCGTGAGCTCGGCATAGCCGATCGGGTCACCTTCACCGGTTACGTCACCGATGAGGAGCTTCGCGCCGCGCTCACGCGCGCCACGGTCTTCGCGATGCCCTCGATCGCCGAGCTGCAGAGCATCGCGACGATGGAGGCAATGGCCTCGGCCCTGCCGATCGTCGCGGCCAACGCGATGGCTCTGCCGCATCTCGTGCACGAGGGGGAGAACGGCTATCTTTTCGAGCCGGGCAACACCCAGGATCTCGCCGACAAGCTCAGCCGCGTGCTTCGGCTGCCGGACGCCGAGTTGCGCCGCATGAAGGACGCGAGCCTCCGTTACATCGGCGCCCACGACATCCAGCGAACTCTCTCCGTCTTCGAACAGCTTTACCGTGGCGAGAAGGTGACCGATCCGGTCACCGATGCGACGCTCGGCGAGCAGGTGAGCTAACGCCTCCCGCGTCGCGCTCGGGTCGGTGTGAGCCTGTATCGTGGTCACGCACCGTCCGTGTAGGGCGCTGCGGGGCGATAGCTCAGCTGGTTAGAGCAGCGGACTCATAATCCGTCGGTCACGGGTTCAAGTCCCGTTCGCCCCACCGAAAACCTCGGCTTGATCAGCTCGTTTATTGGCGGCGATTCTCGCGCGACTTGCTCGCGAGACTTGATTGTGTCGCCAAGAGGTCTCGGATCGGCCTTGCCCGAGCAGCGCCAAACGGCCTGCTGACCAGCACTTTCGTCGATACGTAACCGGCGACCAATTCATGAATCTTGCAAGTGGTCTTGAACCCACGTCGGATTCTGCTCGGCAAATAAGCTTCTGATCAGCAAATTATACGTGATTGTGATGGCACCGATCAAAGCCCGTGCGCGTTTCTGCATCCTCTATCGCCGTTCCAGCCTGCGTTGCACGCGCGCGGGCAAAGTTCCTTATCGCCGACGCGTTCGACGGACACGCCCTCTCTGCCGATGGTCGGCGCTCGTCGCTGGCGGTTCGTGATGAGCGCTTTCGGCCAGTGGCTGCTGGTTCTCGAGGTTGATGCGGGCGTCGCTGACGCCTGACGCTGTGAGCGGGACGGCGAACTCACCCACGTCGTCGGCGATCGTCTGCTTCGCTCGGAGAATCTCCTTGCGGGTTCCGGCTTGAGGAAACGAGTCCTTGGGGGGTCTATAATTACTAAAAAGTAAACTTAGATGCTAGAAAGGCGGTATCTCATGACGATCGACCTAATCCGAGACGCGCGACGCTCTAGCAAGCTGAGCCAAAAGGGCTTGAGCCAGCGGTCTGGAGTTGCAGCTTCCTCTCTTTCTCTGATCGAGAACGGCAAGCGAAGTCCGACGCTCGAGACAGCGGAAAAGCTGTTGAAGTTCACCGGGCACACTCTGATCACTATCCCCACTCTCCGGGAGACGGCCGCCGTCATCGCGAACCGTATCGGTGAAGCGGTCACCACCGGTCGCCCCGACCTCGCCCTCCGTCACTTCATCCAGCTCAACGACAATCTGCTCGCCGAGAAGAACGAGGTGCGGTACACCCTCGGGATCGCGGAACCTGCGCCCACCGGGCAAAAACACTGGGACGCAGCGATAGCCGGTGTGGTCGCATACCGCCTGCGCGAGGAGGGGTTTCCGGCTCCGGGCTGGACGCTGAAGCCCGGCCGCCGACTCGGAAAGCGCTGGACGCTGAACTCGGGACGATATGTCGTGCCCGTGGATCTCGAAAACGTGCCCGCAGAGTTCCTCGAACGCGGTGTCCTCGTCGACGCGCTAACGCTCGCGAGCATCTGAGTTGGCCCTCTCCAGAGACGACCTCATCCTGGGACTTCGCCAGGTCGTCGAACACCTGCGGGCGGCAGGCGAACCCGGCGGGATCCGAATCGTCGGCGGTGCGGCACTATCGCTGCGGCACTTCGAACGCGGCACTACCGACGACATCGACGCGACCGTCCATCCACCTGAGCCGGCAATGCAGGCAGCAGCTGAGGTTGCTGCGGGGAACGGTTGGACGACCTCGTGGTTCAACACAGCGGCGGCCAAGTTCGTCCCCTTCGCGATAGCCGAGTGGGAACCCCTGTACGACGACGGTGAGGTGAGTGTCTGGGTGGCGTCAGCTCGAATGCTGCTCGCGATGAAGCTCCGAGCAAGCAGACCCGGACGGGACGACGACGATATTGCGAACCTCCTCGCCATTTGTGAAGTTGCCAACTCGGACGACGCGGGGGAGCTCTACGAGAAGTTCTACCCCGGTGAGATACTCGAGCCGAAGGCGCATCGGATTTTGAATGTGGTCTTCGCGAAAGGGCTGCCCGAGATTCCTGAGCCGCCCCCCGCCGTATCACTATGACTCGCAAATGAACGGCTCCCGTGGACGTGACTAGCGGCGGTTTGGGTGACTTGACGCGTGCACGGGTTCACGTCCCGTTCGCCCCACCGATTGGTTGAGAACACCCCGGAATCATGGTCACGTCGAGGCCGGTGTGGGAAAGAGGACACCGGGATCGGGGCGGTCAAGCTCCGCGGATTGGCTTCGTGGGCGGCTTCCGCGGCAAAGCACGCGTGCCCCGCCCGGCTAGCGCCGGCGTGTCGTCGAACCTCGGAATCTCTCCCAGCCGATCCACCTCGACAAGCAGGACGCTCCGCTCACGTCGCTTCAACGACGCACATCGCCGGTCTGCGGGGGAAATCGTTCGGTGTCGTCGGGCAGATTCCGCCGGTCCCGTCGCTGAGATGGCCGCACGCGGAGGGGAACCTCGAACCGCTCTGCGAGCACTCCGGCAGAATCACCGGCACCCTGCCCGAAGACCACGAGGGGGTCGCCCACCGGCCCTCGGCATCCGCCGACGCCGGCATCGGGTCGCTCCCCACCGCTCGAGTGCCCGAAGCTGGGAATCCCCCGGCACCAGCGAGATCCGAAAACCCACGACTCGCAGCGCAGCCGGGGCATGGCCCCCACGAGGGGGGTGGAGCTGGCCGACGAGTTACATTACAAAACTCTCATACTTCGCGACTTTTCGGCATTTGCGTGTTTACTGTGGCACAGGCACAATCCGCAGTCGAGACCCCAGAAGACCTCATGGTCAGGCGTTCGTAGGCGTAGAGCGTGCCTTTTCGATTTGCAGGTATCGGGCAAGGCGCCCTCTGCAGAAGCCACCGTCGTCGCCCCCTTGGCAGTTCGCTGCCCGGCGCGTTTCCTCCGCGCCCTACGGAATGGAGAAGTGCCACGTGAGTCAGATTTGGAAGGAAAAGCCGTTTCGCGGAGCGCGCCGCAGCGAGCACACTCCGCTGCCCCGCGCTGCCGAAAATGGTGCCGCCAACTCACCCACCCTCGTTCTCTTCGTGCTCATCGCCACCGCCGGCGTACTCGCCTACACCTTCTTCCTGCTCAATCCGGCCAATCGCGGCGACTGGCTGCCCTACAGCCTGGTCATCACCGCCGAGGTCATCCTCGTGACCCAGGCGCTGGTGTCGATGTGGACGATCCTCTCCGGAGGCATCGACCCGCGTGACTTCGCCTTTCACCATTCGCAAGAGCGTCTCTTCGACGCCGACAGCATCGAGCGGGATGGCACGGATTCCGAGCCGGAGCGCTGGGCGGTGTTCCTCGACGACCGTCGCATCGGTATCGACGTCTTCATCACGGTCTACGGCGAGGATGTCGCAACCGTCCGCCGCACGGCCACCGCCGCCATCGCGATGCGTGGTGAGCACATCACCTGGATACTCGATGACGGTGGATCGGATGCCGTGCGCGACCTCGCCGCCGAGATCGGCGCCCGCTACGTCCGCCGCCTCAGCAACAATGGGGCGAAGGCGGGCAACGTGAACCACGCGCTGTCCCTGGCCAACGGCGAGTTCTACGCGATTTTCGACGCCGATTTCGTGCCAAAGGAAGACTTCCTCTACGAGACCGTGCCCTTCTTCATCGACAGCAACGTGGCATTCGTGCAGACTCCGCAGACCTACGGGAACATCAAGAACCTGGTCTCGAGCGGCGCGGGATTCATGCAGTCGGTCTTCTACCGATTCATCCAGCCGGGCCGCAATCGCTTCAATGCGGCGTTCTGTGTCGGCACCAACGTGATTTTCCGCCGCGAGGCCATCCTCGACATCGGCGGCATGTTCACCGATTCGAAGTCGGAGGATGTCTGGACTTCCCTCCTGCTGCATGAGAAGGGCTGGCGCTCGGTGTACATTCCGGTGACCCTTGCCGTCGGGGATGCCCCGGAGACGGTCGAGGACTACACCAAGCAGCAGTTGCGGTGGGCGTCCGGCGGTTTCGAGATCCTCATGCGCCGGAATCCCCTCAACCCTCGCCGCCGCCTCACCATGGATCAGCGCCTTCAGTACACGGTCACGGCCACGCATTACCTGGTCGGCATCACTCCGTTGCTTCTGCTCATGGTGCCCCCGCTCGAGATCTATTTCGATCTGCGACCGGTGAACCTCACCGTGACCTGGCTCACCTGGCTGCTCTTCTACCTCGGCTTCTACGGTCTTCAGATCATGCTGGCGTTCAACACCATGGGATCGTTCCGCCCGGCGACGTTGGTGATGGCCACGGTTTCGTTCCCGATCTACATGCGTGCGTTCGTCAACGTGTTTACCGGACGCGAACAAAAGTGGCACGTCACCGGGGGGGCAGGAAAGCGCGTGTCCCCGTTCAACTTCATGATTCCGCAGGTGCTCGTCTTCGCCTTCCTTGCGCTGACCTCCGTGGTCGCGATCATGAAGGACATCGGCCACAGCACACTCACCCTCGCCACCGCGTGGAACCTCACCAGCACCCTGGTTTTCGCGGTGTTCATCGTCGCGGCGATGAAGGAAGCCCGCCTGGCCCGCGTGACGGTTCCGGCGCCCCCGGAACTGTACCCCGCGTTCGCGCGGATACCCGCACGTCCGACGCCACCGGCCCCTCACGCCGCTCCCGTGGCGGTCACGGTGCCGATGGCACGACACTCCCGCTCCGCTGTCCGTAGTTCGAAAGGAATGGTGACCCAATGACCTGGGGAAACCGCTTCCGCCTCCTTGGTGGATTAGTACTGGTGTTCGCGATTGTCGCGGGCGCAACCCTCGTTCTCAACCAACGCGAGAATCAGGTGGCGAGCGGCTCTGCGGCACTCGAGGCCATCTCCTACTCCGTCGGCTCCGACTACTCGGGGTCCGTCATCGCATCCACGGTGATGGCGGGCGATCAGGTGAGGAAGGGCGATCCGCTGATGACCATTCAGAGCGCGAGCCTGCTTCGGGATCTCGCGTCGCCCAAGACCTCGCCGGTGAGCGCGGCGTACACCACGTCGACAGACGGCACCCTCACCCTGCGAGCCACGGAGCCCGGAATCGTGTCGAGTGTGAAGGCCCAGGTCGGTGGTCTCGTGGGGGCCGGTCAACCGCTCGCCACGATCGACCGCTCCGGACCGCTCTTCGTGCTCGCCAAATTCCGCGTCGACTCCTACGACTTCGCACGCATTCAGAAGAACGCCCGGGTCGAGATCGTGTTGCCGAACCATTCCCGTGTCGTGGGTGTCGTCTCCGAAGTCAAGGTGCAGACGGTGGCAGGCCAGGCGGATGCCGAGATCAAAGTCACCAGTAAGTCCCTGATCACCGGGAGCAACAACGGCCTCGTCGAACCGGGTACCCCCGTGACGGCAATTCTGCACCTCCGCGACGATGGACCGCTCGCCGGCCTGAAGGATTCGTTCTTCTCGCTTCTCGAGCAGATCGGAATCTGATGACCCGCACTTCACTCGCCCTCCGCACCTCCGGGCTCATCGCGGCCGGTCTCGTCATGGCGTTGGTGGTCGCGGGCTGCACGAGTTCCCGCAACGGCCCGGCAACTTCGGCGAACGGATCGGTGCTTGCCGACAGCGCCCTCGGCTCCACCATCTCCAAGCTCCCGCAGAGAACGGTCGGCGAGGTCCCGGTCATCCGGCTTGCGCACGGCCTCGTACCACCGACGAACCGGTGGTTCTCCGGGCTCGTCTTCGGCCCTCATCCGCTCCCCGTCTTCCCGTTACCCCTGAGTTTTGGGCTCACGGACGCCGGATTCACCTTCGGGCTGCCACAGGTCACCACGACTCCCAACACCATCACCGGTGGCAACGCCCCCAGCATCACGATCGACGCCGGGGCGGCGAAGAACCAGATCAGCGCCTACGACGATGCCTCGGTCACCATCGCCCACCAGGACACCGCCGGTGCGACTCTCGGATCCACGGTCATCGCCGAAGGGTCTCCGCTCGTGAGCTTCACCGCAGCGCGGAAACTCACCCTGCGGATGGGCCAGCCCTTCACCTCGGCCGGCACGGATATCTTCTCCACAAAGGTGGGGGCGACCACCTACGGTCTCCGCACCGCCGGCACGCTTTCGGCCGACCGCACCGGTCTCTCTCTCGCCGCGGGGGAGACCGCGGTATGGTTTCCGGTCCCCACCGACGGCTCCCTCGCCGCCGTTGCCGCGCACGCGAGTCCCGTCACCGCGGTGAAGCTCGCCTATTCCGGCGGTGGCCCGGCCGCAACCACCACCCTGGACTATCGGGCGAAGGGCGGGAGCGCGACTCTCATCGCCACTCTGCCTCATCAGCAGCAGACCATGACCACCCCGAAATGCACGCTCGGCAGCTACCCTTCCATCTACGGCACCATGACCCTGTGCGCGGGTACCTCGCTCGCCTGGACCAGCCCGACGGTGAAGCCATCGAACACCGTCGACCTCTCCAAGATCAGCCCGGCGCAGAAGGCCGAGCTCACCACGACTCTGGCCCAGGATGTCGCGCAGACGGCGACACTGCCCGCCGACACCTACTTCGGGGGCAAGGCTCTCTACCGCCTGGCGAACCTCCAGATGCTCGCAAGCCAGCTCGGCGACACCGCCGCCGCGAAGACTGTCGGAACGAAACTCGCTGATGCCCTTCGGGCCTGGACCGATCCCACCCGCTGCAAGACCGCCGCCGAGCGGTGTTTCGTCTATGACCCCAAGCTCAAGGGGATCGTCGGGCTCACGCCGTCGTTCGGCTCGGATCAGTTCAACGACCACAACTTCCACTACGGCTACTTCCTCTATGCGGCGAGCGTCGCCGCATCCGGGGACAAGGCCCTGCGTACCGAGATCGCTCCGGTGATGAACCTGCTTGCGGCGGATCTGGCGACGGGTGGCGCATCGAAGTATTTTCCCGATCGGCGCGGATTCGATGCCTATGCCGGTCATTCCTGGGCATCGGGCTATTCTCCGTTCGCCGACGGGAACAATCTCGAATCGAGTTCCGAAGCGGTGAACGCCTGGAACGGACTCTCGCTCTGGAGCACGGTGACCGGCAACCGGGCACTCGGCAATGAGGCGTCGTGGATGCTGGCGAGCGAAGCAGCATCCGCCCGGGCCTACTGGACCGATTTCAACGCCGCAGACCCGGTTTATTCGGGCTACCAGCACTCGGTGGTATCGCTCAACTGGGGCGGAAAGCGCGACTATGCCACCTGGTTCAGCGCGGATGCGAACGCAAAGCTCGGCATCCAGCTGATACCGATGAGTCCCGTGAGCGGCTACCTCGCCGGCGATCCGAAGCGGATCGCTCAGAATGTTGGTGAGGCGACGGCCGGCAGCTACGACAAGCAATTCGGGGACTATCTGCTGATGTATTCCGCCCTCGGAGGCGCGACCGAGGCGAAGGCCGCGTTGGACACGGCCCGCACCCTGCCGCAGAAATTCATCGATGACGGTAATTCGCGCACCTATCTGCTGTCCTGGATCATGACTCGATAGCCTGGCCGGCCCCCTCGGCTACCCCTGCCTCCGAATTCGCGCAATGCCCTGATATATCGGGCGGATTCGGGGCAGAGTAGGGGAATGAAACGTGTCGCATACGGGGGAGAGTCGTTCATCACCAGTGACGACGGTGCTGATGCACTGCTGGACTTCGCGGCGCTCGCCGCGATGAGCGGCGTTGCCGAGGTGGTGACAATGCCGGCAGTGGGAGAAGACGGTCGAGTGATCTCGGTCAACCTGGTGATCGGTCCGTCAAGTGAACTCATCACCTCGCCGGTCGAGACCACGACTTCCGAGCCGGACACGGTGGATGCCGCGGCCGTGATCCGGGCGCGGGCGGCGCAAATCGGGGCGTCGAGTACGCATACCCGCGGTGAAGCGCTCTCTGGCGGGTATCTGGCATCCCCCGATTCCGAGACCGGCGATCCGGAACTCTACTGACGGGGCGGAGAGACAAGGTGACGGAGCATCCGAACTGCCCGCTGTGCGACGGTGGATTGGAACGCCACGACGGTGAGTTGTGGTGTGTGGCGTGTCGGGTGACATTCGACTGACCGGCTGGTTCGCGCCGAATTCGTGATTGCGGCGGGCCGCAGCCCCGAAGGATCTGTATCGCCTCGGGGTGAGACTGCCGAGGCTCTCCGGCGCGAGGTCGGTCTCACGCCTCTGGCGGCGGAGCCGATGTTCTGGTTGGCCGGGCGGCGTCTCAGGACTTCCTGCAGCGAGACGACGGCGGGTGCCGGGGACATTGTTCCGGTCAGGTGCGGAGACGGGACGCTCTTGACGCCGGAATCAATGGTTTTCGAGGGGCTGAAGCAGGAGATCGTGTGCCAGGAAACCAGCGTAGCCACCCGGTGTCCGTCCGAACCGGCGACCGGAGGTCATCACCTCGCACTCGTTCGATGCGGTGACCTTCGCGCCCAGTCGGCGCACCCGACTCGCCAGCTCGACATCCTCGTGTTCCTCCACGCTCGGAAATCCACCTGCTTCGTCGTACAGATCGGCCCGGATGCCGAGATTCGCCCCGTGAACATGCCCATTGGCGTGTCCCGGAGAGTGCGCAGCATGCCAGGCGCTGGTCTGTTCCGCGGTGAGGTCGGCGAAGTCCGGTCGCACCGTGCCGATCATCATCCCGACGTGCTCCTGAGCCAGACCCACCTGCGCAGAGATCCAGTTCGACGGTACGGCAGAATCGGCATCGGTGTTCGAAATCCAACTCCGTTCCGGTGGCGAATCGATGTGTTGGAGGGCGATGCGGACGCCGATCGCCCGCGCCCGCCCGACGTTCCCGGCGTCCGCCTCGAGAACGCGTACTTCCGTGAAGCGTCGCGCCAGGTCGGCGGTTCCGTCGACACACCGATCCGCCACCACGACGACGGAAATCTCCGGTGCCGACCGGCCCCATCGCCGCCGGGCCTCGGCCGCCGCGGTGAGAACGGAAACCAGACATCGTTCGATCAGCTCCCTCTCGTTCCTGGCGGGGATCACCACGGCCACCGAACGCAGGATCGTCACGGCAGCAGCCCGGTCTGCCGAGCGACCGAGCGACTGTCGCGAGAATAGACCTCGAGCACGAAGTCCTCTTCGAGGTGCTGGGAGACACGATTCCATCCCGGCACCGACGCGGCTTCGCGGTGCACCTCGTCGCCGGAGAGCGAATGGTCGTCGACGGGATGCCGCCAATGGCACAGCACGACAGAGCCGTCGACGGTGAGGCTCGCGCCGATGAGCCCGAAGAGCTTCCTGAGTGCGGGCAGAGCGAAGTAGTAGCCGACCTCTGACATCACCACGAGGTCGAAGGGACCCGCAGGGTAGTCGCTTTTCACATCGGAACGCTCGATGGAGACGTGAGGCGCTCCCGCGAGGCGGGCTCGGGCGCGTTCGACGGCGGCCGCCGCGATATCGACGGCATGAAGTCGGTCGCACCGAGAAGCGAGTTGTTCGGTGAGCACGCCGATCGAACATCCGATTTCGAAAATTGACGCATACCTGTGGTGGGGGAGGGAGGCGAGGGTGAGGGCACGCTTTCGCGCTTCGTACCATCGCGTCTCGAGGCCCCACGGGTCATCGCGGCGGTCGTAGACGGCATCGAAGTAGGACGACTGGACCGTTGGGTCCGCCGAACCGGGCGAGAACGCGTGGCCGACCGGGCCGATGAAGACTTCGACATCGCGGTCGAAATTGGCGAGGAAGGCGGGGGCGAGCACGGCCTCGTCGCCGGCCTCATCGGAGAGGCGATCGATCTGACTGCGGTGCATCCCGATCGCCCGCCGTTTCGCAGCGACGGTCGTGTGGTCGAGCCGCACTACGGAGAGCTCGTCCCAGGGGATCGCCTCGTGCCCGGGCGACGCCCAGTGCCACATCCAGATCGGATACTCCAGCAGCCGCACCGAGCTCCCGGCTACCGCCTCGGCGCACAGCTGTCCGAGCACCCGATGATCGCGGTGGCGGTCTCCCCGCCATGGAGCCACGAGAAGAGCTGCGGGGGTGGCGTCGTGGACGATTCGCTTGAGGTCTCCGGCCACTCGTTCGCGGGCCCGATCGACAGTTCCGTCCCCGATGTCCAGGAAGGTCAGTGTCGATTCGGGTGCAAGCAGCCGGGTGGCGTTCAGCACCTCCTCTCGTCGCAGCTCCACGAGCCGGGCCGGCCGCATCGAACGAGAGAGCGGATGGGAGGCGCCGCCGTCGGTCACGACGGTCACCCGTACCGGAATCCCGCGCCGTGCCGCCTCCGCCATGAGCCCGCCCGCACCAAGGGTCTCGTCGTCCGGATGGGCCGCGATCACGAGAAGCTCGCCGACGGTACCGAGGTCGAGGGGCGGAAGTGCCGAGAAGCGATCATCCGCCGTCCACGCTTCGGGCGGGGTGCCGGGTAGCCGGGAGTCGAAGGTCACCACGGACTCGCCCCCGAACCAAGCAGCTCCTTGCCGAGCGAGGCCTGGTCTCTTTCGGCGTGATGCTGTCGCAGGTACAACTCGAGATCGGCGACGCGCTTCGAGTGTGCCGCGTCGGTGGCGAGTGGACCGGGGCCGAGGGCGTGGGCGGCCCGAGAGATCACCTGCTCGCAGGAGTCGGCGACCGTCGAACGCACCCGCTTGGCGAGGAGTCTGCCCTCCGCTCCGCTCGCGCCGCCGCCGTCCACGGCTTCCGCGGCCTCGAGCAGGGAGCGTCGCGCGTTCCCAAGCAGGACATCGACCGCGCCCACGTGCATCGACAGGAAGGGATCGGGCTCGCCGTTCTTCGCCGCGGCGAACAGTGTGCGGGCCATCCCGACTGCGCCCCCGTACCAGCAGGCTGCCACGCCGATGCCTCCCCAGGAGAAACCAGGACGGTCGAGGTACCAGTCCGGCGGGCCGACCGGGATCGCCGGTACCGAAAGGAACGTCACCGGGCCGCTCGGGATCTCGGCCAGGCCGCGCGCGTGCCAGGCGTCGGGCTCCACGCGCACCCCCGGCTGACGCAGCAGCACGGCGAACAGTCGTCGATGTTCGCTGTCCGGCCAGGCCGAGACGAGTGCGGCATCCACCGTTCCGGCGAGGGAACACCAGGCCTTGGTGCCGACCAGCCGCCACTCGCCGGCGAGCTCTTCGGCGAGAAGTCGCTCTCCGCGTTCGGCCGCGAAGACTCCCCACGTGAGATTGGCCGCAGGCGACAACGCGTCCGGGAGTCGCACGCCGCTCTGCCGGAGAATCGCGAGGGCGTCGAGATGCGGCTCGATGACTCGCGCCGTCCCCAGATCGCGGGCCGCGACGGTGGCGAGAGTCTCCCACAACTCTCGGGTCTTCCCGCATCCCGGACGGAGGCCGCGCAGGCCGAGGCGGGTTGCGATCGCGAGTGCCGAATCGACGCCCTCGCCGATTTCGCCGGGCAGAAGCTCGTCGCGAGTGGATCCGTCGGCTTCCGCGCCGGGCGCTCTAGCGACCGATCCCTCGCGGAGGGAGAACGAGACGTATTCCGGGTTCATTTCCGGAAACGATAGACAACCCTGGCCCGCGAATAAAGCGGGTTGCGCATACGCCGCGGACGTGCTTGAGCCGCGGGGATCTTTTGTTTGCAATTCGGAGTACGGTCGTAGCCATGATCCGTCTCGTCGTAATTCTTCTCGTCATCTGGGTGGTCCTCGCGATCCTCGGCTTCGTCATCAAAGGGCTGTTCTGGCTGGCTGTGATCGGCATCATCCTGTTCGTCGTGACCGCCATTGTCGGCTACCTCCGCCGAGGCGGCAGTCGTTCGAAGGTCTGACTCCGTCGCGGCTCCCGACGGGGAGTCGTCGCGTCGGCATCAACCCGTCGTCGAGCACCGGCCCGCCGGTTTTCGCTGGTCTGTCCGCTCTCGGGCGGCCCTCGGGCGCCGTCGGAAGGTTAACGCCAAGCAACGGAATCGTGGCCAATGTGTTCTGTTCTTGTCACACGGGTGCCCAAACCGAGGCTCGTGCACTAGAGTTGGTCGTGCAGTTGCAGTACCTCGCACATCTTGAATGCTTGGAGCCCGCCGCGCTGGTTAGCGATAACCAGAACGATGAGTGCCATGTTTCTTTCGGGAGCGGACGATGAACACCGCGACGAGCGGGCCCGAAAGTCGGGTTCGCGCGAAGACTCCTGAAGGAGAAAAATTATGGCACTAGGAACAGTGAAGTGGTTCAACGCTGAAAAGGGCTTTGGATTCATCGCCCCGGACGACGGAAGCCCGGATGTGTTCGCACACTACTCGGCGATCGCCTCGAGCGGCTACAAGTCGCTCGACGAGAACCAGAAGGTCGAATTCGACCTCGCCCAGGGCCCCAAGGGCCCGCAGGCGGAGAACATTCGCCCCCTGTAAGTCATTGGCCGTAGTGGCCGAACTGGATGCAGCTTCGTGCGTCGAATAGGCGCTGTGGGTGTCCTTCCCCCGGGATAAGGACTCGCACCTGCTGTGGGTAGCCCTCGTGCTGGCCCATCGCAGCTGATACTCCGAAACTAGCCGGCCCCGCACTCGTGTGGGGCCGGCTTCTTCTTGTTCGCCCGCGGGCGAACTGTGGGAATTCGACGGTGTCACCGTTCGATGTCGGCACGGAATTCGGCAAGGATGGAACCATGACCGAGACCACCTCCGCGATGACCGTTCCGAACCCCGAAGAGGCCTACGCCACCTTCCGCGGTCGTCGGGAGCTCTCCGTCGCGCAACCGCAGGGCAGCCTGGCGCTCGTGACCACCCAGTGGATCGACTCCGCCCAGACCATCTGGGGCGTGCCGGGCAGCTGGGCGCCATTGCCGACGGGGGAGTCGGGCCTGAAACTCACTGCCGAGGCGTCCGCGACGATCGTCGTGGACGGCGCGCTCGTCGATGGCGATGTGATCGTTCGGGGAAAGGATGCCCCCGCGCCCAGTTCGATCGTGTTCAGTGACACGGTGTCCGGTTTCGTGATCGCGAGCGACGAGGGGAGCTACGCCCTTCGGGTTTGGGATGCCAAGTCCGAGGCCATTCGGGAGTTCGGTTCCATCTCGGCCTTCGACTACGACCCGGGGTGGGTTGTCACCGGCACCTTCACCGAGTTGCCGGACGGTACGACCCTGGGATTCGAACATCTCAAGGACGACGGCAAGACCCGCGACCTCCCCATTCCCGGTGAGATCACCTTCGTCAAGAACGGTATCGACTACAATCTCGCGGCATTCAAGTCCGGGCGGGCGCTTCAACTCGTGTTCTCGGACTCGACGAGCGGACAGAGCACGTACAGCGTCGGGCGTTTTCTCTTCGTCGCTCCCCAGTCGGATGGCACCATCACGCTCGACTTCAACCGGGCGATTCTTCCCCCATGCGCCTTCAGCTATGCCTTCAACTGCCCCATGCCCCCCAAGCAGAACAGGTTCACGGTGCCGGTCGAAGCCGGCGAGAAGCAGGTGCTGAAGAAGGACGGTTCACTACTGCACGAGTAGCTCTCGAATTCATGTCGGGAACGGCGACTAGGCTTGCGGAATTCGACCATCGGTGATCGGAGCTGTCGTGGGTAGTCCGTGGATCGTCGCGCGCCCGACCGATCGCTCCGAGCGGCAGCGCCTCGCTTCGGCTCACGATTCGGTGATCGCCACTCGGACGCCGGTGAGCGGGGTGCGCAGACTGGTGCGGGAGTCGTGGGAGCGATCCCTCCTACTCGAACTCGACCCCGACCACCTCGGTGCGGCGATCGACTTCGACGAAGACGACCTGCACGAATACCGTAACGCGCACCCGATGGCCCTCGCCCTCCCCACCATCCACAGCCTGCTGATTCGCCACACCTTCGACGCGGGCCTGATCGTGGCCGTGGGGGACGAGGCCGGCCGACTTCTCTGGATCGACGGCGACCGCGTGCTGCGCCGCAAGGCCGAGAACATGCTCTTCGTCGAGGGAGCGGACTGGTCGGAGCGCGCGGTCGGAACGAGCGCCCCCGGCACCGCTCTGGCGCTCGATCACGGCATCCAAATCCAGGGGGCGGAGCATTTCAACCGCATCGTGCATCCGTGGAGCTGCACCGCCGTGCCGGTACACGATCCGGCAACCGGTCGCATCCTCGGAGTCATCGACATCACCGGGGGAGAGGATGCGGTGGCACCGGCGACCCTGCCGCTGCTGGAAGCGGCGGTGGCCGCCGTCGAGTCCGAGATGCGCATCCGACGACTCGACGAACAGATCGCGCGACCGCGGCGCCCGGCGAGGGCACCGACCGCCACCCGCTCCATCGCGCCCCCGGTGCTCTCGGTGCTGGGCAGCGACGTCGGTCGCATCACGCTCGGCGGTCGTTCGATCGAGTTGAGCACCCGGCATTCCGAGATCCTCACTCTTCTCGCCTGGCACCCCGAGGGGCTGTCGGTCGACCGACTCGCCGGGTTGGCCTACGAGCGCGAGGGATCGATAGTGACCCTCCGCGCCGAAATGGTGCGGCTGCGCAAAGTGCTCGAGCACATCGATTCCTCGCTTGTGCCTCTCTCCCGCCCGTATCGTCTGCCCGTGCCCCTCGAGCTTGACGCGCACCGGGTGCTCGCCTTTCTGGACCGTGGAGCGCACCGGGTTGCCCTCGGCGCCTATCCGGGGGTGCTGCTCCCGACATCCTCCGCACCCGGAATCATCGAAATCCGCGGTGAATTGAGCGAACGACTCAGGGACGCGCTGCTCACCGATGCGTCCATCGAGACCCTCCTCTCCTACGCCCGCACCGATGAAGCGGCCTACGATGCCGAGGTGTGGAGGGCCTGCCTCCGGATGCTTCCGCCCAAGTCGCCGAAGCGTGCAGCGGTCGTCGCTCGCCTCGAGCGCATCGAGGCCGAACTCGGACTGCAACAGGGCGCAACCTCTTCGCAACCTGCAGAGACCTAACCTGCACGAAGACCCATTGGGGTCTCTTGACAGAGTCGTCGACAGGAGTGGCAATGACCGTTTATGCGGCCCCGGGATCCCCGGATGCGAAGTTCAGCTACAAGCCCCGCTACGAGCACTGGATCGGGGGCGAATGGGTCAAGCCGGTGAAGGGCCAGTACTTCGAAGACATCTCGCCGGTCACCGGGAAGGCGTTCTGTGAGGTCGCCCGCGGCACGGCCGAAGACATCGATGCGGCCCTCGATGCCGCACACCGGGCCGCTCCCGCCTGGGGCAGAACCAGCGCAACGGAACGCGCCGCGGTGCTCAACCGGATCGCCGACGTGATCGATGCCAACACGGAGCTGCTCGCCCTCGCCGAGACCTGGGACAACGGCAAGGCCATCCGGGAGACCCTCAACGCCGACATCCCGCTTGCCGCCGATCACTTCCGCTATTTCGCGGCCGCAATCAGGGCGCAGGAGGGGAGCTTCGCGGAGATGGACAACGGCATGACCGCGTACCACTACCACGAGCCGCTTGGCGTCGTCGGGCAGATCATCCCGTGGAACTTCCCGATCCTGATGGCCGTCTGGAAGCTCGCGCCGGCACTCGCCGCCGGCAACGCGATCGTGCTGAAGCCGGCCGAGCAGACGCCGGCGTCGATCCTCGTTCTCATGGAGCTGATCGGCGACATCCTTCCGGCCGGCGTCGTGAACGTCGTCAACGGCTTCGGCGTCGAAGCGGGAAAGCCGTTGGCCTCCAGCCCCCGAATCCGTAAGATCGCCTTCACGGGCGAGACGACCACCGGACGACTGATCCTGCAGTACGCGAGTGCCAACATCATTCCGGCGACCCTCGAGCTCGGGGGAAAGAGCCCGAACCTGTTCTTTGCGGATGTCGCCGACCATGACGATGCCTTCTACGACAAGGCACAAGAGGGCTTCGCGCTGTTCGCGTTCAACCAGGGCGAGGTCTGCACCGCACCAAGTCGGGCACTCATCGAAAAGCCGATCTACGAGAAGTTCCTCGGTGATGCCGTGAAGCGTACCGCGCTCGCGGTGCAGGGCAACCCGCTCGACACCGACACGATGGTGGGAGCCCAGGCCTCGAACGACCAGCTGGAGAAGATCCTCAGCTACATCGACATCGGAAAGCAAGAGGGGGCCAAGCTCCTCCTCGGCGGTGAGCGGGCCGACCTCGGCGGCGACCTGAGCGAGGGTTACTACGTGCAGCCGACCATCTTCGAGGGCCACAACAGGATGCGCCTGTTCCAGGAGGAGATCTTCGGGCCGGTGCTCGCCGTCACGAGCTTCGACGGCTATGACGACGGCATCGCCATCGCCAACGACACTCTCTACGGCCTCGGCGCCGGCGTCTGGTCGCGCAACGGCAACGTGGCGTATCGGGCAGGACGGGACATCCAGGCCGGCCGGGTGTGGGTGAACAATTACCACGCCTATCCGGCGGGAGCGGCCTTCGGCGGCTACAAGAGCTCGGGCATCGGCCGCGAGAACAGCCGCTTGGCGCTCGACCACTACCAGCAGACGAAGAACCTGCTGGTGTCGTACGACGAAAACAAGCTCGGCTTCTTCTAAACCGAATCCCGGTTCGCGGGTGCCGGTCGCGTTCGTGTCGCGGCCGGCACCCTCTATCCTCCGTGTCGAAAGCGCATACTTGATCGAAGTCGAAAGGACATCGATGTCTGTCAGCGAAAGCACCGGCGTCGTCACAGCATCCGTCACCGTGCCGGGAGAGACCCTGCCGCGGGTCGAATTCCTGCCGGTGACCGTCGAACTCCTCCGCAAACTGTGGGATCAGTACGGGCCGCTCATGATCCACCAGTCGGGGGGATGCTGCGACGGCTCGAGCCCGATGTGCTTCCCGGCCGGCGACTTTCTCACCTCGGACCAGGATGTGCTCCTCGGTCGCCTCGACATCGCCCCCGCGGGCGATGAACCGCGGGGGATCGACTTCTGGATGTCGTCGGAGCAATTCGAATACTGGAGCCACACCTTTCTCTCGGTTGACGTCGTGAAGGGGCGTGGGAGCGGCTTCTCCGTCGAGGCGCCGGAGGGCGTGCGGTTCATCATCCGCTCGCGGCTGATGGATACGGTGACGCCCTTCGCCTGACGTCACCCGCGCGATTGGGTGCGGAGACGAGAGCACATCAGCCCCCTGCGCGGCC
>JANMBI010000080.1:0-23141 GCA_031360325.1 Frigoribacterium sp. | reverse complement strand
GCGCTTCGTTCACACCGAAGAGGTCATCGGTTCGAGTCCGGTATCGCCCACGCAATTAGGCGACGCTGGCCGGCAATTTTCTTGCCGGTCAGCGCCACTCTCGTTCTCGGGTTTCCGGCGAATCACCCCGGATTTCCGGGTCGAAACGGCTCGCCCGTTACCGGCCGATGCCGTGGTCGGGGCGCTATGGCTGCCGGAATTCCGTCCGAGGCTGCCGAGGTCGGGTAGTAGCTTGGCCCGTTCGCTCACTGGGTGCACCGCTGCGTCGTTGAGGAGTTGCAGTGCGGAGCGGTCGGCGAAGTCGCCGAGATGGTGCAGGTAGCGCGAGGTGATCTCGATGGAACTGTGCCCCAGCCACGCCTGCACGGTCGTCAACGGGACACCCTGAAGGATCCACTCGCAGGCCGCGGTGTGGCGCAGGTCGTGGAGGGTGCGCCCCCGGCCGACCGCGGCCCAATTCGTCTGTCGGACGAACATCGAGCGGTGCAGCTGCCCGCCGCCGGGTCGGGTGAACAGCAAGTCGTCCGGGCTCTTGCCCTCGGCGAATCGGCGGATGACCGGCAGCAGCGCGTAGGGCAGCGGGACACGGCGGCTCTGCCCCGACTTCGGGGTTTGCGCCGCCGCAACGCCTTCGGGCTGGTTGCGGACCACCGAGAGCATCGGCATCGGTACTTCGGAGCAGTCGCGGACCAGCGTCGCCCGCGCCTCGCCCCACCGTAGGCCGGTGTGCGCGAGCACGCGCACGAGGTCCGCGTAGACGGGGCTGACCGCGGCCACCGAGGCGACCACCTCATCGAGCTCGGGGGCCGGCAGCGGTCGCATCCGCTCACGGGCGCGGCGGTCCTTCGGAGGCGCGGTCGACTTCACTGGGTTAGAAACGATGTAGCCCTCGGACACACACCAAGTGAAGAACGACGAGAGCGATTCCCGGTGCCGCTTGACCGTGGTTGGCGCGAGGCCGCGGGCGAGCAGATCGTCCTGCCACTTCTCGACGGCGGCACCCGTGGCCTTCCCGATGTGAAGCTTCCGAAACCAGGTCGGCAGGATCGCCTCGGTGCCGGACCTCCCGGACCGTTGCCCGGGCGTCGGCAGCAGGAACCGATCCGTGTTCAGCGTCGTGGGGCTCACCCGCGTCGCGCGCTGCTCCAGCCAGGTCTCCAGCAAGTCCTCGGCCGCGACCTTCCCCCGGCTCGGGTCGTAGCCGTGCTCATCGAACGCGCCGCGCTGCCGGCGCTCCCACTCGGCCGCCGCGCGTTTCGTATCGAAACGCCGGGTCTTCACGACACGGCCGGTGAGCTTGAGCCGCCCCTCCCACTTGTCACCGCGGCGAGTCGGCATGGGCAGCCCTCCACCGCGATGAACCGGGCCGTGCGGCCGATCGCCCGCTAAGCCACCGCTCGACATCGGCAGCCCGGTAGCGGGGCACGCCGTCCGCGAGCCAGTAGACATCGGGTCCGTGGCCGGACTGTCGCCACCGGACGAGGGTCGACTTGGAGACGGCGAGCCACCCCGCCAGCTCCTCCGTGCGGAGGAGTCGGCCAGTCGTTTCCGTCAAGAGTGCTTCTCTCATCGAAAGACCTCATGTTCTCGCTGATACCTGATATTAGACTATCACACAGATAGCCGCAAATACCTGACATACCTCAAAGGTTCGCTAGACTCGCCACATGCCGACGGCTCCACATCGACCCGGCGACCAGACCTACGACGGCCTGCTCGTCCGGGCCGACCTTCCGGAGGGCTGGTACCTGCCCAGCCGCTTCCCCGGCGAACGGGACGACGATGCCAGCGAGCAGATCGACGCGCTCCTGGGCTACAACGACCAGGTGCGCACCGAGGAGCAACGTGTGGGCCAGCTCGACTCCGATCAGAACGAGACGATCGACGGGCGCTGGCGCTACATCGAGCACACGGCCACCCGGACCCGCGTATTCATCCGGCTCCAGCGCCAACTCTTCGCGGTCCCGGAAGAGGTGCGGATCACCGGCGTAACATACCTGCCGTGGCGTCCCGGCGGCCCGATCACCAGCCAGCACCTCCGCGAGCTGCCGACTGCCCGTATTGAGGCGGCGATCAACAAACGCCTGTTCGCCATGAAGCGTACCGAGACGATCACCGGCGGCAAGATCGTCCTGCCCAGCGGCCGCAAAGTCAACGAGCGAGACCTGCTGAAACCCCTTGGCGACCCAAAGCAGACCCCGGACTTCTACGAACTCGCCGCCCTCCAACACGGCAAGCTCGTCGGCCGGGGCGACCCGAACCCCTCGGCGACAATGGCTGAGATCAGCGGCGTCGCCCTCTCCACCGCCCAAGGCTGGGTAACCCGCGCCCGCGCCCGCGGATTGCTCCCACCCGGAAGGCGCGGACGGGCCGGATAGCCGCCGCGCGCAGGCCCGCGGCGGCGACAGGGGAATTAAACTTGCTCTGTTTCCCCTTGCGCGCAGAGTCAATTATCGGCATTCTGGCCCGCAAACAAAGGGAAGTCGGCGGGTCGGCGTGTGGACAACTGCATCGAGATACCCGCGGCTGCACAACGCTTAGCACCTGAGTTAGCACTTTTCGCAACATGCTGGCTCACCGAACCGAGCAGAACCCCGACGAACCCACCATGTCCTCGGGATCCGACCACCAGGACCGCCGCGGTTTCCGCGGCGCGCAGGAGAGCCTCGGCCGGATGCCCCTCAACAGCCTCGCTAGTGATCACCACCTCATGACCCCGCGCCGCATGCTCCGCCAGCCCGGCGACCGTGCGGGCGGCCGCTGCTGACAATTCACGGGCCGTGTCCCCGGACGGGTCCAAACCGTGCGCCCACATGTTTCCGGCCGCATAGAACTGCGGCGGCTGCCAGGCCATGACCGCATGAACGGGCACGCCGCGCAACTGCGCCTCATCAACCGCCCACTCCAAGGCCGCGCCGGACCCGGCCGAACCGTCCACCCCGACCACGATCCGCTCAGGATCGCGTCGCCTTTCCGTGGACTGCGCCTCGTCCGGGTTGTTCGACCCTCCAGTCCCGTAATAATCTCCGTTACTGATATTCATGCGCTCCTCCCTGCGAGGTGCCTACATCATCACGCGGATACGATGGGCAACCGCTCATCGGCTCAGGATGTCGGCCAGGACCGCGGCTTCGCTGATGTCCGGCTGCTTGGTGCCGGTCAGCAAGGTCAGACGCTGGCCGGAGGCCAAATCTCGCAAGTGCTGTAATGCCTTGCCCCGCTCAACTTGTCTGAGTTCGATGCGGTAGCGTTGCGTGAACTCCGTGAACTTGGCCGGGTCATGGCTGTACCACTTGCGCAACTCGGTGGACGGTGCCACATCCTTGCACCACTCATCCAGTGCCGCCTTCGCCTTCGTCATGCCGCGTGGCCAGATCCGATCGACCAAAACCCGGATACCATCCTGCTGTTCGGCTTCTTCATACACCCGGCGTACCTGAACATCCGGTTTCTTCGTCATCATCAGACCTCCTCGGCGATTCATGCCAACGGTGAACGCCTGTCACAAGTACGCAACACCATCGGAGCGGCACACCGCCCCTCTCCAACCGTGTTGTCATTATGCTCTTCCGTGCCGAAAGCGTGCCAGAGAACTCTTACGCGCTTTCGGTAGCAGTCTCGAGGCTAGGCGCGTCCGGGTTTGTAAGTCGAGACGGATGACGCCTCCGACAGCCAATACCTCCACGGGAAAGTCGTCGCGTCGCCGCCAGGCCCGCTGACACCCACCCGCGGACCCCTCGCATGCGGCAGAACGGCGCCGTCATCCGGGGCGAAGAACTGCCACTGTCCGCCGAAGAGGTCGTCACCGTCGTTCGTCAGGTTCGCCCCAAAGCTTTGGGCGACGCAGCCCGGACCCCGTGCCAACCCACGATCCGGAAGCGGAACTTTTCGTGGTTTAATTTCGCGCCGGGCCCGAGCAAGTTCGGTGCCCGTGATGACGTCTCCAGCCCGGATGAGGCACCCGTATGGCTGTCCGGGCTGCCCGGCGACGAGGTTCAACGCGTGGTGCATTCCATAGGTGAAATAGCAGTAGATGTGGCCGGGCGGACCGAACATGGTTTTGTTCCGGTTCGTTTTGCCGCGGTAGGAATGCGCGCCGGGGTCGCGTTCACCGGCATACGCCTCCACTTCGGTAATCCTGGCGGAGATCGTGCCCTCCCCGTTGGTGCGTTGCAGGACGCAGCCGAGAAGCGCCGGTGCAACCTCGAGCACATCGCGGGCAAAGAAACTGCGACTCGCGGGACTCAGCCCCGCGAAGTCGCTCATCGGACAATTCTACGTGCTAGCCCTGAGACCTCCCCTAATCAGGCAAGCGGTGGGACACTGGGACCGTGTCCGTGTGGCAGGCCAATGCGAAAGGCCCGAGGAGAGCGATGACGACCCCGAACAGTTTTGGTGCGCGCAGCGAACTCGCTGTCGGGGAATGCGAAGTATGAGATCCTCCCCCTCGACGCTGTTGAGGGTGCAGACCGGTTGCCATACAGCCCGAAGGTGCTGCTGGATAACCTGCTCCGAAACGAGGGTGGGCGACTGGTCCCCGCGGACGAGGTGAACGCGCTCGGTGCGGGGGATCGGGAAGCGACACGCATCACGGAAATCCAGTACTCCCTGGCGCGGGTGGTGATGCAGGACTTCGCCGGTTGCCCAACAGGGCGGCCAACGAAATTGTGGGATCCGCAAACTTTGCGCGGTCGAACTGTTGACCGGATTCGATGAGCGCGCGGATGTTTTCAGTCTCGTCCCATACATTGACGTTCATGCCGGCCAGCACCCTGCGGTCCTTCATCCACAACGCCACGAATTCGAGCGTGTCCGTGTTCCCACGGAACACGACCTCGTCGTAGCCACCCGGCTCCACATAGCCCGAGTACTCCATCCCCAGCTCGTACTGATCGCTGTAAAAGTACGGCAACCGGTCATAGACCGCGTCGACCCCCAGCATCGACTTCGCCGCGACGGCGGGCTGGTTCAGCGCGTTTGCCCAATGCTCGACGCGGATACGTTTGCCCAACAGCGGGTGGAAGGCATTGGCGACATCACCGGCGGCATAAATGTCCGGGTCGGAGGACCGCAAGTGCTGATCGACTGCGACCCCGTTGTCGATCACGAGCCCCGCGGCCTCAGCGAGCTCGATATTGGGGATCGCGCCGACACCAGCAACAATGAGGTCCGCGTTGATCTGACTGCCATCGGCAAGCCGCACACGGGTGGCTCGCCTGGCATCACCCCCGGTGATTTCCGTCACCTGCACGCCCGAGCGCAGATCCACGCCGTGGCGGCGGTGCAAACCGGCGAATACTTCGGCGACTTCTCGGCCCAGAACCCGCAGCAGCGGAAGTTCCCCTCGCTCCAACACGATCACTTCCAGGCCGGCCGCGCGAGCCGCAGCTGCCACCTCAAGCCCGATCCAGCCGCCCCCGACCACAGTCACCCGAGACGCGGTCTTGAAGTAGACCTTGAGCTGTTCGCAGTCCTCAACCTGGCGCAGCATGAACACGTGGTGCGCGTCGCCGCCTGGTACGGACAGGAGCCGGGGTGAGGCACCGGTAGCCAGCAGCAGCTTGTCGTACCTGATCGACTCTCCCGTAATGAGGCTCACCCGATGCGCAGCCGGATCGATTGAAGCCACCCGGGTGCGTAGCTGCAGGTCAACATTGTGATCGGCATACCATCCCGTCGGGTGGACATAGATTTTCTCCTTCTCCCACTTGCCCTGTAGGTAGTCCTTCGACAACGGCGGTCGCTCATAGGGTCGCTCCGCCTCTTCCCCGAGGAGCACGATGCGATCCTCGAAACCTTCATCCCGCAATGCCTCAGCGGTCTTGGCCCCGGCCAGACCGGCGCCGATGATTACGAAAGTCTGCTCAGTTCCCATGCGTCCGCTCCTTTTCCAGCACCGATTTCCGACAACGCGCTCAGATGAGTTTCGCAACGGTGAGCAACACGGCCGAGTCTTCCAACGCCTTGAGAGTGTGGTTGGCATCCGGGACGATCAGCAGGTCGCCGATCCAGCCCGACCAGGACATGTCCCCGCTCTCCAGCAGGACTCGTCCGGAGAGTACATAGATCGTTGCTTCGCCCGGGTTGGGATGCTCATCGAGTTGCCTGCCCGCGTGCAAGGCGATCACCGTCTGTCGCAGAATGTGCTCGTAGCCGCCGTAGACAGTTGTGGCACTGCGCCCGCTGGAGGCGGCGCGAGCGAGTTCCAACTGGTGCCGTACAAGTGCAGTGAGCGACGTTTTTTGCATAAGTTTCTCCCTCGTCCCGCAATTTGCACCATCCGTGCGCAGAACGCGCGTCAAGCAGTGTAATTGAGCGGTCAAATGTGCTGGAAAGTAGAACCTATACGCGGACCACGGCAAGGCCATCCAACGTTTTCGTTAGAGATAGGATACGAGCATTGAGCGCCGTGACCCAGGCGCGAATGTAGCCGGAACGTGACGATTCTCGCTCTCCACCACAGGTTTGGCCGCGTTCGCACTTCGGTGGCGCGACCATCGGCTTATAGCGAGATCTGCTTGATGAGCAATTGCCCTCCCTCTTGCAAAAGGGGATATTTGGCGGGGAATGTTGGGTAGGAGGACTGCAGCACCAGTGGACGTGGCCTCATACCTGTCGGGTAAGGGTTAGGCGAGCAGTAGTCAATGATGTTGCAGTTGTTGGCCGGTGGAGGAGGCGAGCCGTGGTCGCGGCCACCGATACCTTCGAGTTGAAGCTAAATTTTGACTTCGGGCTGGGTAACCGGCCTACTGAGCGCTGCGGGTGTCGGCTCGGTCTCCGATCAGCCTGTGGCCATTAACCCAGCAGACCGCACGTAGCCAGTCGTCGTCCAGGCGAGGCTCCCGCTCACGCAGACGCTCCAACGCCTCGAGCTGGTGGGCGTAGGGGTGGGGGATGTTTGGGAAGTCGCTGCCCAACACCACCCGATCGGGCAGGGCCACCAGCCGCGGCAACAGATCGGTCGGGAAGGGCGCGCCGTCCTCGAAGAAATCCGTGAACACCATTGTGGTGTCCAGGTGCACGCGCGGGTAACGCTCGGCCAGGCTGAGAAACTCGGCATACTCCGGCGCACCCAGATGCGCGACCACAGCGGTCAGATTCGGATGGCGGCGCAGCACACCCTCGAGTGTGTCCGGACCGGTGAAACCCGCCCGCGGGACCGGGGCGCTGCCCACGTGCACGACCACCGGAACGGCGGCCTCTGCCAGCAACCCCCACACCGCGTCCAGTACCGGCTCTCGCAGGTCGAACCCGCCAACCTGCGCGTGGATTTTGAACACCCGCGCCCCCCGCTCGAGTGCCGAACGCACCTGGTCGAGGACGCCGTCCTCAGGGAAGAATGTCGCGCTGGGGACGCAGTCCGGTTCTGCCGCCGACAGATTCAAAGCGAAGTCGGTGAGATCGGCCGCCATGCCGGGCCGATGCGCGTAGGTCAGCGCGGTGAAGCGGCGCACCCCCATCTGCCTCAGGCGCGCCAACCGCCTGTCCTGGTTCCAGCGGTACTCGATCGGCCAGGAGCGTCCGATCAGTGGCCCGGCTTCATCGAAGTGCGCCCATACCCGCCGCAACATCCGCTCGGGCAGGAAGTGAGTGTGGATATCGATCACCCCGGGTAGTCCGAGTCGCCTCCACCAGGCAGTCACGTCGCAATCGGCCAATGGCTCCATGCAATCCCCGTCCGATAGCCCAGTATTTAGTCTGGCACCACTACCGGTGCTGTACCGCCGATGACGACCCGCGGCCCGCGGGCGCACGCCGCGGCGCGGTCGTGCAGCATGATCCAGTCGCGTTCCTTGCCGGTCAGCGCCCCGGTCCGCGCGAAATCAGTACCCGCCACGCCAAGAAGCCGGCACCTGCGGGTGCAAACCGAAGGCCCAATCGCGCAGAGTGTGCCACCTCGCAGCGTGCATCAAGCGGGGGTCCTCCCCACCCCCGGCAAGAGGCTTAGTGAGTCACACTCCTGCAAGCGTCAAGACCAGCCTGCCGGCTACTAAGGAAACAAGAGTGGCCTCAGGCTGCGGAAAGTGGTGTGAGGGTGGGTTCGAAGCCGAGGGACTTCATCCGGCGCAGTAGGCGTTGTTTGGTTCGTTCGGGGTTGGTTCGGTCGTAGTGGTCGATGCCGAGTTCCTCGTAGGCGACTCCTTGCTTGAGCATGTTCCAGACGATGACGAGCACCTATCCACGGTTCCCGTGGAAGCCCTTCACGCCACGCTGATATCTAAGTTCGAAGCACTAAGCATGATCGGCGTCGACCGCAGCAGCCCAGTCCCTACTGGCCCTATTTTCGGTCGGCGCTAATATTAGGGACTGGATTGGGGTTTAGGCGGGTATGGCTATCGGGGTATCGATCGTGTTCGCCGCGCTTCGACCGCTGATGGCGGTGTGGTATTTGGGGGTTCGAGACGGGTGGACGAACGTCGCCCACGCAGTCGACGCCCCCTACGCCGTCCAGGCCGGCGTCGGGTTGGACCGGATTCTGCTTCTGGGAGGCCACACCTCTGCGGGGTTTGGTGTCTTGACCCATCAGATCGGTCTTGTCGGTGCCCTAAGCCGGCAACTGTCGAAGACTACCGGCCGCGGTGTCGAGGTACGGGCAATCGCGGATGTGGGGATGACTCTTCGCGCGCTCGCCCCGCGGGCACGGGAGATGCCTGCCCTGTGGGCTGACGCCGTCCTGATCACAGTCGGTATCAACGACGCCCTGCGCCTGACCCCGGTCGGTGCCTGGCGAGAACAACTTCGAACCCTGATCGAGGTGATCCGCGAACGCACCGACTGCGGAACACCGATCCTGATCGTGGAGATCCCGCCGACTGTGATGGTGTGGAACTTCGCCCGGGTGCCGGCGCGCATCGCGACCAGCCACGCGCGGGCACTCAACGCTGAGACGCAGATATTGTGCCGGTCACTGCCGCACACGACGTACGTCCCGTTCAATCCGTCGCAGTCGGAAGGGGTCCCCGACCTTATCCAGTGGAGGGCCGCGATGTACACGGAATGGTCTATGAAATTCGTGGCTACTGTCGCAGAAGCCTTACACCGTCCACCCGGGTGGCCCTGACCGGTACATCTACGACTCCGTGACGTTACTCCAGGGCTGTCATGGCGCCCGATTTCCGGGCGACGTATCCCCCCGTGGTTCTTGTGATTGGTTGGCGAGGGTTCTCCTGATTCGAATGGCGGCGGCGCGACTGTATGCGCCCGTACGGTGAGTTGAGACAGGGGTTAGGAGATTCCGTTCGATCTCCAATGGGACTGCCCCGAGTCCACCAACCAGGGGGCGGTTTCATGTGGTGTGTGCAACACCGGTGTGATTTGTTGGGTTCGAGATTAGCGTGGCGAGGGCTTCTGCTGGGGTGTCGAACTCACGCCACCGGGCCGTGAGGCCGTCGTGACGATGATGCGATTAGGGGTACTCCCCTCCTGCCCCATGTCAGATCCGCACTATGCAGGTTCGTCAAGGTGCGTCTGTTCGGGGTTGGCGAAGGCGGCGAGCAGCTCCCCGATGCGGTGATCGCGATCGAGGGGGTGACGAAGCGGCATCGACGTGTTGAGGCGATAGGTGTTGCGCCGACCCTCGCGTTCGCGCTCCAGGTAGCCGGCCTCTTCAAGCTCGGTCACGATGCGTTGCGCGGCACGCTCCGTGATCCCCACCTGGGCTGCTACGTCCCGCAAGCGCACGTTCGGGTTCTCCGCCACGCACAACAACACGTGGGCGTGATTGGTCAGAAACGTCCACTGTGACATGTGGCCATTCTCCCCCACCCGATGAAATTCTCCTCACACTTGATTCCAGACATATAACGTGTGCTATCGTTTTCGTGTTTTACAAATCGTGAGCGAGGGAGCAGGTGTGGCCGACGGTTTAGCGGTAGCCGCAGTCATGGGGGGACCGTGGGTTGCCGTGCTCACCCCGGCAATCGCCGGTCGTTTCGGCGCGAGCGGTGACAGGGTTGCTCGCGCTACCGCTGCGGTCGTTGGTCTGGGATTTCTCTCAACGGTGGTAGTTGCCGTGACCACCGTGTGGACCGGTTCAGTTCGGGTGGGTATTGGGCCGACGAGTGTGCATCTTGATGCCCTGTCGCTGATCATGTCGATGCTCGTTCTGGGACTGTCTGCCCTCATCCAGGCGTTCGCGGTCCGCTACCTGCGCGGCGATACCCGTCAGGTCTGGTTTGTGGTGACCGCGAACCTCCTCACCGGCTTCACCGTCCTGATGGTGTGTGCAGGGTCTGTGGCCGTATTCGCTGGCGCCTGGGTTGGCGCCGGCGCAGCCCTAGTCCTGCTGCTGGCCACGTACGAGCCGCTGAGCTCCGCGCGGGACGGTGTATGGCGCACGGCGGTGCGCTTTGGAATCGCCGACACGGCATTCCTCGTCGCGGTGATGTTGGTGCTGGTCGATGCCGGCGGGGATGTCTCCTTCGATCAGCTCGGGGCCATCACCGCCGGCTTGACTATCCCGGTGCAGCTCACTGTCGCCATGTTGTTGGTGATGGCAGCGTTGGCGCGGTCCAGTCAGATCCCCTTCCAGGGGTGGTTACCTTTCACTCTTGCCGCCCCGACACCGGTGTCTGCACTGCTGCACGCCGGAGTGGTCAACGCCGGCGCCATCCTGCTGCTGCGGTTCGCGCCAGCGATCGCCACCCATCAGTCCGTCATGATCGTCGTCTTCCTGGTGGGCGCGGCAACTCTGATATTCGCGACAACCGTGCGCCTGGTGCGAGCGGATGTGAAGGGACGACTGGTGTTCTCCACCATGGCCCAGATGGGGTACATGATCATGGCCTGCGGGTTGGGCGTCTTCGGCGCCGCGATCTTCCACCTGGTTGCCCACTCTCTCTACAAATCCACCCTCTTCCTCGGAGCGGGAAGCGGGGTGCGACAGCACGCCAGCGACCGGGACCTCCCCGCCCGCCGAGCCCCGTCTCGCATGGTGGCGGGGCTCGCGGTAGCCATTTCCGTCCTCGTTACGGTCGCCGCGCTGGTGGGGGCCAAACTGGTGCTCTTCCCCACCGTGTCGCCGGCCACTATCGGCCTGTTGGCGTTCGTGGGCGTGACCGGCAGCGTCAGTTTGGCCGTCGCTCTGGCAACCCACTTCTCGATCCGCACGGTACTGGTCGGCATCGGCATCACGGTGGGGGTGGGCATCGGTTACGTGGCCTTCCTTCACCTGTTCACCGGCGCACTTGAACCAATCGCACCGGTTTACGGGGCCCCCGGCTGGTTGCTCGTGCTGCCCGCAATTGGACTGATCGCCGTTGAGCTTCTGGCTCGAAGCGGCACAAAGACGGCCGGGCTGCGTGATCGTGTCTACGCCGCCGCACTGGCCGCATCCCTGCCCCGTACCGATATCAGAACTGGAGTGCCCCTGTGAGTTTGATCCTCCGAGCCCAGGTCGCCACGGCCGCCCACGCCATTGTGTCGGCCTGGCCGCTGGATTCCTTCATCGCCGTCAACCCGCTGGCCGGCCGCGAATCCCACCCATTCGACACCGCAACAACCCCTCACGCGGCGACCGCCCGGCCCGTGAGCGCCTACCTGGCTGATCTTCAGCGAGGTCGCATTACGATTGCCGACCTGGAAGAAGCACTCCTCGAACGCATTCCCGAGCTGGCCGACCAGGACCTCCCGATCGGTGGCACAACAGTGTCCGCGGCCAGTGTTGCCGCACTCGACATGCAGTTAGTCGCCGTCGACCAGGCTCCCGCACCAGTTTCGGTGTCAACGTTGAGTTGGGTTGATGAGTACCTGGCTGTCTGGGTCGCCACCTACCTGTGCCCGGACCCGGTGTGGCCGATGCCACACCGCTCCGACGGCTTCTACCAGGCATGGCATGCCCTGGCCCGCTTGGGCCCATCCCTCCCCCGCAGGGTCCGACGCACCCTGACCACCTTCCCACAGCACCCGGACACCGCACTGGCCCGCGCCCTGGAACGCCTGAATATCACCGCGGCCGACATTCCAGATGTTCTTCGCACCGAACTCGAGCACCTGCCGGGGTGGGTGGGTCACATTAAGTGGCGGGCCGAACACGTCGGGGATATCGATCTGGTCTCCTATCTCGCCGTCAGATTCACACTCCGAGCAGCGCTCGGCCTTTCCCCCACCGCCGACCAGACAGCACAGGCCGAGCAGGCTACGCAGACCTCGGCGCAGTTCTGGGTGCGGGCCGAACACGTTGCGGGCGCTCTCACCCACTCCCGACCGAACCGCGAGGACATCGCTGCGGTCGCCCGAATGCTGGCCACCCACCCGATCACCCACCACCGGCACACCTGGCAGAAGGCCTACGAACTGAACTACCGCACCACCCTGCTCAGCCAACTGCGCGGCACTGGTGCGGCGCCGGAATGCCCCAAAGTGCAGGTGGTGATGTGCATCGACCCCCGGTCGGAAGGACTCCGCCGCCACCTCGAACACGACCCTACGGTCGAAACGTTCGGTTTCGCCGGCTTCTTCGGCGTCCCTATCCGATTCGCCCGATATCAGGCGCGCGGGGCAATCAACTCGCTCCCGGCCCTACTGAGTGCCCGCCACCACATCACCGAACGCCCTGCCAGGCAGGAACAGGCCCGCAAGTTTATCGAGGCCGGAAAATTCCGAGACGCTCTCCAGCACGCCGTCCACACGGCAGACTCGATAACGGCAACCCCGTTCGCGTTCGCGGAAACGGCCGGCTGGTTCTACGGCGCCGCCAGCATCCTGCGCACCCTCAGCCCCCGCGGCCACGCTCGGCTCTCACGCGCCCTCACCCCCTCACCCCGTGACGTGGTGAGCGAGGTGACGATCGGGGACGCGTTCACGCTTCAGGAGCGTGCCGCGATGGCCGAAACGGCGGTGCGGATGATGGGGATGACCCAGTTCGCCCCACTGGTGGTGTTGACAGGTCACGGCTCCGAATCGGAGAACAACCTCTACCAGTCCGCATTGGATTGCGGTGCGTGCGGCGGGAACCCAGGCCGTGCCAACGCCCGCGCCGCCGCCGCCGTCTTCAACGACCCCGAGGTGCGGGTGCTGCTTACGGACCGTGGGATACCCATCCCCGCCGGCACGTTCTTCGTGGCCGCCGAACACAACACCGTCACCGACCTGATCACCCTCCTCGACCGCCACCTCATCCCCGAAAACCACTCGAGTCTGTCGCGCCAGTTCGAGACACTTCAACGCACCGCGGCCGACCAGTTGGTGACCGAACGCGCCACGGACCTGCCAGGAGCATCCCCGCGACTCTCTCCCGCACGACTGCGTGGACGTGGCTACGACTGGGCGGAGGTGTATCCGGAGCTCGGGTTGGCCGGAAACGCCGCCATGATCATCGGACCCCGCACCATGACAAGAGGCGTCGATTTGGGCAGGCGGGTGTTCCTTCACTCCTACCTCACGCAACTGGATCCCACCGGGACCGCGTTGGAGACGATCATGACCGCACCGCTGGTGGTGGCGCAGTGGATCAATCACCAGTATTACTTCTCAGCCCTCAACCCCGACACCCTTGGTGCGGGAACCAAAACCGTCCATAACGCCATCGGCACCCTCGGAGTGATCTCCGGCCACAGCGGCGACCTCCGCCGCGGTCTGCCCTGGCAATCCGTCGGCCTGGGCAAGAAACTTTTCCACGAACCGATGCGTTTGACCGTCATCGTCGAAGCACCGCTGGCCCGAATCGGGGACATCATCTCTCGCAATCAGGTGCTGCGGGACCTTTTCGACAACGACTGGGTCACCCTCACCGCACGAGAGCACCCCACTGCTCCCAGGCACACCTACACCACCTACGGCTGGAAGCTGACCGCCATCACAATGGAAGGACACTGAGCATGAACAACCTCACCAAAATGACTCGCTTGGAGATCGTCGTGCCCGCCCGCGACGCCCCCGCGATCCGCGAACTGATCACCTCCGCCGGCGCCACCGGCTACACCGCCGTCTCCGGGGTGTCCGGCATCGGACACCACGGCCAACACTCGGGATCCCTGCTCTTCAACGAATACGACACCCTCACCATGCTCATCACCGTCCTGCCCCCGGACAAAGCGAGCGAGCTCATCGACGCCGTCCGGGAACTGCTCAACACCTCCAGCGGCGTCATGTTCGTCGCCGACACCTATGTCTCCCGGCCCGACTACTTCCAATGACCCACCCCCGCACCTACTACACGGGGCGGGAGATCACCTTCGCCACCATGCACGGTAAAGAACTCCTCGCCCGGGAGGTGTTCCGCGAGATTCTCGGCGCAACTGTGACCGCTCCGGAAAGGCTGGACACTGACCAGTTTGGAACCTTCGCCGGCGACATCCCCCGCACCCTGTCCCCCCGAGCGGCAGCCCGCGCTAAAGCACGCCTGGGCATGCACATCGCCGACACCACCCTCGGCCTCGCCTCCGAAGGCAGCTTCAGATCCAGATTCGGACCCATCGTCGAGCACATGGAAATCCTCCTCTTCATCGACGACACCCTCGGACTGGAACTCATCGAAGGCGCCATCAACACCTCCCCACTACCCGGGGGACACCGCGTCGACAGCACCAACGATGCCCTCGCGTTCGCGTCAACCGTGGGATTCCCCAGGCAGGGAGTGATCCTACAAAGCACAACCAGCAATCAGACAACTGCGTTCAAAAACATCGCCGACCTCCCGGAGCTCGAAGACACCGTCGACGGACTTCTGCGTGACGAATCGTCCCTCGTCATCTTGCCCGACTACCGCGCCCACAGGGCACCCTCCCGCGCCAAAACCATCCGCACACTGTGCAAACAGATGGCGCGACGCCTGTTCACCGGCTGCCCGCATTGCCAAACCCCCGGATTCGGACAAATCGACGTCGAGCACGGCATGCCCTGCTCAACCTGCGAGTCAGCAACCCAGCTGATCGCCGCCGATATTCACGGATGCGGACGCTGTGATCATCGGATACGGATACCGCGGAAAGACACCCGAGCCGACCCGCGATGGTGTGACTACTGCAACCCCTGACCAGCGGTGGCCCGCGAATCGCGTCGTTCTACACAAAGGTCCATCATCAACTCCCAACGCCGCTCTGCACTGCTGCCCAGCCACCCGCCCCCATCGAACTACGCAATGCTCTTCGCACCATCGACAGCCACCTGGACGCCAACATCGACCGGGCACGCCTCGGAAACGCCGCCTGAAAAATCAAGACAAACACCGAAGTTCTGACCCCCAAGGACCGCTCGTGTCGCGTGTCAATGGTTCGTTTGCGATTGATTTCGCCGATGAGGTGTTCGGCGGTATTGGTCCAGATGAACGGTGTCGGCCGCTCGTTGTAGCTGGCGATGTAGGTGCGGATCATGGCCTCAAGGTCATCGACGCTGTGAAATGAGCCGCGCCGGATCGCTTGTTTGGTGATGATGCCGACGAAGACTTCGACCATGCTCAGCCAGGAGTAACTCGTGGGCGTGAAATGCATGGTGACCCGGGGGTTTACGGCCAACCAGGCCGTCATTCGCCCGTGCTTGTGTGTGGCGTAGTTGTCGCAGATGACGTGCAGGTCCACGTCCGGGTGCGCGTCGACGACGAGGCCGAGGAAATCCACGAGCTCCGCGTTTGTGTGTTTCTGGTAGCACGGGACTGCCCCCGGTTTGGTTGACTCCTTGACGTGCAGTGAAGGCAGCCTGGCGCGACGGACACCGACCCCAGTCGGACGGCACGCAGGTCGGTGGTTTCCCCGGACGCGCTACTGCAGTTCCCTGTTGGATGCCGCCGATTGGGCAGGCATCGCCAGGCCGGCCTCTGGCCCCTCATTGCGTGGGGCGTCTGCGCCAGCCAGCCAGCCCAGATCCGCCAGTGCCACCGAGACGGCCAGCACGGCGGCCGCACCGGCCAGGTGGAGGTCCTGCCGGCCCGGCGGCGCCTTCAACAGTGCACTCACCAAACCCAGGGAAGCGGTGGTCATGATGAGGGCGGCGAGCATGGCTGCCAGGGCACGGGCTCCCGTCAAGACTGACCAGCGCCGCCAGGCGTGCGCCGCGAAGGTGAGCAACGCGGCCCCCGCCAGCACGGCGATACTGCGGTGGATCAAGTGCAACGCGACAAACCCGCCTAACTGGTCAGGTGGGCAGAAAGGAAAGCTCGCGCACGCCTTCTCGGCACCCGCATTGACCACCAGCGAACCGGAGACGAACAGCACTCCTGCGGTGGCGACGGCCACCCAGCCCAGCCATCCCAGCCGACGACCGACAGTGGCGCGCACAGGAACCAAGGTGCAGACCGCTGTGATCGTCGCACCGGCCAGCATCGTCAGCCCAGCGAGCAAATGCGCAGCCACCGTCGGTGCACCATTGCTGTCGATCACGGTCAAGGCGCCGAGACCGATCTGCACCACGATGACGCCGACAGCATTGAACTACTAATCTCGAAACGTGCCAAAACATCGTGATCAACGAGACGAGGTAACCCTTCATGGGGTTTCTTGGCACGACTCCGTACTTCCTCAACCATTGACGTTCCCTCCGCCCTACGCCCACTTGGCAACGAACCCGCTCGGCTTTTCAAGATGGTGGCAATTTGCCCAATACACCTTCCGTCTCCCCGATCCGTCGAAGTTTGTCGCCATACCCGCATTATTCAGCGACTCAGAGAAGCAAAGCGTTCGCCGTTTCATTCGTTCTTGCCAGGAATTAGCGTCCTATTCGCTGATGAGCGCCTCGGATAGCGTCACCTTCTCCCCCGATCGCGACGGGAACGAGGTTTGGAAGGCCTCGTTCAGTTCGAGTGAATCAATCCGAGGCTTCGCGGTCCTGTTCCGGCAGCTCTACAGCAAGGATGAAGACGGGTCGTACTTCGTCACGCAAGGCATCGTATCCAAAGCGCATCGACTGGTTCACGATGAGAGCACCGATAGACGAGACGACATCCTTCGACCATGGAGGGCTGCGCACGGGAAGCTCTTGCAGCAGCGAATCGAAGCAATCGTGGGCCGAATGGCCGCTAATTCTTACGCCGGAACCGCGTCGCGGGCACCGGTAGCGTTTGAAGACCTTCGTCCCACCGAATTGATCTCGCGCTATCTGTATGGCGACCTCATCCACTGGGGAGAAAAGAGGCCGGAACTCGCCGCGCTGGGCCAAGACCAAGTTCTGGTGGACCTCGACAAATTTCACTTCCTCGAGGCAATGATCGGACTTGCGCACTACTACTTGGGGTTCTCGATACTCGCGGGAAAGGCCATCGACCTCCGTGATGACACAGGAATCCGAGAGAGCGTAGTGCCGACATAGCCCGCAATTCGCTGGTCGTGGTACGACCTCATGGCGCTATCGCCCAGAGGGTTTGGGCATACCGGCCGCGCTGTGTTGACGCCGACCCAAAACGGGGCCAATAGTGCCGCCCGGCGCTACTGGCCCTATCTTTTCATTAATTTCGAACGGAGGATTATTTCTCGGTCGACGGGTGCAGCGTCAGTGTCCTTCAACGGAACGCGACCACTACAAGTGCCCCGAAGGGGGACTTGGCTGCGCTGAAGACGTCTTCCTAAGCTGGAATTCATGGACGACGTTGCCCGCGCGCCAGACCTGCGGAGCCGCGACTGCCTTCGGTGCCTAATCTGCGGTTGCGGCCTTGAATTTCGAGTCGACCGGACGTCCGGCCACGCACTGCTTGTCCAGGACTGCCCGAGAGTCACGTGCCGAGAATTAACGGATCGCCTGAGGAACGGGCCAACCCGTCAACTGTGAGCCTGACGCCCCCCGCCGACGCTAACCCATTCCGGCCTATCGGCCGGCGCACTTCCAAGCCGAAGCCCAGCCCCCACTTCGAAACTCCCACGCCCAGCCCAGCCCGCTCACCATCATCGATCCCACGCCCCGCCCGCCGCGCGGCTACACGGCGGCTTCGGCCCTGCCGACTACCGGGCGGCAGAGCCCCCTCAGCTCAAGTACCACCGCGCGGTGCGCAGGACGGAGGACCCCCACGATCTCACGATCGAAATTCGCTCCACCTCCTGCCGACCGGTCACACACCTGGCCTGTGACTCGGGAAACCTTCCCCCGGTGGGACTCACACCCTTCGTCGCTTTCACGCGACGCACGATCTCGCAGAGCTGACCTCAGCGGACGGGCCCCTGCTCCGCTCGCGCTCAAGTTCTGTCCTGGTCCTAGACCGGGGTCCCTTCCTGATCTGAATTGAATGTGAATGGACGTATGCTACCGTAGATAGTTGCGAATACATGAGCGAGGGTGTGGGGGCGATGAAAGGCGGCGTGATCCTCTTCCGAGGGTCGGGTGCGGCCGCGCGCAGGTATCTGGAGTCGGACCGCTCGCAGGCGGATGAGTATTACCTCCAGGGCGGGGTCGCCGTCGCGGAGTTCTCGGTCGTGGACGGCGTGGGCGAGGTGGTCGGCGAGGGGGCGTTGACGCCCGATCAGTATGCGGAGTGGGTTGATTGGATCAATCCGTTCACGGGCGAGTCGATGGGCACGCCGCGCCAGGCGGGTGACGGCCGGCGAGGTTCGCCGCGGTTTGCGGAGATGGTGGTGAACGCTCCGAAGTCGCTGTCGATCGCGGCCGCGCTGCACCCGGACGTGTCGGAGGCGCTGGATGCCGCGCAGAAGGATGCGATGGGTGAGATCCGGCGCTGGCTGGGTCAGCACTCTTTCACCCGCGTCGGCCCGCGCGGCCGGCAGGAGGTGGTGTCGGTCGAGCAGCTCGAAACGGTCTCCGTCGTGCACAAGACCTCCCGGGCCGGTGATCCGCACCGGCACATCCATTTCCAGATCGGCACCCGAGTCTGGGCGGCGGGAGCGTGGCGGGGTCTGGACACGGCGGCGCTGTTCAAGCAGCAGGGCGCGATCCGCGCACTCGGGACAGTGGTGATCGCCGCGCACCCGCAGCTGGCCGCGGTCCTTGACCGGCGCGGGTTGACCCTCGATCCGGTGACCGGCGAGGTCGCCGAGCTGGAGCCCTTCAACGCGCCCATGAGCAAGCGCGGCGCGCAGGTCACGGGCAACCTCGCTCGCTTCGAGGCCGAGTGGGAGGCCCGGCATCCAGGACAGGAGCCGGGCCCGGCCGTCATGGCGAGGCTGACGGCGATGGCCTGGGATCACGAACGGCCGGCCAAGAAGCCATTGAACCTCAAGGACGAGGGCGGCTGGCGTGCGGAGCTGGACGCCCTCGGCTGCACCCCGAACCTCCCACGCATGCGTCGGCCGTCGCCGAAGTCGCTGGATGAGTTGCGCGTGCACCAGGTCGCATCCCGTGCGCTGGACCGGTGCGCGGCTGGCGCATCGACGTGGACGCGGCATACGGTGCAGGAGCACGTCACCCGCATCATCACCGAAACCGGAGTGCGGGCGGAGCCGGCAGCGCTACGGGACCTGATTGCGATCACCACTCGGCTGGCGGCGGAGGATTGCCCGTCGGTGCTGCCACCCGGCACGGTGCAACCCGACCATGTCGCGCACTTGACGTCATTGCATGTCGTCGCGGTCGAGACACGACTGCGCGACATGCTCACCGCTCGCGCGACCGATGTCGCCACAGATGACGCCGACCATGTCGCGGGAATGTCGCGTCTGGCGCCCGACATTGGCCTCGATCCGGAGCAGGTTCAGGCTACCGCCGCGGTTGCCTCAACCGATCCACTCGTGGTCGTGGAGGGCGCGGCCGGCGCGGGCAAGACCACCATGATCGGCGCGGCAATCCAAGCCGCCGTAGCGGAGGGTCGTCTCACGCGGATCGTGACGCCGACGAAGAAGTCCGCGCAGGTGGTACAGCAGGAGCTCGGCGTCCGTGCCGACAGTGTTGCGAAGCTCGTGCACGCGAACGGGTGGCGGTGGAACCGCGATGGGGTATGGATCCGCCTAGCGATCGGTGACGTCGACCCGGAGAGCAGCAGCACATACACCGGGCCGCCCTTCGAGGCCCGGCTGGTGCGGGGTGAGCGGGTCGTGGTGGACGAGGCCGGGATGCTCGACCAAGACACCGCCCTCGCCCTCTTGATTGTCGCGGACGAAGCCGGGGCAACCCTCGCCCTGATCGGCGACCGTGCGCAGCTCCCCGCCGTCGGTCGGGGCGGGGTACTCGACATCGCGGCGCAGCTCTCGCCGCGCGTGTTCGACATGACGACCGTGCACCGTTTCACCGATCCCGGATACGCGGACCTGACCGTGCGAATGCGCGCCGGCGAGAACCCGACACTGCTATTCGACGAGTTGCACGCCCTTGGTCTCATCCGACTGCACGAGAACACCGAGGTGTTGCACAGTGCCATTGCCGACGGGGCGCGGGATGGGGATGCGATCACGACCGCGACGAACGAGGAGGCCCGCGAGTTGAACACACGCATTCAGTCGGAGCGGGTTCAACACGGAACGGTCGACAATACACGCACCACTACCGGCAACGACGGCCTGCCGATCGGCGCAGGGGATGTGATCCAGACCCGAAAGAGCGACAGTGACCTCGGTGTTGCGAACCGGCAGACCTGGTCTGTCCGGCAGGTTGGAAACGATGGCACGGTGTGGGCGAAAGAGACCGGCAGCGGGCACAAACGCCAGCACGCCGTGAGGCTGCCCGCCGAGTATGTGGCCGAGTACACGCACCTCGCATATGCGTCGACCACCTACGGGATGCAGGGGGCGACCGTGGACGAGTCGCACACCGTCCTGTCCGATGCGCTCGACGCTGCCGGAGTCTACGTTGGCATGACTCGGGGTCGCACGTCCAACCGACTCCATATTGTTGCCGCAGACCTGGATGACGCCCGCGAGCAGTTCACCGCCACGCTCGAGCGCGACCGCGCCGACCGCGGACTTGCCGTTGCGACCCGCGCCGCACACGAAGCCATCCTGGGACTCACCACCGATGGCCCGGTAAGACTTGTTACCGTCGAACGTGCCCGGCTCGCCCAACAGATCGAGCACGCCGACCGGCAGGCCGAAAAGTGGGAGCGCGCTGCCGCCGCGTTCGCCCGGCAACGAGACGAACACCGAACTGAGTACACGCAGCAGGAGGAACTGGTCGCCGCCGCAGACGCGCGCGCGGCTCATATGCGCGCGGAGGTCGCGGCCCCGCTCATCGAGCAGGCGATCGCGGACGGCACCGCTTACCTCACCGCACAACAGCGAATGTGGGAGGCAACCACCGCCCGCAACCGTGCAGGCCGGGTCGGGAAACGCGCCGCCGACCGCGCGGCAACCGACGCAGCAAACCAACACCGCGCTTCAGAGGACACGGCGCACACACGGTGGGGCGGCGTGCCGCAGACGACGGCCAGTGTCCCGCTCTGGGCCGAGACCGTCGCTAAGGCGCAGGTCGATACCGACCCGCGGGTTGCCGATGCGAACCGGAATGCGGGGCACACCCACCGCGAGCAGGAACGGCGGGCCTGGCGCCGCGCGGACGAGCGCGCCGCTCTGCGCGGCCGCATCTTCGGGAACCAGCGGCCGGGCACCGCCGAGGCGCACGCCGTCCAATGGCGCGGGCGCGCTGAGCAGGCACGAGGCGACCTCGCCAAGATCGAGACGCTACCCCTGACCGAGGCTGCCCAGCTCGTCCGCGATCGTGCGGCGCGAATGGAGGCGGAACGCATCGCTGCCGAGCGCGCCCGCGCCGCACGCGGCGCGCGAGCCGCCAAGCTCAACCCGTTCCAGTCGCCCGCAATCGAGCATGAGCGTCGGGGGCCGGAGCGTGATGGGATCGGCACGTAGGCGGGCAGGCCGAGCCGCCGTCGATGCGACACTTCGCCAGGAGCCCGCAATCCGTCCAATCTGTAGTTCGTAATTCGTCCAGTTCACTATCCGTAATCCGTCCATTTTAAAGTTCGCAAAGTGTATGGTGGAAGCGTGCCCAACTACCGTGCCCGTGTCGCCGACGTCGAACTTGCAGCCAAGATGCGGGCTGTCGGCGCGGTCCTCATCGAGGGGCCGAAGGCATGCGGGAAGACAGCGACCGCTTCGCGAGTCGCTGCCACAGTGTTCGATATGGATCGGGACACCACAGCACGTGCGTCGATCGAACTGAACCCGGCGTACCTCTTCGACCGGCCCACGCCGATCCTCTTTGATGAGTGGCAAGTCAACCCTGAGCTGTGGAACCGAGTTCGGCGTGCAGTCGACGACTCGGATCGCGGTCGCGGCCTGTATCTGCTGACCGGGTCCGCGACCCCGCGACAGGACGTGAATCGCCACTCCGGGGCAGGCCGAATCGGGACGCTGCGGATGCGACCGATGAGCTTGTTCGAGTCGGGACACTCCAACGGCGAGGTCTCACTCACCGCGCTGCTGGATGGCACAAAGCAACTCGGCAAGGATAACGGCCTGACAGTTCCCGACCTGATGCAGCGCATCGTCATCGGGGGCTGGCCCGCCCTGCTCGATGCCGACGAAAGCGAAGCCCTGGGCTGGCTCGAGGACTACCTGCGCCAGATCGTCGAAGTGGACATCCCAACATTCGTCGGGCGCCGCGATCCCCGAACCCTTCAGCGGGTCTTGGCATCGCTCGGTCGCTTCGTAGCACAAAGCCCTGCCACCCGCACCATCGCCGCCGATGCCGGCGGCGAGAGGGGGTCGATCGCGTCCGACACGGTCTACAGCCATCTGGATGCGCTCGACCGGCTCCGCTTGCTCGACGACTCAGCAGCATGGCAGCCCCACATGCGATCGCGGTCTCGACTGCGAATAACGGCGACGCGCTACTTCGTTGACCCCTCAATCGGTACGGCCGCGCTCCACGTTGGCAGTGACGACCTGCTTCGCGACCTCAATGCCGCCGGCTTCCACTTCGAGGCACTCGTCGTGCGCGACCTGCGTATCTACGCCCAGGCGCTCGGTGGGCGCGTCGACACGTGGCGCGATGAGGCAGGCAACGAGGTCGACGCGATCGTCACCCTTCCCGACGGGCGCTGGGCGGCCGTCGAGATCAAGATGAGCCAAAGCGACGTCGACACCGCTGCGGCGAACCTAATCAAGTTCAAAGAGCGCGTGGATACTGTGCACCAAGGCGAGCCAGCAGCACTCGTGGTTGTCACCGCAACCGGCAGCGCAGGCCTGCGCAGCGACGGCGTCCACATCACGCCGATCACCGCGCTTGCGCCCTAATTCTTGGGCTTTATCGCTCACCCCGAAATCGCCCCGAGGGTGCACCAGATGGTCCAGGAGAACCCCGAGGGCCCCGAAGAATCAGGG
>JANMBI010000021.1:0-4813 GCA_031360325.1 Frigoribacterium sp. | reverse complement strand
GGGGGCATTTCGCCGTACCAGGAGAGCGTGTCGTCCAGTCGTTTGAGGGTCGCCGTAGCGAGCTCACCGGAGATCGCCCGAAGCCAGGCGAGCGTCTGTTCCTTTGTCTTGACCGCGGGTGCCATGTCGTCGCGAGCGTCGGGCTAGCTCTCGCCGCCGGCCGCACCCGTCGTACCGGCCGTGACGTCGTGCAACCGATAGCGTTCGATGGCCTGCTGCGGGATGCCGGGGTGGAGCTTCCCCTGGGCGACGAGCGACTCGAGGGTGCGCACCACCAACGACGGGCCGTCGATCTTGAAGAAGCGGCGCGCGGCGGCACGGGTGTCCGAGAAACCGAAGTCGTCGGCGCCGAGCGTGGCGAAGTCCCCGGGCACGAAGGCACGAATCTGATCCGGCACCGCGTGCATGAAGTCGGTGACCGCGACGAACGGGCCGTCGGCCCCGGCGAGTTTCTGGGTCACATATGGCACGCGTTTCTCGGAATTGGGATTCAGGAAGTTCTGCTCCGCGGCCGCCAGGCCGTCGCGCCGCAGTTCGGTCCAGGATGTCACGGACCAGACATCCGCCGACACCCCCCAGTCCTCCGCGAGCAGGTTCTGAGCTTCGATCGCCCAGGGTACCGCTACGCCCGAGGCCAGAAGCTGTGCCTTCGGTCCACCCGCCGCGCCCGCGTTCAGCAGATAGATTCCCCGGAGCAGACCGTCGACGTCGAGACCCTCCGGCTCGGCCGGCTGCACCATCGGTTCGTTGTAGACCGTGAGGTAATACATGACGTTCGGGTGTGGGTGCGAGCCGCCGTACATGCGCTCCAGGCCATCCTTGAGGATGTGGCCCAGTTCGTAGCCGTAGGCGGCATCGTAGGAGATGACGGCCTGGTTAGTGGAGGCGAGCAGCACGGAGTGTCCGTCCGCGTGCTGCAGGCCCTCACCGGTGAGCGTCGTTCGGCCCGCCGTGGCCCCGATGATGAAGCCGCGCGCCATCTGATCTCCGGCGGCCCACATCGCGTCCCCGGTGCGCTGGAAGCCGAACATCGAGTAGAACACGTAGACCGGAATCAGCGGCTCACCGTGTGTGGCGTAGGCCGTGCCCGCCGCGGTGAACGCGGCGAAGCCTCCCGCCTCGTTGATGCCCACGTGCACGATCTGGCCCTGCGGACTCTCCTTGTAGGCGAGCAGCTGTTCGCGGTCCACCGAGGTGTACTGCTGCCCCCGTGGGTTGTAGATCTTGGCGGTGGGGAAGTAGGCGTCCATTCCGAAGGTGCGTGCCTCATCCGGAATGATCGGCACGATGCGGTGTCCGAAGTCCTTGGATTTGAGCAGATCCTTCAGGAGCCGGGCGAACGCCATCGTCGTCGCGATCTCCTGCCTGCCGGAGCCCTTCTTGGCGATGGCGTAGGCCGAGTCATCCGGGAGGCTGATCGGCACGTGGTTCGTGCGCCGCTCCGGCACGTGTCCACCGAGGGCGCGGCGCCTCTCCTGGAGGTACTGAATGGCCTCGTCCTTCTCGCCCGGGTGATAGTAGGGGGGCAGGTAGGGGTTCGCTTCGAGCACGGCGTCGGTGATGGGGATGCGCATCGCGTCGCGGAATTGCTTGAGATTGTCGAGCGTGAGCTTTTTCATCTGATGGGTGGCATTGCGACCCTCGAACGACGGACCGAGACCGTAGCCCTTCACGGTCTTGGTGAGGATGACGGTGGGTTGCCCGGTGTGCTCGGCCGCCGCCTTGAAGGCCGCATACACCTTGCGGTAGTCGTGACCACCACGCTTCAAACCCCAGACCTGCTCGTCGGTGTAGTCCTTGACCATCTCCAGGGTGCGCGGGTCGCGCCCGAAGAAGTTCTCCCGAACATAGGCGCCGCTCTCGGCCTTATAGGTCTGATAGTCACCGTCCGGAGTGCGGTTCATGAGGTCGCGAAGGGCGCCCTCGGTGTCGCGGGCCAGGAGCTCGTCCCACTCTCGGCCCCAGATCACCTTGATGACGTTCCAGCCGGCGCCGCGGAAGAAGCTCTCCAACTCCTGGATGATCTTGCCGTTGCCGCGCACCGGTCCGTCGAGACGCTGCAGGTTGCAGTTGATCACGAAGTTGAGGTTGTCGAGGCCGTCGTTCGCGGCCAGCTGCAGGGCACCGCGACTCTCGACTTCATCCATCTCGCCATCCCCGAGAAAGGCCCAGACTTGGCTGTCCGAGGCGTCTTTGATGCCCCGGTTGGTCAGGTATTTGTTCGACTGCGCCTGGTAGATGGCATTGAGCGGTCCGAGCCCCATCGATACGGTGGGGAACTGCCAGAAGTCGGGCATCAGCCGCGGATGAGGGTATGACGACAGTCCGCCGCCCTGGTGCGACTTCTCCTGCCGGAAGCCGTCGAGCTGGTCGGCGGACAGGCGTCCCTCGAGGAACGCTCGCGCGTACATGCCGGGGGAGGCGTGGCCTTGGTAGAAGATCTGATCGCCGCCGCCGACGTGGTCGCGGCCGCGGAAGAAGTGGTTGCTTCCGACCTCGTAGAGGGTCGCCGAACCGGCGTAGGTGGAGATGTGACCGCCGACCGAGATGCCGGGCCGCTGCGCACGGTGCACCAGAATTGCGGCGTTCCAGCGCAACCAGGCGCGGTAGCGACGCTCGAGGTCTTCGTCGCCCGGGAATTCGGGCTCGTTCTCCGGTGCGATGGTGTTGAGGTAGTCGGTGGTGGGAACCATCGGCACCCCGAGGTGCAACTCCTTGGACCGCTTGAGCAGGCTGAGGATGATTTCCCGCCCGCGTTCGTGGCCCCGCGCCGCGACCAAAGAATCGAGGGATTCCTGCCATTCCGCAGTTTCCTCGGGGTCCTGGTCGGTGTGGTTCACCGAATAGGGGTCCTGGTCGTTTACCGTCAACGTCGACCTCGCATTTTCTCGTGGACAATCGGTTCCCTCATCGCGGAGACGGTCGGATTGCGACTGCCAGCACGACCGAGGGCCTCAATGATTCTAGTTCTCATGCCGGTGACGCTCGCGCAGCCCCCTCCCTGTTGTGCACCGGTACCGTCTAGGTCATGACCCTCCGCACCATCGAGAACGGCATCCTTCGCATCTCCATCGACGACGAGGGTGCCGAACTGTCGTCCCTTCGCGATCAGGTCGGTCGGGAGCTGCTCTGGCAGGGCGGATCTACCTGGGGTCGTCGGGCGCCATTGCTGTTCCCGATCGTTGGTCGGCTGCCGGGCGGGGTGCTCACCCATGAGGGAGTCGACTATCCGATCGGTCAGCACGGTTTTGCCAGGGATCTGAGATTCGAGGCATCCGAGCAGAGCGGGCGGTCGGTGCTCTTCACTCTCTCCGACTCGTCGGAGACGCGCGTCCACTTCCCGTTCGGCTTTCGCCTACAGGTGCGGTATTCGATCGCGGATGCCACGCTCACGGTGAGCTCCAGCATCACCAACACCGATGTCGTGCCCTTCTCCGCGTCGTTCGGTGCGCACCCGGGATTCGCCTGGCCGCTGGTGCCCGGGATCTCCCGGGAGGCCCACACCATCGAGTTCGCCGAGCCGGAGGCATCCCCGATCCGCCGCCTGGCCGGCGGGCTGCTGATCGGCGAGCCGCAACCGACTCCGGTGGTCGGTCGCACTCTCGGGCTGAGGGAGGAATTGTTCGAGGCAGACGCGATGATCTTCGACCGAGTCGTGAGTCGGTCGGTGCGATACACGGCGCCGGGCGCCCCGTCGGTCACCATCGACTTCGAGGACTTCGCTCAACTGGGGATCTGGTCGAAGGCGCCTGGTCGGTTCGTGTGCATCGAACCGTGGTTTGGGATGACGGCGCCGGTGGGGTTTGCGGGGGAATACAGCGCGAAGCCGCACCAGTTCCTGCTCGAGCCGGACGCGTGCCGCACGTTCTCCTACAGCGTCACGATCGGGCAGCCCGAGCGATTGGTGTAAGGCCGTTCCGGGCGTAGGCTTGCGACTCGTGTTTACCAGACGTTCACCTCGTCTGGAGGAGAGGACGTTCAGATGGCCCGGGAAAACGACACACAGGCGCCCGACTTCGAACTCCCCAACCAGTTCGGTGAGCACATCCGCCTCAGCGAGTTTCGCCACCGGAAGCCTGTCGCGCTCGTCTTCTTCCCCCTCGCGTTTTCGAGCACCTGCACGAGCGAACTGTGCGAGCTGCGAGACAACCTCGCCCTGTTCAGCGACAACAGCATCGAACTGCTCGGCATCTCGGTGGATTCCAAGGCGACGCAACGGGCCTTCGCCGAAGCCGAGGGATACCAGTTCAACCTGCTCGCCGATTTTTGGCCGCACGGAGCGGTCGCGAAGGAGTACGGGGTGTTCCTTCCGGAGAAGGGCTTCGCCAATCGGGCGAGCTTCCTCATCGACCTGAACGGCATCATCCGCGCCAGCTTCATCACCGCCCCGGGAGAGGCTCGCTCCCTCACCGCATACCGCGACGCGCTCGCCGAACTCTCACCGGTTTCGGCGGGGGCCTGATCGACTGTCCGACCCAACTCGGACACGGCCCGGCCATCGGATCCTCGCCTGACCCGCGCGTCGGGACGGAGTCCGGTACGATGACTACTCGTCGCAGTCGCCCCTTTGGGCGCGCGCTGCGGGCCCTTAGCTCAGTTGGTAGAGCGCCACGTTTACACCGTGGATGTCATCGGTTCGAGCCCGGTAGGGCCCACCATGAGGGACGCAGGGGCGTTCCCTACATCGCGTCCCCGATGTAGGAGTACTTGACGAACACCTCGGAAGAGAGACCGCAGTCCTCCAACACGCCCTGCATCGCCGAGAGCATGTACTTCGAGTCCCAGCCCATGTAGAGGAAGTGGGCGTCGTCAA
>JANMBI010000020.1:0-8002 GCA_031360325.1 Frigoribacterium sp. | reverse complement strand
GTCGGGGTGGTCGATGGCGCCGAAGCGCAGCGCATCCATGACGGCCACCGGCCGCGCCCCCATCGAGATGATGTCGCGCACGATGCCGCCAACACCGGTTGCGGCGCCCTGGAACGGCTCGATATAGCTGGGGTGGTTGTGGCTCTCGATCTTGAAGGTCACGGCCCAGCCCTGGCCGACATCCACCACTCCCGCGTTCTCGCCCATGCCGACCATGAGGTTCTCTCGCATCGTCGGTGTGGTCTTCTCCCCGAACTGGCGAAGGTAGATCTTGGATGACTTGTAGGAGCAGTGCTCGCTCCACATCACCGAGTACATCGCGAGCTCGCCGCTGGTGGGTCGCCGTCCGAGGATGTCACGGATGCTCGCATACTCCTCTGGCTTCAGGCCGAGCGCCGCATACGGCTGTTCCCGGTCGGGGGTGGCCGCCGCGTTCGCAACCGTGTCGGCTGCAGAAATCGTCCGGGGCGCCGCTGGGATTGGCGCGGAGAGTGGCGAGGGGATTGTCGCGGGGATTTTCACGGGCGAGAGAGCTCCTGGATCGAGGGAGTGCCGGAGGTGCCAATTCTATCCGGCGTGGCCCGCGCCGCGTTTGTCGGGCGTCGGACGCGGGTGTGCCTGTGCCAGGTGGCACCGGCCTCCCGCGGGGCCGGGTTGCCCGGTGGCACGCGTCGCGCCGCGTCGCGCCGCGCGCTCCCGCGCCTCCGAAGTGGCTCGAACATCGGCACTGAAATCAACAGATCGAGGGGGGTGCGCACCACTCAGGCACGGCTGGCACGTCTAGCCTTGGACTCCCGGGGACGGCGCGGGTCCCGGAGAAAAGGAACCACATGTTCGAATGGAAGTCCTGGGTGGGGCTCGCCCTCGGGGTGCTCATCGCCCTCACGGCGATAGTCGTGATTGTTGTGGTCTCCTCCGTCATCGTGCGAGTCACGGCGCGGCGTGAGAGCTGGGCGCGCGCGTTGGTCGTGCGGGCGCGGTATCCGTATCGCATCTTCCTCGGGGTGATCGCGACCTGGATCGCGGTGTACTTCACCCTGCCTTCTGCCTCCTGGCTCGCCACCGTGAACCACGGCTTCTTGATCGCGGCCATCGCATCCGGAACCTGGCTGGTCGCGGCCCTGGTGAGCTTCGGCCTTGGGCTGGCCACCGGGCGGTACAGGGTGGATGTCGTGGACAACAAGCGCGCCCGTCGCGCGCAGACCCAGATCGCGATCGTGCGCCGGCTCGCCAGCGTGGTGATCGTGATCGTCGGCAGCGCCTCCATCCTGCTCACCTTCCCGGGTGTGCAGGCGGTCGGCGCGAGTGTGCTCGCGTCGGCGGGAGTGGTGTCGATCGTCGCGGGACTCGCCGCACAGTCCACGCTCGCGAACGTGTTCGCTGGCATCCAACTCTCGTTCAACGAGGCCATCCGCGTGGATGACGTGGTGATCGCCAAGGGCGAGTGGGGTCGGATCGAGGAGATCACCCTCACCTACATCGTCGTGCACATCTGGGACGATCGCCGGCTCGTGCTGCCCTCCACCTACTTCACGAGCACCCCGTTCGAAAACTGGACGCGACACTCGAGCGAGCTCCTCGGCTCGGTGGAGTTCGACCTCGATTGGCAGGTGAGTCCGGCGCGCATGCGCGAGCAGCTCGATCTCATCCTCGCCGGCACGCCGCTGTGGGATGGTCGTACGGGCGTGCTTCAGGTGACGGATGCCATAGCCGGTCACGTCCGCATCCGCATTCTGGTGTCGGCGGTGGATGCTCCGACTCTGTTCGATCTGCGCTGCCACGTGCGCGAGCAGATGGTGGAGTGGGTGCACGATCACGGAGGCGCCGCGCTCCCGCGGATGCGAATTCAGACCGTGGAGAGTGAGCCGCGACCGCCGTCGTCGGCCGAGCCGGTGACCACCGGCCAGATCGGACTCTTCACCGGAACCCCGGAGGCCGAGGAGAGAGCGAGCCAATTCACCGGGTCGGTGCCGGTCGTCGATCCCGACCGGAAATAGGCGGACGGCCCGAAGCGGTTGCTGCGCGGCGCGTGCGGCTTCGGCTGGAACGGTGTGCCGGGCCGCGCGGCTTCAGAGCGCGGAGACGAGCGCCGCGATCGCGCTGGTGAAGACCGTGAGCCCGTCCGTGCCGTTGCGCATCGCGAGGGCGGTGTCCGGGCCGAAGCCCTCTTCCGTGGCGTGCTCCGGATGTGGCATCAAGCCGACCACATTGCCCCGGGCATTCGAGATCCCGGCGATGTCGTTGATCGAGCCATTGGGGTTCACGTCGAGGTAGCGGAAGACGACCCGGCCCTCTCCCTCGAGGCGGGCGATCGTGTCGGCGTCGGCGATGAAGCCGCCCTCGCCGTTCTTCAGCGGCACGGTGACCTCCGCGCCAACCTCGAAACCGTTCGTCCAGTCCGTGGCCGTGTTCTCCACCCGCAGCTTCTGATCGCGGCAGATGAATCCGCCGTGGTCGTTGCGGATGAGCCCCCCCTCGAGCAGGTGCGCTTCGGTGAGCATCTGGAACCCGTTGCAGATGCCGAGCACGGGCATCCCCTTCGCGGCAGCGTCCACGACCTCGGCCATGATCGGGGAGAGCGAGGCGATGGCGCCGCAGCGAAGGTAGTCGCCGTAGCTGAAGCCGCCGGGCAGCACGATCGCGTCGACGCCCTCAAGGGAGTGCGAGCCGTGCCAGAGGGCGACCGCGGTCGCACCGGCGAGGCGCACCGCGCGCTGAGCGTCCCGGTCGTCGAGCGAACCGGGGAAGGTGATGACGCCGATGGATGTCATGAGCTCGCGCTGGTCGCGCTGGTCGCGGGGGTCGGGGAGGTCGGGGAGGTCGAGATCGACACCACGTCTTCGATCACGGAGTTGGAGAACATGTCGTCCGCGAGCTTCGTGACCTCGGCGAGCACGGCATCCGTGACCTCGTCCACCGTCACCTCGAAGCGCTTTCCCATGCGCACGTCCATGATGTGCGACTTTCCGAGCCGGTGGAGAGCCCCGGCGACGGCCTTTCCCTGGGGGTCGAGCAGCTCGGGTTTCGGCATGACCTCGACGACGATTACGGGCACCATTCACTCCAAGAGTTGGCCTGCGGGTGGATTGACCAAGCCTATCTGCAGCGTATCCGCCGGGGCGCACCCGGGGTTGCACGAATGCCGCCCTCGGCGCAACCCCCGCGACGCGCCGTCACGCCCTCGGTAGTGTCGAGTCCATGTTCGCCAAGAAGACCGTGACCGCCACAACCCTCCCCCCTCGAGATGCCGCGCACGGTTCCACAGCGGTGTGGGGTGACACTCTCGGACGACTCGCCCAGCGCTGCGCCCAGGCGCTGCTCGTGCTCACGGTGGTGGTGCTGATCGTCTACGCGGCGACGAAGCTGCAGCTCGTGGTGGTGCCGGTGCTGATCGCGTTGATCGTGGCATCCGCGTTCCGGCCGGTATTGCGGATGCTCGAGAAGCACATGCCGCGGGTGATCGCCGCGATCATCGCGCTCCTGGCCGGGGTGAGCGTGTTCGGCGGCGTGATCACGATCGCCGTCTTCCAGGTGCAATCGGAGTACTCCGCACTGCAGAAATCCGTGACCTCCGGAATCGGTGCCGTCGCCGACTTCGTGCAGAACGGGCCACTGAACATCGGTGCAGCGCAGATCGCCAGCGTGCAGAAGACTCTCGTCGGTTTCGTGACGAGCGCGCAGTTCGGGTCGGGGGCGCTCGCCGGAGTGTCGACCGCGGCCGAGCTCCTCACCGGGACGGTGCTCGCCGTGATCGTGCTCTTCTATTTCATGAAGGACGGTCCGATCATCTGGGCCTTCCTCATCACACCGTTCCGACCGGACATGCACGTCAAGCTTCGCCGTGCCGGGGACAGCGCGGTACGGACGCTAGGCGGTTACGTTCGGGGAACCGCGATCATCGCCTTCGTCGATGCATTCTTTATCGGCGTCGCCATGGTTTTCCTGCGCGTTCCGCTGGCTATCCCGCTCGCCATCCTCGTCTTCATCGGCGCATTCATCCCCCTGGTCGGCGCGACGGTGACCGGAATCATCGCCGCACTCGTCACCCTGGTGACGAACGGTCCGACCGCCGCGGTCGTGGTGATCATCGTCGTGGTGGCCGTTCAGCAGCTCGAGGGCAACTTCCTCTCACCGTTCGTGATGGGGAAGTCGCTCAAGCTGCACGGGCTCGTGGTGCTGCTGGCGCTGACCGCCGGCACCATCCTCGGCGGCATCTTCGGTACCCTCATCTCCGTGCCGGCCGCGGCGGTCGCCTGGGTGGTCATCAAGCACTGGAACGATCCGATCGTGCCGGGGCGAGGCGGAGACATCCCCCCGCGCCGCGGGCGGGCGCAACAGGCATAGCCGGTGGCGCCCTTTCGGGGGTATCTCCTTCTGTACCGAACAGTGCTACCGTCATCTCACCGTGTCTCTGGGGTGTTGATGACGGCAGGGTTTCGCGCACGTTCGATCTATAGGGGGATTCATGTCGATTTTCACCAGCGTGGTAATCACAAAGGTTGCTGTGGGACTGCTCGCCGGCGGTGTCGCCGTGACCGGTGTCGCCGCCTACGGCGGAGTGTTGCCGGTCGCACTTCAGCAGGCCGCGCATGACTCGATCGGTGCACCGGCCCCGGTCTCTGCGCCCCGACTGGCGAGCACCACCATCGCTCCGCAACCGGCTTCCGTGACCGGCGTGCCGGTTGTCACGCCGACGACGGTGCCGACTTCGGCACCGACGGCGGTTCCGGTCGTGATCGGGTCGTCCGTCGCCTCCCAGCCGTCGAGTGCGGTCGCGGCGACGCACGAGTCGGAGCACAAGGGTACGGTCGAGGCGACGCACGCCCCCGAGGCCACTCACGCTCCCGAAGCAACTGAGGCCCCCGAAGCTCCCGAAGCGAAGGACGCGAGCAAGGCACCAGAGGCGACCCACGCGCCCGAGGCTCCGCACGCCACAGACGCGCCGAAGTCCGACGGTTCGTCGTCGGGAGACTGACACCACCTCGGCACCGCCCGGAGGAAGGCGGTGTTGAGGGCGTCGGTCAGGGCAGACGCAATTCGACGTCTGCCCGGGAGGCCGTGGCCTCGATGAGTCGAGCGTTCACCTCGTCTGGACCGGTCGCCCAGGCGAGTGCGGCCTCCGGAGTCTTGCCGAATTGTCGGTGTCGTTCGATAAGCCGGTGAAGGCGGATGCCGCGGTCAAGGCGGAGGAAAACGCTCGCGTCGAGCAGCGGCCGGACGGCCCCCCAACCGCCGGTGCCGAGCAGGAGGTAGTTGCCCTCCACCACGATCACGCGCACGGTCGCGGGAATTGAGATCGCGTCAGGGACCGCCTCTTCGGCGTTCCGGTCGAAAACCGGGGCAAACACGGATCTCCCCCCCGCACGAAGCCGGGTGAGCGTCTCCACGAATGCGACGACGTCGAAGGTGTCGGCCGCCCCCATCCGTTCTCGGCTCCCGAGCTCCACCAGCCGGTTCTGCGCCAGGTGGAAGCCGTCCATACCGAGGGCCATCGCTTCGGGGCCGAGGGCTGCGACGATCTCGGCCGCAACGGTGGACTTTCCCGAACCGGGAGGGCCGACGACGCCGACGAGCATCCGTCCGTCATGTGCGGCGATGCGCTCCAGTAACTCGGAGAACGACCGAAGGGACGTCATTGTCGGCGAGCGTGCCGACGTCTGAGCGGCGCGAGCAGGCTGATCGGCACCGAGTCGATCACGAACTCGGCCCACTCCCGGTAGCCGGCCGGCCCCGGGTGGAAGAGGTCGCTCGCCCAGAATGTGGGCGTGTACGGCGGCGGCTTCGGCAGGGCGAACACGCGATCCAACCCGCGCACGGCGACCCGGGCGGCGTCATCCAGGCTTGCCGCGTGCACGGCCAGATTCCAACGCAGCGGGCCGCGGAGGCTGCGGAATCGATCGAACCGGGGCATCAGGGACACCAGGATCAGGGCATCCGGGCTGCCCTCGCGCAGCCGTCGCGCGATCTCGCGCACGTCCCGCGCGAAGGCGCGGCGAGAGCGCAGCCCGAGGGCGTCGTTGGCGCCGATCGTGAGGAACACGACGTCGTAGCTCTCGGCGGCGGCCTCGCCGATGAAGTGGTCGAGGATGTCGCGGGAGGTCGCACCGTTCGCACCGATCGCGGTCCAGCCGGTACCGCGATCGAACCGGTCGCCGAATTCGTGGGCGAAACTGCCCGGGAGAGCCTCGGCCTGACTGTCTGCGCCCACTCCGGCCGCCGTCGAGTCGCCGAGGACGAGCAGGCGGATCAGGTCGGCCCCCGGGAGGGACCCGGTCCAGGGGAGCGCCGCATCCGGGAGTCGTGGGATGCTCGCGCGCGCCCTACGCGCCTGCACGAACAGCACCGGGGCGAGCGGGACGGCTGCCACGCGACTCAGGAGGTTGGGACGCAGATTCATCACTCCAGTGATGATAGGCGGCTCCGGCCAGGCCGGATGCCAGGGGAAAGCTCGCGTGCACCGCATCCGAACGACCGCAGCGGGGGAAGTCCCCGACACGGCGGGCAAACCGACGGCCACCCCGTTCACGAACGACGCCTCCAAGACCACTGCCGGGCAGGGTCGACTCACCGTGTGTCAGGTGGCCGCGGCCCTCGCCGTCGACGTGCTCGCGGGGACCATGCCCCTGATCACGGGCCCGACCGATCCGAAGGCTCAGAACCTCAACCTGCCCCCGGCGGCCGGTTCGGTGTCCGTCGCGGCGGCGAGAACGGCCACGCCGAGGCTGATCGGGCCGGCCGATTTTCCGGTAGAGGCGGGCCAGAACACCCTCGTGTATGCCCAGGGGCCCGGCCGACAAGACGCTCGCGCGGTTGCCGTTCAGACCATCACCGAACTGCACACGCCGCCCGCAGGTGTACCCGCCGGCGAGACCGGCGCGGCCCGTCCCGAAGTCACCGGCGCTTCGACGGAAACCGGAGTGCGTGGCTCAGCGTGCCACGGTCACGCGGATCAGGTTCGCCCAGGGATCGTCGAAGCTGAGGGTCTGCCCATCGTGACGGGTGTCTATGCGGTGATGCGTCATCCGCTCGGCGAGTGCGCCGAGATCGTCGGAATCCGGAACCACGATGTCGACCCGGCCGAGCCCGAGGGTTCGTGAGCGTCGCCCGGCACCGGCGCTGTTCCAGATGTTCATGGCCATGTGGTGGTGGTATCCGCCCGCGCTGACGAACAGCGCGGAGGTGCCGAGGCCGATCGTCTGCTCGAAGCCGAGCCGATTCACGTAGAACTCCCGGGCCGATGCGATGTCGCCGACCGCGAGGTGGACGTGTCCGACGACGGCGTCACCGAAGTTCGGAGCCACGACCGCACCTTCGGTGAGGTGTTCGCGCAAGAAGAGGTTCGGGTCGAGAAAGAGGGTCGACATCTCGATCTGACCGTGCGCCCAACTCCACTCGGTACGGTCGCGGTCCCAGTAGAGCTCCACACCGTTGCCCTCGGGATCGGTGAAGTAGAAGGCCTTGCTGACGAGGTGGTCGGAACTTCCGGTGAAGGTGCCGGGTGCCTTCGTCGCGACCGAATAGACGGATGCCGCCAGCGCGGCCTCCGAATCGAACAGAATGGCGGTGTGGTACAGCCCCGCATCCCGCGGGTTCGCGTGCACGAGCTCGGGGGCCGCACCCAGGATGATGAGCGGGACGGTGCCGCGACCGAGGGTCACGGTGTCGGCCGCTGACGTGAGCACGCTGAGGGCCACGGCATCGCGGTAGTACGCGGTCATCGCGTCGAGGTCTGCGACGAGCAGGGTGACGGCACCCATCGCGGTGTCGGCGGCGAGAAGATCGTCTGCGGTCATGCCGAAATCAACTTGGTTGATGCGACAACTATTCCACTCGGGATCTCTTCCGGTGGTCGAGGGCCCGTCGCCGGGGCAGTCCCGGCACACTGCGGCCGTTCGTCGGCGATGCGGCGACTCGTTCGGCCGCATGGCCGACGAATCGCCGCGCCGATTCCGTGGGGCGCGGGCCTCGGGCTATTCGCAACCCTCGCAGTGCGCATCGGCGG
>JANMBI010000015.1:0-2469 GCA_031360325.1 Frigoribacterium sp. | reverse complement strand
ATCCAGCCGTCGTACCGCAGCTTCGTGATCGCCTCGGCGTCATCGACGGTCGACGGCCGGATGGTGAATCCCCCCACCGCTCAGCCCGCAGCGGAGATGGCCTGCTCGAGGCGCTCGACCTTGCCGGCGAGCTCTCCCGTGTGGCCCGGGCGGATGTCGGCCTTGAGCACCAGCGACACCCGCGTGCCGAACGCGCCAACCGCTTCGGTGGCGCGTTTGACCACGGCGAACACCTCGTCCCATTCGCCCTCGACGGTGGTGAACATGGAGTCAGTGTGGTTCGGCAGACCCGACTCGCGTACGATGCGCACGGCCGCCGCGACGGCGTCGTGCACCGAATCATCCGAATCCGGGGCTCCACTTGGGGCCACCGAGAATGCCACGAGCATGGGTTCTCCTAACCGGCGAGGTCGACACGCTCAGCGTGCCGGTTTGTCTTCCCCCAGCTTGTCACGGTTGTCGACGCCCGTCACCGGTGCAACGAACGGCCAGGGTCCCGGGAGCCACCCGTCGTCGTCGCTGTCGCGCGAGACGCGGTGCCGAGGGTCGCGGGAGGCGCGCAACAGGGAGAGAACCGCCCACCCGAGCAGAACGAAGAAGAGCAGGTTGCGCACCGACAGAACCAGGAGCATCGCCGGATTGAGCTCGAGAATCCGGTCGTAGAAGCCCGGATAGATCAGCTGGGTGAGCGCCGCGAGGATCAGCACCAGAATCGCGGGGGTTCGAAACGGTCGACCGCGGCCGAAAGCGTTGGTCGCCAATCCGAGGATTATCGGTACCGCGAGCCAGGTGAGGTACTGCGGCGAACCGACCTTGTTGACGGCGATCAGAGCGGTGACGTAGGCGAGGGCAAGCGACGGCAGGAGCGAGTACACCGGCACACGTCGACGCAGTGCGTGCAGAGCCAACGCGGTGATCGCGACCACCGCCAACAGCATCAGGGGGTTCATGACGGCACTCGCGACGTCGACCCCGGCCCCCCGAATCTGCCAGGTCAGAAGCTGATGATCGTAGTACACGGCCGACGTCGACGAACTGGCGAAGGCCCCCCACAGCCAGAAGCTGCTGATCGGCGCCTCCACCTGGAGCCCGCGGGTGCCCTGCTGCGTCACGAAGCTGAACACATTCGCCCCGGCACCGAAAGAGAGGGCGACGGCAACGATAAGCGTGCTCGTCACGACCGCCGCGACGACGACCCGCACCCGTGCTCGCACCGAAATGAGAATCGCCGCGAGCAACGCCGCCGGCCACACCTTGATCCACGTGGCGATGGTGAGGATCACGGTCGCGGCGCGCGGGCGGGTGGCGACGAACAGCACGCCGACGATCGACAGCGGCACAGTGATCGAGTCGATGCGACCGAGCGCGATCGGTCCGAGCAGGAGGAGGAACGCGATCCACCACCAAGCGACGGCGATGTTGCGACGGGTCCGCCCCCAGTCGGTGAGGGCTCCGAATGCCACGATATCGAGCACGAGCACGAGGACGAGCCAGGTACCAGGGAAGAGCCCCGGGCCGAACACACGGGCGAGCAGCATCGGAACGAGAGCGACGATCGGGTAGACCCACGGACCATCGATCCCGACCAAGTAGTTCGAGACGACGGCCTGGTCGGTCCAGAGCCGATAGACGTTCTCGACGTCTCCGAAGGGCTGTCCCGGCCCGTAGAGATTGAGTGCGCCGAGCCAGAGGTGCACAAGGATGAAGGTCACCCACAGCAGGATCGGACTGCGACGGACGGAGTTGATCATGGTGGCAAGGGTATCCGGTGAGGTTTCGCGATCCGCAGCCCGCGGGGCGGCTAGAGTCCAGCCAACAGATCGGCGACCACCCTCGGCACCGCGCCGATGACGTCGAGGATCGTCACCGGGCCGCCCGCTCCTGCCCGCTCCGCGGCGAGACCGTGGATGACCGAGGCCGTCGCCCCGAGACGGGCGAGCAACGAGGGGTCGGCCTCGATCTGCCGGGAGTGCGTGGCGACGAGCGCACCGAGGATGCCGCCGAGGGCATCCCCCGCCCCGGCGGTCGCCAGCCACGCCGGAGCGGACGCGGCAACGAACCCGGTGCCGTCCGGTGCGGCAACGTGGGTGCGATGTCCCTTGAGCAGCACGGTCACGCCGAGGGCCGCGGCGGCCCGCGCTGCCGCTGTGGCCGGATCGCGCGCGATGTCGGCCGGGGATTCATCGAGCACCCGGGAGAGTTCGCGCAGGTGGGGGGTGATGATGACCGGCCCGGTCGCACGACTCAGCAGATCGAGGGCCCCGGCATCGATCACGATCGGGAGTCCGGAGTCCAGCGCCGCCTTCAGCCGGTCGGCGGTGGCCGGAGCCCGCGACGCGGCATCCATCCCGGAACCGACGAGCCACGCCTGCACACGACCGGGGGCGGTCACCGCTTCGGGGCGCCGCTGGAGTACGAGAGTCGTTGGCCGATCGTCGCCGAGATAGCGCACCATCCCGACGCCCGTGT
>JANMBI010000014.1:0-59186 GCA_031360325.1 Frigoribacterium sp. | reverse complement strand
TCGCGAACTCACGCCCCGTCGCATCGATCGGGAGGATGCGGTCGGCGGTGCCGTGCACGATCAGCGAGGGGACATCGATTTTGGCGATGTCGGGGCGGAAGTCTTCGAGCCAGGTCGGCTGAGCCGCCACCGAAGCGTAGAACGACGAGCCGGCGGCGATGGTAAAGCTCACATCGAGCACCTCCTGGCTGAGGCGGGTGCCGAGGTTCTCATCGGCATTGTAGAAGTTCCGGTAGAACTCGCTGAAGAATGCGAAACGGTCGGTCGCTACGCTGGCGAGCAGCCCGTCGAAGACCTCCTGGGGAACGCCGGTGGGGTTGTCGCCGGTTTCCAGCAGGAACGGCTCGAGTGAGCCGAGGAAGACGGCCTTGGCGATGCGAGCCGAACCGTACGTGGCGAGGTAGCGAGCAACCTCGCCCGTCCCCATCGAGAATCCGGCGAGGACGACATCATTGAGCTCGAGGGTGTCGAGCAACGATTTCAGGTCGGCGGCGAACGTGTCGTAGTCATAGCCGACTGCCGGTTGGCTCGATTTACCGAACCCGCGGCGATCGTAGGTGATGACGCGGTATCCGGCATCCAGAAGCGCGGCGGTTTGCTTCTCCCAGGATGAGCCATCGAGGGGGTACCCGTGAATGAGGACGACTGGCTGTCCGGCTCCATGGTCTTCGTAGTGAAGTTCGATGTCCGCACTGTTTTCTTTTCCGACAATGACGCGTGCCATCTATCCGTTCCTTCCGTTCGCGTGAGAACGATCGTTCTCGGCCCTTCGAGCATAGAGAACGAACGTTCTCCATGCAAGTTAGACTGGGGGAATGGCGGATCAAACGGTGAGGGAGGCAGTGCTGCAGACCGCTGACCGATTGTTCTACAGCCGAGGCATCCAGTCGGTGAGTATGGACGAGTTGAGGCTCGCCTCGGGCGTGTCCTTGAAGGGAATGTACGCGCAGTTCCCGTCCAAGGCGAGCATCGTGCTCGAGGTGCTCGACCGTCGTCACCGGCTGTGGACAGAGGGTGTCGGCGCCCGCGTCGCCCTCGCGACGACCCCGCGGGACAGGCTCCTCGCCATCTACGACTATCTCGCCGACTGGTTTGTGGATGACCTGTTCCGCGGGTGCGGCTTCATCAACGCCTTCGCCGAACTCGGGTCGGTCTCGCCCGAGGTCGCCCATCGTGCGCGTGAGCACAAGGAGTCCTTCCAGGCGTACGTGGCGATCCTCGTCGCGGAGGCGGGGGCCGCACCCGCCCTCGCCCCGCAGCTGTCGATTCTCGCCGAGGGTGCGCAGACGACGGCGGCCATCGCCGGAACGGGGGACGCGGCCATCCATGCTCGGCTCGCCGCCGAGATCCTCATCGACGCGGCCATGTCCGCAGACGACGGACCGTCCGCAGGCGCCGGGGCGTCCGCAGGCGCGGGGCCGTCCGCAGGCGCCGGGCCGTCCGCCGACAACGGACCGCCCGCAGGGGCCGCACTCGCCGGAGAACGGGCCGCCTGACAATGGACTTCATTTCCCGCACCGACCCGGACATCTTCAGCAAGATCATCGCCGGAGAGGAACCGGCCCGCTTCATCTGGACGGATGACCTCTGCGTCGCGTTCCTCACGATCGAGCCGCGCGGCCCCGGTCATACCCTGGTCGTGCCGCGCTCGTCGATCGACCGCTGGCTCGATGTCGATGCCGACACCATGGAACACCTGCTCCGTGTTTCGCGCATCATCGGCCTCGCGCAGCGGGAGGAGTGGAATTCGGACCGGGTGGGGCTCATGATCGAGGGCTATGTGGTGCCGCATCTGCACATCCACCTGTGGCCATCGTGGTCGCCGTTCGAATTTCACCCCGGGGGCATCGACCGCAACGCCAACCCGCTCCACCTCGACGAGAATGCGGTTCGGCTGAGGGCAAGGCTGCGCGCCCGTGGCCAGGGAGTACACGTCCCGACCGAGGCATAGGCTGGAACCGGCTCGACGAAAGGCACAGCAATGCACGGGGAATACAAGGTTCCGGGTGGCAAACTCGTGGTCGTCGACCTGGACGTGATCGACGGTCGCATCGCCAACTTCCACCTCGCCGGCGACTTCTTCCTCGAGCCGGAGAATGCCCTCGGTCTCATCGACGGCGCGGTGAACGGGCTCCGGGCCGAGAGTGATGCGGCCTCCATCTCAACCGCGGTACGCACCGCGCTTCCGGATGACGCGATCCTCCTCGGATTTACGCCGGATGCCGTGGCGGTGGCGGTTCGTCGCTCGCTCGCGCGCGCCACCGGGTGGACCGACTACGACTGGCAGCTCATCCACGGTGCCGCGTATCCGCCCGTGGTGCAGATGGCGCTCGATCAGGTGCTCTCGGAGGAGGTCGGCGCCGGACGGCGCAAACCGACCCTGCGTTTCTGGGAGTGGAACGAGCCGGGGGTCGTGATCGGGAGCTTCCAGTCGGTGCGGAACGAGGTCGACCTGGAGAACGCCGCGAAGTACGGCTTCCAGGTGGTGCGGCGAGTGAGCGGAGGAGGGGCGATGTTCATGGAGGCCGGCTCCGTGATCACCTACTCGATCTATGCGCCGACCGATCTCGTGCGCGGCATGACCTTCGCCGACTCCTATGCGTTTCTCGACGAGTGGGTGATCACCGCACTCAAGTCGCTCGGCATCGACGCCTCCTACCAGCCGCTCAACGACATCACGAGCCCGAGCGGCAAGATCGGGGGTGCCGCCCAGAAACGGCTCGGCACCGGCGCGGTGCTGCACCACGTGACCATGAGCTACGACATGGACGGGGACCGCATGGTGGAGGTGTTGCGCATCGGCCGCGAGAAGATGAGCGACAAGGGGACCACGAGCGCGAACAAGCGGGTCGATCCGCTTCGCAGCCAGACCGGACTCAGCCGCGCGGCGATCATCGAGCGGATGAAGCAGACCTTCACGGGCCTGTACGGCGCCAATCCGGATATCCTCACGCCCGACGAACTCGCCCGCGCACAACGACTCGTCGCCGAGAAGTTCGCGACCGAGGAGTGGTTGTACCGGGTGCCGTGAGAGTGCCGCCCCCGCGCGATCATCGCGTAGCCTTGAGGGATGAACTGGTGGATCTTCGGGGGCGTGGCGGTCGGCCTTGCCCTGTTCGGAATCCTCGGTCAGCGCTTCGGGCTCATCGATGTCGTCGGCAAATCCACCTCGCGCAGCGCCGGAAACGGCGCCGGACTCATGGGAATCGGCGACGAAGTCTTCGCGCCGAGTCGGCACGAAGCCGCGCTCGAGCTTGATCGCCAGACGATCCTGCCGGCACCCGCTCCGCTTGCGGGAGACCCCCTCCGCACCGCCGAAGAAACCGGCATCTACCGCGGACGAGTGACCATCGACCTCACGAAAGACGCCCGCTAGACCCGGGACCCCGGCGCCTCCCGTCCGCGCCGAAAACGCAGGAGATGCACCTCGAAAGTGGTCGTTTCGACGCAGAATCGCCGTCCCGTGGCGAATGTCCTGCATTTTGAGTTCGACCGGCGGGTCCGTCAGGCGCGCTGTTCCAGGTCGTGATAGTCCGGATGGCGGCTCAGCCAGGTCACGACGTACGGGCACTCGGCCACCACTCGGTAGTCGGTACCGGTACGGATGTCGTCGAGCACACCCTGCACCATTTCCGAGGCCAGGCCCGCGCCGCGCATCGACGGGTCGATCTCGGTGTGCGTGATGTGGATGTCGCGGTCCACGAGTCCATAGTCGGTGAGCCCGACCTCAACACCATCCTTGAGGAAAATGTAGCGGTTCTGGGCTGGAAGGTGCTTCACGACATTGGACATCACACGAGACTACGTGCGGTGCCCGAGAGTCGCAAAGGCATCGACTTCCGTCTGCGGGAGAATGGGCGGATGCCCCCAGCCTGGACGCAAGAATCACCCGACCTCGTCATCCACGCCGACAATCTCGTGGCCATCGCCGGGCTGCCCGACGGGGCATTCACCCTGGTCTACCTCGATCCGCCGTTCAATACCGGGCGCTCGCAGGCCCGGCAGTCCACGACGAGCGTGCGTTCGGCATCCGGTCCGATCCGCGGCTTCAGGGGGCAACAGTACGAGCGCATCCGCGGTGACCTGATGAGCTACGACGACCGCTTCGAGGACTACTGGACCTTTCTCGAACCGCGCCTCGCCGAAGCCTGGCGACTTCTCGCCGATGACGGCACTCTGTACCTGCATCTCGACTATCGGGAGGCGCACTACGCCAAGGTTCTGCTCGACGCGCTGTTCGGCCGGGAGAGCTTTCTCAACGAGATCATCTGGGCGTACGACTACGGCGGCAAGTCGAAGAGCCGCTGGCCGGCCAAGCACGACACGATCCTCGTCTACGTGAAGAATCCGCGCGGGTACCATTTCGATTCGACGACGGTCGACCGCGAGCCGTACATGGCTCCCGGTCTGGTCACGCCGGAGAAGGTGGCGCTCGGCAAGCTGCCGACGGATGTCTGGTGGCACACGATCGTCTCCCCGACCGGCCGCGAGAAGACCGGCTACCCCACCCAGAAGCCCGAGGGAATCCTGCGCCGCATCATCCAGGCGTCCACGCGCGAGGGCGACTGGGTGCTCGACTTCTTCGCCGGATCCGGCACGACCGGCGCGGTCGCCGCATCCCTCGGCCGCCGATTCGTTCTGGTCGATGAGAGCGCGGATGCCCTCGCCGTGATCCGCGCCCGGCTCACGAAGGCGGGCGTCGCGTTCGAGTAGTGCCCGCTTACGAGAGCGCGTTCGCCCAAACGAGTGTTCGTGGATCGGCCTGGCCAGCCCAGGTGCCGACGAGCGAATGCTTCGTGCCGCCATCGGGGGCGACCGTCGCGTCGAGAGCGCGGACAACGACGACCCGTAGGTCGCCCGCATCTACCACTGTTGTGCCGAACTCGTGCCGGGTGGATATGGGGCCGACTGACGACGGCACCGCGGCACTGGGATGTCCGCTGCCCACGACATGGGCCGTCGACTCACGCACGACTTTCTCGCCGTCCACCTCGAAGTACTCCTCGGCCTGCGCCGCGCCGGCGAACACGGCCGCGGCCATCGCCGCGAGGTACACGGGATCCCCGACGGCGTCGTAGACCCATCGACGACCGAGTACCGAATGCTCCGCGGTGCCGATGAACCAGTCATCCCCGCCTGCGAGGGGCGCCCCACGGTAGGTGAGAGGAACCTGCAGCAGTGGTCCGTCTCCGACCCTCACGATGGCCGTCTCGATTCCCACCTCGCCCTCGGGATCATCGAATCTGAAGGATGCGATGCTCGTGAGAGGCGCGGTGGTGCCTTCATCGAACCACGGTTGGGTCGGCACCCAGGCCGTGATGAGCTCGATTTTGGACGGCCGCAATTCGGCCCGATGTAGGAGTGCCATGTCATCGATAGTAGGCGCCGGCTGGACTCGAGACCACGCCGGACCGCCCACACCGGCACCGCTCGACCGAGCCGAGGTGATGGATGCCGCGCTGCGATCCGAGCTTGAGCCCGTCTTGAGCGACATCAGATCGATGAGCGCTGGTCTGGCGCGAATCCCATCCGTTTCGCGATGGCATCGCACTTCGGCTGATCTGCTGATCTCCACCCGAAGCGTCGGACGCGGTGGTTGTGGCGCCATGTGCGGATGCCGCGGCCGTGGCCGAGCGGACGGATGCGCACCCCGGTTCGCCCGACCACCCATCTCCTCGGGGGCCCACGGAAGATCTCCGTGGGTTGCGCCCTCGATCCGGTTGGCCGCTGTCGCTGCGTCGAACGGGACGGCCCGCCGGTGGTGCCGCCGGGCCGTCCTCCATCGCGTGCCGTTCGAGCTAGCGCCTCGGGGTCGACCCGACCGGCTCGTCTGCGGATCCTCGGCCGCTAGGGTCGTCGCCGGAGGTGTTGGCCTCGAGTGGGCCGCCCGTCGCCTCGGCCGCCTGGCCGGCGAGGATCGCGGCATCCTGATCGGCCACCTCTTGGATGGCCGACTTCTGCCGCAACGGGGTCGCCTTGAGGAAGAAGCTCAGGATGAAGGCGATCAGCACCACGATCAGGCTCACCCAGAACCCGCTCACCATGGCGTCGGAGAAGCCGTTGAGAAATGGAGCGGCGAGGGCGTGGTTTGCGTTCGTGAGGAACGAGGTGTTGCCGTCGAGCGAGGTGGCGGCACCGCCACCACCGGTGCTTCCGGGCGTGATCTTGGCGAGCACGCTGTCCACCACGTGGCGACGCGCGGTTGAGTTCGAGAGGTCGATCTGCGCGGGCAGGTTCTGCTTGATCGGACCGACGATTGAGTCGTAGATCTTCGACATGATGCCCTTGTTGGCCGGAGCGTTCGCGATCGCCGGGTTGAGGGCCGCATCGAGAGCGGCTCGGAGGGTGGCCGTGTTTCTGAAGTTGGCCTTGATGAACTCGCCGACGACGCTGAAGACCACCGAGAAGATCACGGCGACGCCGAGGGTTCCACCGATCTGGCGGAAGAAGGTGGACGACGAGGTTGCGACTCCGATGTCTCGTGGGCCGACGGAGTTCTGGCTCGCGATCACGAGCGTCTGCATGAGCTGGCCGAGGCCGCGGCCGACCAGCAGCATCGCGCTGGCGAGTACGAGGTAGTTCGAGTCGGCCGTGATCGTGGTGAAGATCAGGAAGCCGACCGCCATGAATCCGGTGCCGACGATCGGGAAGATCCTGTACCGACCGGTGCGGGAAATCAGCTGCCCGCTGACGATCGACGAGATCATGAGCCCGAGGATCATCGGGAGCAGCTGGAATCCACTCTGGGTGGGGGTTGAGCCCTTCACGAGCTGCAGGTAGAGCGGCACGGTCGAGATCGCGCCGAACATGCCGAAGCCGACGAGCACTCCGAGGACGGTGGCGACCGAGAAGGTGGGCGACCGGAAGAGCTTGAGCGGGATGAGCGCATCATCGCCCATCATCCGTTCCGAGAAGATGAAGGCCGCGATGCCGACGCCACCGATGACGTAACAGGCGATGGCGCCGGCGGAATCCCAGCCCCACACCCGTCCCTGCTCGGCGACGAGCAGAAGCGGGGCCACGGCGACGATGACAGTGGTCGCCCCCCACCAGTCGATGCGAACGCTGCGGTTGATGCTGCGCTTCGGAAGGTGCAGGAATCTCAGCACCATCGCCAACGCGACGATCCCGATCGGGATGTTGATTAGGAACACCCAACGCCACCCGGTGATGAAGAGGATGTACGGGGCTCCGGCGAACAGCCCCCCGATGAGCGGACCGATGACGCTCGAAATGCCGAAGACGGCGAGGAAGTAGCCCTGGTATTTCGCGCGTTCCCGAGGAGCGAGCATGTCGCCCATGATCGCGAGGGGCAGAGCCATCAGTCCACCGGCGCCGATTCCCTGGATGGCGCGGAAGCCGGCGAGTTCGAGGATCGACGTCGAGAAGCCGGAGGCGACCGAACCGAGGATGAAGATCGAGATCGCGAAGATGAACAACGGTCGGCGGCCGAAGATGTCGGACAGCTTGCCGTAGATCGGCGTGGCGATCGTCGACACGATGAGATACGCGGTGGTGACCCAGGCCTGCTGGCTGAGGCCGTTGAGGTCATCGGCGATGGTGCGGATGGAGGTCCCCACCACGGTCTGGTCGAGGGCGGAAAGGAACATCCCGGCCATGAGGCCGTACATCACGAAGAGAATCTGGCGGTGGGTCATGATCCCGCCGGACTCGTGGACCTCTTTGGCTCGGGTGGCGGCGTCGGCGCGTGACATGAATCCTCGATCTGTGTGGCGTGGGCGTGTTGACGAGATCGGCCACTGGGGAACGCAGGCCCATCAGTGGCGGAAAATCTTGCGTAGTCTGCAAAGTTACACCCATGGCAAGCATTGACGCAAGTCATCCGCCGATACCGGGGCTTGGTGCGTGCCTCGGCACGGGAGGACCGGCCGGCACCTCCGCTCAGGCGCCGAGAGCACCGTCCACGATGACCTTCGCCTCGGCCTGCACCCGCTTCAGGTGATCGGCCCCGAGGAAGGATTCGGCATAAATCTTGTACACGTCTTCGGTGCCGCTCGGCCGGGCGGCGAACCACGCGTGCTCCGTCACGACCTTCACTCCCCCCACGGCCGCTCCGTTGCCCGGTGCCTCGCTCAGCTTCGCGAGGATCGGTTCCCCCGCCAGCTCGGAGGCGGTGATGGCCGAACCGGTCAGTCTGCCGAGCGCGGCCTTCTGCGCGCCCGTGGCCGGGGCATCCACGCGCTCGTAGACCGGTGAACCATACGTCGCCGTGAGCTCGGCATAGAGCGCACTCGGAGACTTCCCGGTCACCGCGATGATCTCGCTCGCGAGCAGGGCGAGCAGAATGCCGTCCTTGTCGGTGGTCCACACGGTGCCGTCCTTGCGCAGGAAGCTCGCCCCCGCAGACTCCTCCCCGCCGAACGCGACAGACCCGTCGACAAGGCCGGGAACGAACCACTTGAAACCAACCGGCACCTCCCACAGCCGTCGCCCGATCGACTGGGCGACCAGGTCGATCATCGAACTCGACACGAGCGTCTTGCCGACCGCGGCATCCGGCTTCCACTGCGGCCGGTGGCTGTACAGGTAGTGGATGGCGACGGCCAGATAATGGTTCGGGTTCATCAGGCCACCATCCGGGGTCACGATGCCGTGCCGGTCCGCATCCGCATCGTTGCCGGTCACCACGTCGAAGTCGTCCCTGTGGGTGAGGACGCTCGCCATGACCGACGCCGAGGACGGATCCATGCGGATCTTGCCGTCCCAGTCCAGCGTCATGAACGCCCAGCGCGGGTCGACAGCGCGATTGACCACGGTGAGGTCGAGCCCGTAGCGCTCGGCGATCGCGCTCCAATAGTGAACGCTCGCACCCCCGAGGGGATCGGCGCCGATATGAACCCGGGCGGTGCGGATCGCCTCGACATCGATGATGTTCTCGATGTCGTCCACATAGTTGCCGCGATAGTCGTAGGTGCCAACTCCCGAGGGTTCGGAGCGCTTCACGGCGTGGCCGCCCTCGGCGATGATCTCGTTGGCGCGGTTGGCGATCCAGTTGGTGGCCTCGCTGTCGGCCGGCCCGCCGTGTGGCGGATTGTATTTGAAGCCGCCGTCCCGCGGCGGGTTATGGCTCGGGGTGACGACGATGCCGTCGGCCTGCGGCTCTCCGGCGGCGATGGACGCGTTGTACTTGATGATCGCGTGGCTGATGGCGGGGGTGGGAACGAAGTCGCCGAACTCGTCCACCAGGGCGTTCACGCCGTTCGCGGTCAACACCTCGAGAGCCGTCGTCTCTGCCGGGCGGCTGAGCGCGTGGGTGTCACCGCCGATAAAGAGCGGCCCGGTGATGCCCTGGCCGGCCCGGTACTCCACGATCGCCTGAGTGATCGCGGCGATATGGGTGTCATTGAAGGCGCAATCAAGACTCGAGCCGCGATGACCGGAGGTGCCGAACACCACCCTTTGCTCCGGGATGCTCACATCCGGCACGAGATGGTGGTACGCCGCGAGCAGGGCCTCCACGTCGACGAGATCGGATGTCTGGGCCGGCTGTCCTGCGCGATCGCTCATGGGCCAAGTCTTGCACCCACCGACCTCCCGTCACCAGGAGCAGCGCAGCGGCGGGCGGGCGTCGCCCGAGCCAATAAACTCGGGCCATGCCGCACACCCCCACCGACGACACCTATTCCTATCTCGGGCCGGTCGGTACCTTCACCGAGGCCGCGCTCGCCCAGGTGGCCGATGCCGCCGGAAAGAGCTGGCGCCCGGTGAACAATGTGGGACAGGCCCTCGACGACGTCGTGTCGGGGCGAAGCACCGCCGCCATGATCGCGATCGAAAACTCGATCGAGGGCGGGGTCAGCGCGAGCCAGGATGCGCTCGCCACCATCCCGAATCTGCGCATCATCGGCGAGTATCTCGTGCCGGTGAATTTCGTGCTGGTGGGCAGACCCGGCACCCGGTTGCGGGACGTGCGTACCGTCAACGCCCATCCGGTCGCCTATGCGCAGTGCCATCTCTGGCTCGATTCCGTGCTCCCGGAGCACGGCCACCTTCCCGCGACCTCCAATGTGGCGGCGGCAGCGACTCTGCTCTCCGACACGACCGCGGATGCCGCCATCGCCCCGCCCGGCATCACCGCCCACTATCCCCTCGAGGTGCTCGCGAGCGAAATCGGCGACAACCCGAGCGCCGTCACCCGCTTCGTGCTCGTCAGCCGTACCCTGCGCGTGCCTGAGCCAACCGGCTCCGACAAGACGAGCGTGATCGTCGAGCTCCCTGACGACACGGCCGGCCGGTTGCTCGAAATGCTCGAGCAGTTTGCCACCCGCGGCGTCAACATGAGCCTGCTTTCGTCGCGGCCGATCGGTGATGCCCTCGGTCGCTACCGCTTCGTGATCGACCTCGACGGTCACATCCGCGACGAGCGGGTCGCCGATGCCCTGCTCGGCCTCAAACGATTCAGCCCGAACGTGATCTTTCTCGGCTCCTACCCCCGCGCCGACAAGCTCGCCATCACGGTGACCCCGCGCTACGACAATGCCGCCTTCATTGAGGCGCGCGCCTGGCTCGACGGACTGATCGGCTAGCTGAGGCCCGGCGGGCGGCGGGCGCTTACACCGGGATTTTCACCGTGAGCGCCCCGGGATCCACCCAGGCATGCACCGACTTCGCTTCGCCGAACTCGTCACCGTCGAGCTGGAACTCCTGGGGCTGCTCCACCGTCACCCGCAGGTCTTTGCCGGTCGCGTACAGGACGTCTTTGACGTCGCGGGTGAGGTCGATGATCGATCGGCCGATCACGCTCTTGCGAAGCACGCCGTTCTCCCAGGCCACCTTGTTCCAGACCTTCAGCCAGCCGAAAGGCCCCGTCGGCTTCAGCGCGGCGATGTCGAGGATGCCGTCATCGAGTTTTGCCTCGGGGATGAGCAGGATGCCGCCGGGCAGCGATCCACAGTTGCCGACGATGATCGTGTGCACGCTCGTCCGGCGCTCCGGACCCCCGTCCAGGCTGAATCGCAGTCTCACCGGCTTCAGGTCGGGGATCGCGCGCACCCCGGCATCGATGTAGGCGAGCCATCCGACCGCCTTCTTGAGCTTCGGGTTGGTGAGGGCGATCATCTTGGCGTCGAGGCCGAGCCCGGCCATAACGAGGAACACGTACTCCTCTGTGCTGCCGTCGGCACGCTCGATCTCAGCCACCCCAAGGTCGATCTTGCGGTCGGTGCCGGTGAAGGCCGCACCGATCGACTCGACCTGGTTGGTGAGAGTGAGTTCGAGATTCCGCGCGAGCAGATTGCCGGTGCCCGACGGGATGAGCGCGATCGGCACGCCGGACTCGCGAAGGGCCTCGGCCACCGCGCGAACGGTGCCGTCACCTCCGGCAGCGAGCACGACGGCGGCACCCTCGGCGAGCGCCGTCGTGGTCATGCCCCGCCCGGCATCCTCTTCGGAGGTGGCGTACCAGCTGCTCTCGCCCCAGCCGGCCGCGGATTGGGCATCCGCCACCTGTGCCCGAAGCTTCCCCAGGTCGACCTTGATCGGGTTGTAGACCACGGCGGCGTGCCGGGTTTCGGACTGGGCTGAGGACGTCACGTGAACTACGGTACGCCATAGCTCAATAGACTGATCGGGTGATTGATCCGCAGCTCCTTCGTGACAATCCGCAGATCTTCACGTCGTCGCAGCGTGCCAGGGGAGAGTCCGAACTTCTCGTGGATGAGGCGGTCGACGCCGACGTCAAGCGTCGGTCCGCGATCGTCGAGTCGGAGAACCTTCGCGCCACGCAGAAGGCCCTCGGAAAGCAGGTCGCGCAGGCGACCGGAGACGACAAGATCCGGCTGCTCGCCGAGGCTCAGGGGCTGGCCGCACGGGTCAAGGTACTCGCCCAGGTCGCCGCGGATGCCGAAGCGGAGTTCACCCGCTCGGCGCGCGGGATCGCCAACCCCATCATCGACGGGGTTCCCTCCGGCGGGGAGGAGAACTTCCTCACCCTTCGCGAGGTCGGTGACAAGCCGGTATTCGACTTCGAACCGCGCGACCATCTCGAGCTCGGCGAGAAGCTGCGAGCAATCGACATGACCCGGGGCGCGAAGGTCTCCGGCAGCCGCTTCTACTTTCTTCGGGGAATCGGGGCTCGGCTCGAGATCGCCCTGATGAACATGGCTCTCGACCGGGCCATCTCCGAAGGCTTCGAACCGCTCATCACCCCCACGCTCGTTCGCCCGGAGATCATGGACGGCACCGGATTCCTCGGTGCCCATTCCGACGAGATCTATTACCTTCCCGCCGATGACCTCTACCTCACCGGCACGAGCGAGGTGGCGCTGGCCGGATTCCACGCGGACGAGATCCTCGACCTGTCGACCGGTGCCGCACGCTACGCCGGCTGGTCGACCTGCTATCGACGCGAGGCCGGCTCGGGAGGGCGCGACACCCGTGGCATCCTGCGCGTGCATCAGTTCAACAAACTCGAGATGTTCAGCTACGTGCTGCCGGAAGACGCCGAAGCCGAACACGACCGGCTCGTCGCGCTGCAGGAGTCGATGCTGCGGGCCTGCGAACTGAGCTATCGGGTGATCGATGTGGCGGCGGGGGATCTCGGCTCGAGCGCGGCCCGAAAGTTCGACATCGAAGCGTGGGTTCCGAGCCAGGGGCAGTATCGCGAACTCACGTCGACCAGCAACTGCACCACCTACCAGGCGCGTCGGCTCGACATTCGTTACCGCACAGAGTCGGGCAAGACCGCCCCGGTGGCCACCCTCAACGGCACGCTTGCGACGACGCGCTGGCTCGTGGCGATTCTCGAGACCCACCAGCGGGCGGATGGCTCGGTGCGCGTGCCGAGCGCACTGCAGCCGTACCTCGGCGGACTCGACGTGATGGAACCGGTCTCGTGACCGAGCCGTGGTTGGTCGCGCTCGACATCGACGGGACCCTCATGCGGGAGGATGGCGCCGTCTCGCCAGAGGTGATCGCCGCAGTGCAGCGCGTTCGGGATTCCGGCCACGAGGTCATGCTCGCCACGGGGAGATCCGTGTCGATGGCTCTCCCGGTGCTCGAGAGGTTCGGGCTGACTTCCCGCTACCTGGTCTGTTCCAACGGAGCGATCACTCTCGCGAGCGATCCGGAGGATCCTTCCGGCTATTCCCGGGTCGCCGTCGATTCGTTCGACCCGTCGGAGGTTCTCTCCACCATCCGGGGAAGCCTCGCGGATGCCAGTTACGCCGTGGAAGACGAGGACGGCTGCTATCGCTACACCGGATCCTTTCCCGACTATACTCTCGGTGCCCGGAGCGAGCGGGTCGCATTCGAGCGGCTGAGCGACCATCAGGCCACCCGCGTTGTGGTGATCTCCCCGGAGCACGCGATCGAGGACTTCCTGTCGATCGTGGAGAAAATGGGTCTCCACAAGGTCACCTACAATGTCGGCTGGACGGCCTGGCTCGACATCGCGCCCGACGGCGTCAACAAGGCCACAGCCCTCGAGCGGGTTCGTGATTGGCTCGACATCCCCCGCTCCCGAGTGATAGCCGTTGGGGACGGACGCAACGACATCGACATGCTCAGCTGGGCATCCCAAGGCGGTCGCGGGGTGGCGATGGGGCAGGCCCCGGATGAAGTGCTCGCCGTGGCGAACGAGGTCACCTTGACCGACATCGATGATGGGATCGCGGAGCTCTTCCGGTCGTTCTGACTCCTCCTCGAGGGTCTCGTCCAAGTCGAGTCGCCCTCCAAACTGGGTCCTCGCCTGACCGGATCCGCCCAGACTCGAGCCGTCCCCGATTCGACCCCGGGGGTAGGTGCGACTTTGCCCGATGGGAAGTCGCACTTACTCCAGACTCGATCGACGGCTAAAGCGGAGGCGAGAGCGACGGTCCCGGCGAGGCGGGCGAGCCGCCGGTGCAAGCGGATCCCCGGGAGACTAGACACAGTACTGGCCCGACCTTCGGCTATGCTCGATTCGTGCTCTGGAGGGCTGTCCGAGCGGCCGATGGAGCCAGTCTTGAAAACTGGTGGGCAGAAATGTCTCGTGGGTTCGAATCCCACGCCCTCCGCCATTGATTCATTGGGACTTGCGACCTCGGCCGGTGGCTGCAGGAAGGTGCGACACCCGCAGAAGTCCCGCGCTCAGGTAGCAATAGGCCTGATGTTTTCCCGATGCTCTCAGGTGTGAGGCACCGTCGCGGCGGCATAGCTGTTAGGGCCACCAAACGGGTCCTTCGGTTGGGCGCGATCGCGGATAACTATTGCTTGGGATCTGCGCTTTCGCGGTGGCCAATCCACCGGCTGACCTCGTGGGGATCGAACTCGGCCGCGAAGATTATCATCGCAGTCGTACTCGTTATCACTTCGGCGATCGTCGCCTCACTCATCGAGCTTGACATCCCCCAATCGCGGTGTTGGCACAACAAATGGACCCTCGATGACCACACCAGTTGCGGGGCTCAATCCCATAAGTGCGGACGTGATTCGCAGTCTCGTGGCCACCGTAGATCCCGTCATCGTCGGCAAGAATCCCGAACGCGCAGCCAAGTGGGCCAAGGAACTCTGCGACCTCGCGTCGGCGGCATCGCCCGAGGAGGCGATAGCCAGTTCGGGATCGGAGAATCTCGCGACTCATTGGCACTTGGTGTAGGCATGCTTTCGACGAGTGCGGCGCTTGCACCCACGTTCACGCGCGTCAACTGATCACTGCGCAACAGGAACCCCACTTCTCCGCATCCCTCAGTACGGGAAACCCGCTGGGCGTGACCAGTCAAATCAAGAGGCTCGAGCGTCACCGTGATGAGTGGACAGTCGTCGGGGTCTTCGGCCGGGCTGCCCCATCAGCGTTCGTCCAGGTGCCCCAGACCTCGGCCGGCCTCGCATCGGCGGCATCCCGCTTCACTCCGGACGCTATCTCTCCTTTGCCGAGCGGAAGGAGGTCGCGCTTATGCGGGTCAAGGGGGCGAGCATACGTGGCTTCGCCCGGAGCCTGAGCCCGACTGCGCCACAGCCGGATCGACTGAGGGCTGCGCGACTCTCCGTGACAGAATCGGAGCGTGCCCGCCGCCACCCCCGACACAACAGTTCGCCCCGCCCTCAGCTGGGGTCTCATTCCCGCAACACTGTTGAGCGGTTCAGCGATACTGCTCTTTGCCTTGCGTGGTACGTCGGTGGCAGTGACTCTTTTCGGCTACGGGATGCTCGCCGCCGCCCTGATCATCGCGTGGCAGTTCGATCGCTCCCGCCGCAGCGATGGGCTGTTCCGCAACCTGCTGCTCATCGCTATTGGGATGGTCATCGTCTCGTCGATCTCCGTGAAGGCCGACATCAGCTGGGGCAACATCGTGCTGGTCGGCATCGTCCTTTCGGCCGCGGTAACTGTTCCCTACCTGGTCTCGCGGTTCGTGTTCAAGGACCGTGTCATCCGGTTCCCGTGGCGAGGAGACTGGCCGTGGAGCAGGGTGCAGTGGGGCTACATAGCGCTGGTGCTCTTCCTGGGCTGGCTCCTGTTGCCCTTCTACTTCATCACCTCGGGCGTCTATCTGAACTGGCCAAACACAGTGACGTGGGACGAGATCGCTCGCCTGTTCGTGGGCGTCAACGCGGTCGGAACCTGGGACGAGTTGTTCTTTATCCTGACCGTCTTCGTGTTGTTCAAGCGCCACTTTCCGGTCTGGCAGGCGAACCTACTGCAAATGGTCATCTTCGTGTCGTTCCTCTGGGAGCTCGGCTACCAGGCGTGGGGGCCGCTGCTGATGATCCCGTTCGCGCTGCTGCAGGGTTGGATTTTCTCGCAGACCAAGTCGCTGCCGTACGTGCTAACCGTGCATCTGCTGCTGGACGTGGTGGTGTTTCTCGTCATCGTGCACGCGCGCAACGACGGGGTGTTCCCGTTCTTCCTCGTGTCGCCCAGTTGATACGAATATGAGCTCTACCGCTTGAGGCGCTCATGCCCACATCTCAACAACGTGTGGGCCCAGTCAAGTGACTACAAGGCCGCCCGATCCCCTTATTCACGGGGAAATTCGCTACCCTCACGGGCTGGAGGTAGGGTCCGAATCCTAGCCCTCCGCATCATGAACGCTGGTCAAATGGCAGTCTTAACCGAAACCAACGCGCACTCGCTCTCACTCGTACCAATCGCAGTTTTTACGAAGTACCGCGCCATCCCGCCCGGGTTCCTGTCCAGCGTGAGTGGCCCCCGAACCTGTGGCGTGTCGGTCATCGGACGGTAGCGATCAACTGATGTTAGAGAGCGCCTTCGCTTCGACCAGGACAATGGCGCTGCCCACCTCTACGGCGTTTACCGAGATATTGATTCGTCGGCGTCCAAGATCGATGTCTCGAACACGTAGGCCGATTGCTTCTCCCGATCTAAGTCCGGTGTAACCGAGAAGCAGGATGAGCGTCTGATGGCTGCCGGAGGCTAGGGCGAGGGCTTGAAGTTGCTGATGTCACAGGTACCGCTGTTCTTTTCGATCTTTCCGGGGCAGATTGACGCCCCTTGCCGGGTTGGTCAGGGTGCGTCGATCGCGAACGTCGTCGACAGTCCAGGATCGATGCCAGCCCGCCGTAAGCCCGAATTACTTTCGTGGATCCTCCGTTTATGCCCGAAACCGATGTTTGGACGTCGGTGAAACGAACGTCGGATACGGGCACCCGTGACCACCGCGGCATCACGTGGAGCCGAAGGGCGATCTCCAGTGGTAGAGCCGACGAAGCCTTCAAGTGATCCTGATGTCGGATCCAGTCGCCACCGAGCTCGCCGATTGTGGCTCGACCGGCGATGGCGTCGACGTACTCTCCGCGCGCTTTCGACACCTCCACCGAAGCGAGAAACAGCTCGGCCGCTCGTTTCGTCGAGAATCCGCGCTCGTCCGTTTGCGCGCGGTCTGGCTTGCGGTATCTGACCCTGTAGCGCTTCCCGTTTGCTGTCTCGTACGGAGTGATACTTCCCATGATGAAAATCAAACTCCAAAGGGCGGTTGAGGTCGAGTGAAGGTTTTCACCCAGCACGGTAGCCAACGACAACTCGCAGGCGAAGGTCTGTCCCCGAGTAGAGATATTGGTCGGTGTTAGCCGATGATCACGCTGTGGCCTTCACGTCGTCTTTCCGACGCTCGCAACTGGCAGCAAGGAAACTCAGAAGGATGCAGTTGCGGTGCGTGGCATGGTCGGTCGACACCCATTATTTCAGCCCGGTAAATTGTGGCGAATTCACTCGCGCGCTGGCATGATATGCGCTAGTTTCTTCCAAACAGCTATTCATTGGTTGTTTAGTTCGAGGAGGAACTGTGCGCGAGGTTGACGACGCCATCACGGCATCCACCGAGCGCGCATTCCGGCTGCTGGAAACCCTCGTCGCCGAGCCGAGCGTCATCGGAAACGAGTTCGGCGCCCAGGAAGTGTTCGCGAACGCGCTGGTCGCAGCGCAATTTGAGATCACGCGCCTTGAGATCCCGACGGAGATCGGCGATGATCCGGCGGCGGGCGTTCCCCGACTGTCCTACGCCGGGCGGTACGACGTGATCGGGCGGCGTGGCACCCCGGGTGTCGGTCGCAGCCTGGTGATCAATGGTCATATGGATGTCGTCCCGGCGGAGGACGCTTCGCGCTGGTCGAGTGCGCCGTTCGAGCCCACCCGGGTGGATGGCTGGCTGGTTGGCCGCGGCGCGGGCGACATGAAGGCTGGATTCGCTGCCGGACTTCTGGCGATCTGGGCGCTGGACCAGGCCGACCCCGGATGGCTCACCGGATCCCTCAGCATCGTTTCGGTGATCGAGGAGGAGGCCACTGGGAATGGCACTCTCGCCGCGGGGCGTGCGGGCTATTCGGGCGAGGCGGCCCTGTTGCTCGAACCCACGGATCTCGAGATCCTGCTCGGCGGGATCGCGCTGATCTGGGTCAGCGTCGAGCTCGAGGGGCGAGCCGGCCATGCGGAGGCGGCGCTGGCCTCGGTGAATCCTATCCGCGCAGTTTCCTCCATCGTCGACGCGCTTCTCGTTCTCGAGACCGAGATGAACGCCGACCACCGCGATGGCCCTGTTCGCGATCCGGCCTTCGCCGACATCGAGCACCCATACAACGTCAATATCGGCAAGGTCAACGCCGGCGACTGGGCGTCCAGTGTGCCGTCGGTGGCACGGCTCGAGGTGCGGATCGGGCATCCGCGACACTGGAGTTCCGAAGAAGCCTTCGAGCGGGTGCGCAGCGCCGTGCTCGCAGCCGCGGCCGGGGACGAGTGGTTCGCCGAGCGTCCTCCCCTGGTCGCACTGTCCGGCTATCGGGCCGAACGATATTTCCAAAACCCGCAGGCCGAGATCGTCGGAGCGCTTTCCCGGGCACACGAGGCCGTGCACACCGCCCCTCCGCCCCTTGTCACCATCGGATCGACGACGGACGCCCGGTTCTACCTCAACCAGTTCGGCGTTCCCGCCGTGGCGTACGGACCGCGCACCCGCAACATGCACGGCACCGACGAGGCGGTCGAGCTCGCCAGCATCGTCGAGTGCGCTCGGGTGGTCGCGCGATTCCTTCGGGAATGGTTCCGGGATGAGGCCACATCGTGAATGCCCGCGCCGCCGATCCGGCGATGATCGCCCTGCGGCCCCTCATCGCCGAGACCGCTTCGGCTCGCATCGCCGACCGATTCGTGACCGCCATCGCTCTCGGGCAGTTCGTCGTTGGGCAGAAACTTCCCACCATCCAAGAGCTCGCCCGTCTGCTCGAGGTGAGCCCGACAACTGTGCGTGAAGCCCTCAGCCGACTCGCGGCCCTGGGCTACGTCATTGTGCAGCGCGGACGCCACGGCGGGACTTTCGTGACGGCTCAGTGGGGTCCCGCCTCTGACTCGATGGTGCGCCGGGCTCTGGAACCCGGGTGGAACCAGCTCGAGGTCACCCTCGATTTCCGCTCGCTCATCGAGCAGCAGATCGCGCGGACGGCCGCCATCCGGCACACGGATGAGGATGCCCGACGCATCATGCAGGCCGTGCGCGGCTACGAGGCCGCTGGCACCGACCGCGCGTCATCCGGTCTCGCCGATCTCGAACTCCATCAGACGATCGCGTCGGCGACTCACAACTCGCAAATGTCGGACCTGAGCTTGCGGATCCGGCGCGATGTCAGTCTCGGCTTCGACGCCGAGCCGTCTAACTCCGACGTGCGGACACGCGCGATCCAGCAACACGCGAAGCTCGCCGACGCCATCCTCGGCCGGAGGGCCGACGACGCCGCTCGACTGGCGGAGGAACACTTCTCCCTGACAGCCGAAACCCTGCGTGACCTTCATTCCCGCATCGAAACCCCCATTCCACTCAGCGAAGGAGCATCGTAATGCCGACCATGCACGCCAACGGGATCGACATCAACTACCTCGACGAGGGGACTGGCCCCGAGGCCGTCCTACTTATCAATGGTCTCGCCGACAGCCTCGAGACCTGGGACTTCCAGTTGCCCGCCCTCCTCGCCGCCGGCTACCGCATCGTGCGTTTCGACAATCGCGGCATCGGGGCGACCGACAAACCGGCCGGCCCTTATAGCGCGGAGCTCATGGCCGACGATGCCAAGGCCGTCGCCGACGGGCTCGGATTGAGCGACCTCCACGTGCTCGGCGTGTCCATGGGCGGCATGATCGCCCAGCGATTCGCTCTGAAGTATCCCGAGGTCGTGCGCACAGCGACGTTCGCCTCCACCTACGCCGCCCCGGGTCCGTTCTGTTCGCGGATGTTCTCGATGTGGGCGGATGCCGCGTCGGTTCTGGGTGTGCCCTTCGTCATGCGCGATGTCACACTTTGGGCCTTTACTCTCGACTTCTTTCAGAACCGGGAGAGCGAGCTGGCGGAGTTCGAGACCGCGATGCGGTTCATGGAACAGCCCATCCACGCCTACCTCGCGCAGCTCGCGGTCATCCAGAACCATGACGCGACCGCCGAACTCGGCATCCTGACGATGCCGACCCTCGTGCTGGCGGGCGAAGAGGACATCCTCATCCCGACCGCCCTCTCCCACGACCTGCACGAGCTCATCCCCGGCTCGAGCTGGCGAACGACCCCCGGCGGCCACGGCTGCATGTGGGAACACCCCGACGAGTTCAATTCCGCCTTCGTCGATTTCCTCCGCGAGAACGAAAGGACCACAGCATGACCACCAACGCTCTACCCGACACCACCGCCGGTCTCGAGTCCAAGAAACTCGGCCTGCTCGGCGTACTCATGCCCGGTCTCGCCCAGATCGCGCCCGCATTCAACCTGTTCTTCACCACCGGGGTGATGGCCTCGCTCGCCGGGGCATCCGTGCCCCTGGTCTTTTTGATCGCCATGGTCGGGATGGTGGCGACGGGACTGAGCCTCGCCCAGTTCTCCAACCTGTATCCGAGCGCCGGCTCATTCATCACCTACATCAGCCGGGCCCTAGGAGCGCGTGCGGCGACGGCGACCGGAGTAATCGCGATCGTCGGCTACATCATCGCGTTCGGCGGAATCTACATCTTCGTCGGCAGCTACATTGTGCAAAACGTCTTCGGACAGGCGACGCCGAACACCGGGCTGGTCATCATCACCACCATCGTCTACGGAGCCATCGTGACGATCCCGGTGATCATCGGATTGCAGTTCGGCATTCGGGTGACGATCGTCCTATACGTGATCGAGGTCGTCGTGCTGGTCGTCCTCAGCGTGGCGATCCTCGCCCAGGGAGGGGCGCAGGGGTTGTCCCTGAAGCCGTTCGAGTGGCCGACCGGCGCCGACAGCTCGAACATCTTCCTGGCCTTCAGCCTCGCCGTGCTCGCGTTCGGCGGATTCGAGGCCTCCGCTCCGCTGGCCGAAGAGACGAAAAACCCGCGCCGGAATGTGCCGATCGCCGTCGTGGGAGCGGTCGTCGTGAGCGGGATCATCTATGTCCTTGGCTCCTACGCCATCGTCACCGCATTCGGCGTCGACCACATGAAAGAGTTCGCCGCGGATGGCAACCCGTTCGCCACGGCCTCAGGCCGCTTCCTGCCGATCTTCGTTCCGATCATCGCCGCCGTGTTTCTGGTGAGCGTCACCAGCTCCTATGTCGCCGCGAACACCCAGACGTCTCGCGTCATCTTCGCCGGCGCGCGCGGCGGCCTCTGGCCGAAGTCCCTGTCGAGCATCCACCCCCGATTCAAGACCCCGTGGGTCGCCGCGATCGCCTTCGTCGTGCCGAGCGTTCTCGTGGGCTGCATCTCGACGTTCTTCACCGACCCGGGCACGGCATCCGGCTTCCTCGGCACCTTCGGCATCCTCGGCATCGTGATCATGTACATCGTGGCGAACATCGCCCTGATCGTGCAGTTCGCGAAGCTGCGCCGGGCCGGCGTGAGCAAAAACCCGTTCCTCTGGGTTGTCGTACCGATCATCGGGCTCATCGTGCTGGCAATTCCGGTGTGGGGCGACCTGCACCCCGGCCAGGGAGCTCCATACAGCGCACTGCCGTGGCTCACGGTTGGTCTCGTCGCGCTCGGGGTGATCTACACCCTCGTGCTCGGTGTCGTCCGGCCGAACGCGCTCGCCCACGCACCGGCACTGCTGGAAGGCGCGGTCGCTCTCGACGGAGACCCGGTGCCGCCGACTCCATAGACAAGCTCACGCAGCACCACGGGCCTTTCCGCCGTCGGGCGGGGAGGCCTGTTGCGTACTCTCCGCTTGCATCCTCCGGGGCGGGCAGATCAGGCGCAAGCTTCCACCCAGCCGAGGATAGGAATGCGGTGAGCTTGGCGATGCTGCGGTCGGTTTGCGCCAAACGTTCCTCGGTCGTGTCCCAACGCTTAAGTGCCTCGATGTCATCGGCGGACAGCGCGGATGACCGCTCGACCTTCAACACAGTCCGGAGCCTGTCGCGCTCAAGCCGTTGCACCGCGACTTCCCGCATTGCGGCGAGCTGCGCCCGTTCGCTCTGATCCTCGCTCGACGTCCAGCTGTGCGCTCCGCCGTGGAGGCCTGCGAGCCAGGCATCGAACTCAACGACGGTCAGCTTAGATAGCTCGTCGCTGAGCCCGGGCAGATCCAGCACCTCCGTCGGCTTCCCCATTGGCGCGAGCAAAACATGAACCGCCCGGCCGCACGACCTTCTCGGCGAGTCGTGCAGGCTTCGGAACCGCTCTACCTGAGCTATCATCGCAAAGAGACACGGCTGCGCGAGGAGCAGCAGAACGGGCTCACGCTTCTCGCCCGGCGACTCGGCCGAGCCAAGGAGGCAGGGGGTGAGCGGGTCACCGAGAACACGCTCATCCGCGTCGCGGTTGACCCCTTGGTGGCTCGGTCGGCGGAATTGGCCGGAAATGACGAAGCGGCGCTTCGTAAGTCACTGGATTTGCGATGACTGGCAATCGAGCAGCCACCATGGCGAAGTGACAAATGAGATTGACGACTCCCCAGGTCGAGCGGGGTTTTCGCTGGACTCTTCATCGAGAACGAATAGGCAATCGAACAGCAAAGGGCAGTTTTGCCCCTGTCCCACCGTCATCCCCGAGCAAGCTCGCGTCCTGACCCCCTCACACTCCGCAAGCTACCTGTAAGGGGACAGGACATTTAAGGTATGACGGTGGGACAGGGGCAAAACAAAAAGGGGTCTTTCGCTCGCATAAATTCGAGCATGACTGATCTGTAGAGGGGAGCGTTGGTGGCTGTGACGTAGGAGAAACTCGAATACAGGCTCTCCATCGCCGCGGTCTATCGAAATCGACATCGGCCCATGTTTTTAATCAGCAATTTGACGCACCATGCGAACGATCTGTTGAGCGCTCCCGCGTAGGCGACACAGCACGGCTCTGGGTGGGCACCAGTCGATAAACAGCAGTCCCAGTTGCGGTTCTGGGGTCCATGCCCCATTGGGACTATCGGCGCCCGCATTGCACAAGTTGGGATGCGGATTGGGCTTAGACGCTAATCAGCCATGAGAATGTTCAAGTGAGTACAGAGCTGGTTGCATATTCTGAGTCCGAACATCTCTACGATTTAGTTGGCCTCGTGGAGGAGCTGCAGCTTGTTGACGATTCCTACCCGCCCAGAGTTGGGGGAAAGCTAAGTAGGGGTCAAATTGAAAGTTGGTTCGAGCAAGGTCCTGAGATCGAACGATGGGTCGCCATGCGAAACGGAGCGGTTGTCGGACACATTGCTATTTGTCCGCTGCACGACTACTTGCGGTCGTTTCTGGACTCCTCTCCGTCGGAGGTAATCAACCCTCGGGTTTTTTGTGAGATCACACAGTTTTTTGTTGGCCCTACATCGCAACGATCCGGTGTGGGTGGGCTGCTTTTCGAAGCAGCGTTGACATACGCACGATCCGCGCGCCTCAGCCCCATGTTGGCCGTAATCGAAGGATCTGTTGCAGCGCGCAGATTTTACGTCGACCATGGGCTTACCGAATTGGGCGCCTTTACCGGCATCCACGGAACTAACTACGTGTTTGGCGTGTAGCTCGCCTGCGTCAGCATTGAGCGCGGCGGTCAAGAGTTCTGCGTTCCGTCCGTTCCGACCATTCCTCTGCTTTAGGATTGCGTCAGCCAGCGGTATATCGCCGTTGTCACGAAGTTTCGGGGGAAACTGTGTCGGAAACAGCTTGGGGAGCTATCTCTGCGGCGATGTCGGCGTTTGCCGCAATAGCCGCGCTCATGGTCGCAATGGTCAGCTTGCGCCAGTCGCAGAGAGTGGCTCAAGCCACTACACGGCATGCCGCCCGAGCAATTGATGACTCACTTCAATCTCGCCTCGATCCGATGTACGCGGGGTTGCGAGAAGTTTTAGGACATTTGGAAGATGGCGTCCCTCATGAAGTCCGTCACGTCCTCATCCCGTTTTTCGTTCTCTACAGCGACGCCTTCGGTGCACACAGAGATGGACTCTTCGACGAGCGCGACTGGAAGGGCCTGGCACAGGAACTTGCTTATTGGTCACAGAAGCCGACTGCAAGAAAGGCGTGGCAGGCGTTCAGGCAGCAATCTTGGACGGACGGGTTTGTCAGCTACGTCGACTCTGTCCTGGCTGGACCGCCGGCCTACCCCGATCTAGTCGAAGTCGAACACGCACCTTCGATCGAAGACTGGATGCGACTGGGAATCGCGGTTGCCCCTTCAACATCTGCCAACAGCTTAGGTTCTGGCGTCAAGTAAGGCACCGCGACAAAGTCGCAGGCGATAAGGGAGCTAGCACGTGCCCACAGTCTGCCCACAACTCACCGACATGTGGGCAAGACAACGTGATCACGATGCCAGCCGATCCCTTTATTTGCGGGGATTTCAACCGTAACACCGAGCCAAAGGGAGGGTTCGAATCCCTAGCCCTCCACACTAGCTTCACCGGCCGTGTTAGTCCGATTGGGTTCCGGTGGTCGTAGACGATGAGGGATCGTTTGGTTGGCTCGCCGATGATCCGGTTGTGCCGGATTGCGGCGGCGAGGGCGAGTAGTCGGGCGGCGCGGGAGTGGGCGCCCGCGAGGGTGCGGCCGCGTCGCTGGTCTGCTCGAGGATCTCGAGGGCGGGTATTACTTTCGCACCGGAGTGTGAATCCGCCAACCACCCACCGTTTTTGCGAGCACCGTTGACTTCAAGCACGGTGCTGGTGAGAAAAACGGGAGGGGGTGGCAGGAGGGAGGGAGGAGGAAGGGAGGAGGGAGGCGGGGCGGGGCGGGGAGGTGGCGGGCGGCGACCGCACGACTCAGCTGCGAACGACCCGCAACCTCAGCCACGCCGCACACACCTCGAGCTCCTCGTCGACGGCCGCGCGGGTCGGGCGGTCGAAGGGTGTGTCTTCGTGAACCGCGTGTATGACGAAGCATCCGGAATCCCGGTCCGATCGGGCATCGACCTTACCGATCAGGCGGTCGCCGTGCAGGATGGGCAGCGCGAACTTCCCCCACACGCGGGTACGGGCGGGCTGATACATCTCCAGCGTGTAGTCGAATTCGAACAACTTGGCGACGCGTTGGCGGTCGGTCATCAGCCGGTCGAAGGGGGAGATCACCGCCGTGCGTCCCTCGAACTCCTGGCCGAGCCGAGTGGGATCGACGCGCCACTCACCCGACACCCCCTCGATCGTGGCCGGCTCGCCCACGGGAACGATCCCGTGCAACTCACTCGGTGAGACTGCGATGCTGTCGCGCATGACGCCACAGGCCGCCAGCAACCGCTCGCTGCGGATGCGGCGCGCTTCGGCGGCCGGTACCTCGAGCATCCGTGGGAAGACCCGCTCGGCGAGTTCCCAGATGCGTAACCGCCCGGCCCGACCAACGACCGCGAGCTCGCCCGACATGTGCAGGCATTCGAGCATCTGGGTCACGTTGCGATTGTTCGTCCAGCCGGTCGAGGCCCACGGCGCGACAGCCTCATCGGGGATGTCCCGAGAGGTCTTGGGCCCCTCGTCGGCGATGCGCTCGAGGATGCTTCGCGCGAAGTCCGCGTTGTCGTCCATCCACCCTCGCGCGTTCGTGCGGTCGGCCCAGGTGCGCATGCCCGCGAGGTACAGTCCGAGGTCAGACATCGGTCGAAGCATCCACCCGCGTTCGAAGAGCAGGCCCTGGCCGAGCGCGCGTTCGATGTCCTCCGGCCGGTACGACGGGCCGAGGCGTGACCAGCAGGCGTGATCGGCGGCCGGGACCACGGTTGAGGTGAGCTCGACCCTCACCATGGCGAGTCGACCGACCATGTCGACGAGGTCGTCGGGCCGATCGGCATCCAGCAACGCTGCGCGCACGGCGATCCGACGAGCCTGGTGCTTGGTCAAGCGGTGAACCACCACCTCGCTACCGTATTCCTCACGGCTGAGGGGCAGCAACCTCCCAGACGGCCGAGATGCCTCGACCGGACGCGCTCGGCGAAACATGAGGCGACGCTGATGGCGACTTCTCTACCGTTTCATACCGATCGCGTGGCCGATCAACCACGACCCGACGCACCGTTGCGAGCGGTGATTGCGAACGGACAGATCACGTTCTCCGGCAGGAGGAGGGCCATCGGCGCGGCGGTCGCTCTCGCGGGCGTGCTGTCGAGCGGCGCTGATCGCGCGGTCCCCGCGACGACCTAGCGACGTCCGCCACCACCTCGGCCGGACCGCTTTGTTCCGCGGGGTCCGTTCCGAGCTGCCCGTCGGGGGAGTCGAGGATGTCGATGACGAACCGGGCGCCATTCTCCGGCGACTGTGGGCTCGAACCGGAGAACCGGCTCATGGTGCGCCGCAGATCCGCGGTGAGAGTCGCCGCGTACGGGCCGGCCCCGGCGATCATCGTCGTGGGCCGACCCCGGCATTGCCGCCCGGGTGACCCGGACCACGCCGAAGGAATTGACCTCCATGGCCGAGCGGAAACCATCAAGTGCCATCGACTCGGCCGTGCCAACCGACGCGCTCCCCACGTTGTCGACCACCGCCTCGAGCCGACCGCACTGCTCGACGCACGCGCCGATCGGCCGGTCTACCGCCGGGGAATCCGTCACGTCGATGGGCCAGGACATCCAACGCGACGGATGCCCCCGCCGCGGAAGCACCCAGGGCCCCGCCCGGGAGCGATCGCGCATGGTCGCGATCGTCGTCACGCCGGCGCGAGTTGCGGCGATGGCGGATGCCACCCCGATGCCCGATGGGGTGCCGGAGATCAGGACCGTGTGGGGCGGCTGGGGCAACGTCGCCCGGTGATGCCGTGGGCATGACCTCCAGTGAGGTTCGGAAACTGCGAGCTTTCCGGCTCCGAGCCTCGAGTGCAGTCGAGGTCTGGCCGGTGCGAGCGGGAACGGGTGGCCCGGTCCGAGGGACCCTCGCCGGTAGATCGTTGTCTGAACTAAGCCGGTTACTCCGTTAGCTGCCTTCGCAGGGCAAGGAAGCCCTATTCAACTGCCAGAGGGAGCCAGCCCATGCTGTGCCCGCCCGCGGTCTGGCACACGCGGCTCTGCGAACTCTTACATTTCTGAAGTCGCGGATATCGAGAGGAACTCAGATTGTCCTTATCGCGATTGCGGATCCTCCGCAGTCTCCTCTGTTCCGCCGGATTCCGGCTCGCAGGGCCTGGGCCCGCGCCCTCAATCGTGAGTCCAGCCGCGTCATCGAATCGGAGCCGGATGTTACGGTGATCAGCTTCGAGATCGGGCCGCCTTCCGACGAGGATCGGCTCTACGACTCATCCACCTATCTGCGGTGGGCCAGGCAACTCGCCCCGGTGATCGTCGCGGGGTTGCGTCGGAGTGGCCCGCATCGGTCCTGAACGGATCGCCGGCGCCGACACCGGGCGGGTTTCGTCGGCCGCTCGACATTGCCAAGCCTCCGTGAATCGATACCGCTATTTCGGACCGCGACCGATGAAGCGGAGGAAGAAGACGGCCAGCACGAGGAGAATGACTCCGAGCGCCATGATCAGGATGCCGATGGCCGGTCCGGCAGAAGCAAGGGACTCGGGGGGCATGGTGGTCCCCCTCAGGTAATCGTGATGCGCACCGTGCATGGTCGTCGGCAATCGGGTGACCCGCGATCGAGCGCTGGACATCACTCTAGGTCGGTGCCGCCGGGCCCGACGCCCGATGGGGCTCCCCAGTCCGGGGGTGAGGCGCTCCCCAGTTCAGGGGTCGAATGGACAGGCGCAAGTGTGCCGCTATGATTGCAGACGACTACATGGAGCTGTCGCATAGTTCGGCCTAGTGCACCACCCTGCTAAGGTGGAGAGGGGTTTACACTCCTCCGTGGGTTCAAATCCCACCGGCTCCGCAAAGAAATCCCCGATCAGCAGCGACTTCTATTGGTCGCCTATTAGCCCTTTACTGGTGCTGTTCGAGCTCTCAGGAATGGTCCGAGGGTCCTGTGAGGGTCCCGATGCCAGTTCGTTGAGGCGGCGCAGCGCTTCGATCGTTTGCCGCTCGCCCAAAACGTGCGCGTAGACCTTGAGCACCGTCCGCGGGTCATCGCCCAGCCACTCCGCGACCTGATTGATCGGGATGCCCGCGCGCAGCCACTGGGAGGCGCAGTAGTGGCGCAGCATATGCGGGCGCTTGCGCGGTGCTGTGACCGACCACTTGGTGAAGTGCCGGTAGAGGTTCATGCTCAGCTGTCGCCCGGCCGGGCTAGTGAAGAGGTAATGTTCGGGCCGCTTGCCTGCTGCCGATTCGCGTGCGATGTCGCGTGCCCCGTCGGTAAGCGGCACGGCGCGTTCGCCGTTTACGGTCTTGGGTGCCTTTTCGTCATAGCCTTCCGACTGCGCGCGTCGTACCCACGCTGCGGGGAACGGCACGTCCTGGAGGTCGGACACTCGCAGCGCACGAGTCTCAGACCAGCGCAATCCCGTCAGAGATGTCCACTCCGTGATCGCGGCGTAGTGCTTGGACGAGGCGCGTTGAGCGTCGAGGGTTGTGGCCAGGCTCTCGGCCGTGAACCACTCGTCGGCGGGCTTCTGGCTCGCACCCGGTGGTAGCTCGACGCCGCGTACGGGATGCGACGCGATGTACTTCTCGCGCATCGCGTAGGTGAACAGGGCGCTGAGCGACGTGCGAAGCCTGGCGACCGTGGAACGCTCCTTGATCTTGAGCTGGTCGGTGAGGAAGCCCAGCACGTCCGCCTCGCTTACCGAACCGATGGGGCGCGCCCTGAGCTTCGGGGGCAGTGCGGCAAGATTGTCGCGGTCGGTGCGCTGCGAGTGGGCGGTGACTTGGGAGGTGCGCGCGTCGAGGAACTTGATAACCACCTCGCCCAATGGCGTCCTTGCCTTCTTCGGCGGGAGGAACGTACCGAGTTGGAGGGCGCGAATTTGTTCACGCTCCCAGGTCTCGGCGTCGCCCTTGAACCGAAACGTTTGCTGGGCGACGACCTCGCCACCGCTCTTGATGCGCGCCTTCCAACGCACCGAGCCTTCCTTCAGGGTCCGCCGCTCGATCACCTGCTGCTCCTGGGGTGAGCGAGCGCCTCGATCGCTGCCGCGGGATAGAGGCGGCGACTGCCAGCGGACACGGGCTCCACAGGCGAACGCCCCGCCTTCACGAGCCGCCCCAGCGTGGAGGGGTGCACCCGCAGTGCCGCCGCGGCCTCCGCCTCTGTAAAGAACAACCGCTCTTGCCGAGCGGGATCATTCACCTTCTGATCGTCCATAGCGCATCTACTCCCATTCAACGCATGTATAAGCCGCTACACGCGATTAGAACACAAATCGCGTGTAATTGCAAGAGCACGCCCATGGCTACTTTCCCCATATAATTCGAGCGTGAGCAACTCCAACCCGCCGTACGCGAATCAGAGCGAAGACGGCCTGATCCGACCGGAGGACCTACCGGACGGCTGGCACCTGCCCACGCGGTTCGCCGGCGAGCGCAGCGACGACGCCAGCGCTCAGATCGACGAGATTCTGGGATATGACGACTGGGCCGCCACGGGCTCCGGCATCGCCCAGCCCGAATCCGCGCAGAACGAGATCGTTGACGGCCGCTGGCGCTACCTCGAGCACACAGAGACACACACGCGCGTCTTCATCCGACTGCAACGCCAGGCCTACGCCGTGCCAGAGGAAGTGCGGATCACCGGCGTGGTCTACTTGCCCTGGCACCCGGGTGACCCCATCACCAGCAAGCTGCTGCGCGAGTTGCCGACGGCTCAGATCGAGGCTGCGATCAACAAGCGTCTGTTCGCCATGAGGCGTGAGAGCACCATCACCGGCGGCAAGATCATTCTCCCGAGCGGAAGGAGGCTCGTCGAGCGCGAGCTGCTCAAACCTCTCGGAGGCACCGCCAAGCAGGACACCGATTTCTACGAACGCGTCGCACTCCAGCACGGACGCCTCACGCAGCAGGGCGACAAGAACCCCAGCGCCACTATCGCGAAGATCAACGGCGTCGCCCTCACCACCGCACAGGGTTGGGTTGCGAAGGCCCGCAACCGTGGACTGTTGCCGCCCGGACGGCGCGGGCGGGCGGGGTAGCGGTCGGTCGCCGAGGTGGTACGGGGACTTGAACCGACTTCATCCTCCTGCACGCAGAGCAGAGAGGCGGATCGCCTCGATGGCACTCGCCTAGAAATCGCGTACCCACAGGATCGCCGCACCTCGCCGAGGAGAATCGCCGAAGACCTGTACTGCGCGATGTAACGTTACTGATACATCGGCCCTTGTAACGTTTCTGATACAACGAACGAGAGCGTCAATACGTAACGAGGATCGGGCGATCATGGCAGAACCGACAATGGCATCCAAGAGCGCGACGACCGCACGCATTGTCTGGGACACGGCGGACAAGTTTCTGCGCAACATCGTCGACGAGGAGGACTACGGCGACTTCATCCTGCCGTTCACGGTGCTTCGTCGCTTGGAGTGCATGCTGGCGGACTCGAAGGAGCCGGTGACTGAGTTCGTCGCGTCGCTCGGCGCGCTGCCTCCGCACCTAATCGACATTGCGGTCAAGGATCGGTTCAAGCTCAGCTTTTACAACGTCTCGCCGCTCGATCTCGCCACGATCGCCTCGGTCGACGACAACGTCGAGAAGTCCTTGAAGAGCTATATTGATGGCTTCTCGAACAACATCGCCGACATCTGGGTCTCCTTCGATATCACCCGGCGGGCGAAGGTCCTCGCCGAGGCCAACCGCCTGCACGCCGTCGTCAAGCACTTCTCCGCGCTGGACCTCGCTCCGAGCAAGCTCGAGAACACGGCGATGGGTGATGTCTTCGAGGACATCATGTACCGGGCTTTCAACAAGAAGGGGAAGGCCGCGGGCAACTTCTACACCCCGCGCGATGCGATCAAGCTCATGGTCGACATCCTGATCACCAACGACGACGACACCCTCGCCGGCGAGAGCGCGGCGCGCTCGATCTACGACCCGACCGCAGGGTCCGGCGGCATGCTGCTCATCGCCCAGCATGCGCTGAAGCTGATGAACGAGAAAATCGACGTGACGCTCTACGGTCAGGAGCTCATGCCCTCCGCATTTGCCCTCGGCAAGGCCGACCTGCTCATCCAAGGCGGGCGTCCGGACGCCATCAAGCAGGGCAACACCCTCGTCGAGGACCTTTACGAGGGGCAGAGGTTCGACTACGTGCTTTCGAACCCACCGTTCGGCATGGACTGGTCGGTGGATCAGAAGTTCGTCCGTGACCAGTCTGCCGTGCACGATTCGCGCTTCAGCCATGGCCTGCCGAGCACGTCGGACGGGCAGATGCTGTTCCTGGCGCACTGCGCCTCGAAGCTCAGTCCGGCGACGACGAATGGCCAGGGCGGGCGCGCGGCTGTGGTCTCCAATGCCTCACCTCTGTTCAACAGCGACACCGGCCCGAACGGGATCCGTCAATGGCTACTTGAGGAAGACCTCATCGATGCGATCATCGCACTGCCGACCAGCATGTTCTATGGCACCGGCATCGCGACCTATGTCTGGATCCTCGACACAAACAAGGACCCTGAGCGCGCGGGCAAGATCCAGCTCATCGACGGCTCCCGACAGTGGGAGTCGTTGCGCAAGCCCATGGGTGACAAGCGCCGAGAGATGAGCGACACCAACCGGACTGTGGTGCTCGAGGCGTACAAGGCGTTCGAGAACGCCGACCCGGCGATCTCGCGGGTGATGACGCCCAAGGATTTCATGTTCCGCGACGTGCCGGTCTACAAGCAGGCTCGTCTAGTGAGTCGCTTCAGCGAGGAGGTCGTCGAGGCGCTGCGCAGCCGCCGAGACTTCGCCGACGGGCACATCGCGGTCCTGGAAGCGCTCGATGGAACGCCCTGGAACGAGTTGCCGAAGTCGCTCCCGCAGGCCACCAAGTCAACCGGACTGACGGCTCCCTTCGGCCTTGTCGATGCGGTCATGAAGGTCATGGCTGTGGCTGATGACTCCGCGCCGCTCGCGGTCGATCGTAAAGGCGAGCCTGTCGTCGCCGACGGTTGGAAGATCACCGAGCGCGTGCCGCTGAGCGAGGACCTGGCTGAGCACATGGAGCGCGAGGTTCTGCCATTCGCGCTCGACGCTCGGTGGGATGAGTCGAAAGCTAAGCACGGAACCGAGATCCCGTTCACGCGGATCTTCTACGTACCCGAGGATCCTCGGCCGCTCGCCGATATCGACACGGAAGTACAGAAGCTTATGGGTGAGCTGGCTGAGATGTTCATTGCGGTGACTGAGGGATGATCGAAGTCAGCTCAGCAGCGACTTTGCGCGATCCTAAAGCCCACTCGCCGGTCACCGGGCTTCCCAGCCATTGGAGGGTCACCAAATTCGGGTATCACTTTGCCGAGAGTGACGAGAGAAACGGCGACAAGCCACTCGGGCCGCTCCTTTCGATCTCCGAGCATCGAGGCGCCGAGCTCAACACCAGAACTGATGGCCAGAAGGCTTCGCTCGATGTTTCGAACTATCGAGTCGTGCGCCCGAATCAGCTCGCTGCCAACATGATGTGGCTCAACCACGGCGGGATTGGCGTTTCGTCGCTTGCCGGATACATCAGTCCTGACTACAAGGTGTTCCGGATCTCCAAGGACTTCGAGCCGCGTTACGTTCATCACCTCTTTCGAAGCTCGCGATACATCGGATACTTCGCGGCCATCGCCACTGGAGTGCGTCCAAACGCTCAGCGAGTCACAAAGACCGTGCTGGATGCGACCCCGGTGCCTTTGCCTCCTTTCGATGAACAGGTACGCATCGCCGACTACCTCGACCGTGAGACCGGCGATATCGGCGCGACGATCAGCAAACTGGACGATCTGGCTGAGACCCTACGGACGCGGCGAAGGTCGATGGTCAGGGCAGCGGTCGCCGACTTTGGGTACGAACACCTGCACGTTCCTCTGCAAGCCCTTGTCCAGATCGGATCTGGTGACGCGATCGCATCGGATGCCATCTCTGACGACGGTCTATTCCCTGTCTTCGGAGGCAACGGCGTCCGCGGGTTCACCAACTCCTTCAACCAAGGGAAAGACCGAGTCCTCGTCGGTCGACAAGGTGCTCTTTGCGGAAATGTCCACATAGCCACCGCTCCGTTCTGGGCATCGGAGCACGCGCTCGTCCTGGCTCCATACGATGAACTCGACCTGCGGTGGCTCGCGTACACCACTCGTGATCTCGATCTGGGGCGACTCTCGAGTGCGGCAGCTCAGCCGGGTATCACTGCTTCGGGCGTCGGTCGGGAGAAGATTCCCTTTCCCTCATTTGGAGAACAGAAGCGCATCGCAGACCACCTCGATGAGGTCACCGGCAAGATCGACGCCATGCTGGCGAAGGTCGCGGACCTGAAATCCCTTCTCCTCGAACGCCGCGCTGCGCTCATCACAGATGTCGTAACCGGACGGAAGACAGTCGAATGAGCCACGCGCAGTTGATGGAGCTGGAGTTCGAGAGCAACCTTTGCACTGAGCTCTCTGAGCGCGGCTGGCTGTACGAGGACAGCGGCAAGTCGACGGGATGGGACATCGCCCTGGCAATGCTCACTGACGATGTGCTGTACTGGCTCAGCTCCCAGTACCCGGACGAGTACGAGAAGGCGGTCCCCGGCGATCTCGTCGACGGGCAGAAGACCGACGCTGAGCGCAAGCTGCTCCAGCACGTCACCAAGGAGCTCGCCAAGTCCACGAAAATGGACCCGACCACCGGCCACCCGGTCGGCGGGCTGCTGGGCGTGTTGCGCAAGGGCTTCAGCTACGCCCAGATCGGCCGCCCCGCCGCAAAGTTTGGGCCGATGATGGCGTTCCCGCCGGCGAATCCGAATCTGACCGAGGTAGTTGAGGCGGCGGCGGCTGTCCGCTTGCGCATCTTGCGCCAGGTGCGCTTTGACACCATGACCAACGAGACGCTCGATGTCGTGTTGGTCGCTAACGGCCTCCCGGTCGCGACGTTGGAGCTGAAGACGGACAATACCCAGACGGTCAACCACGCGATTCGGCAGTACAAGGAGGACCGCAAGCCCGGAAAGAACCGCGCGCTGCTCGCGCCGGGCCGTGCGCTGGTGCACTTCGCGGTGTCCAACGACCTCGTCTACATGACTACGAGGCTCCAGGGCGGGGATAGTGTGTTCTTGCCCTTTAACCGGGGCAACGAGGGCCACGAAGGTAACCCGCCGTCGGGCACGGGCTCGTCGACGAACTACCTTTGGCGCGAGATCCTCGACCGCCCGATGTTCATGCGCATTCTCAAAGACTTCGCGCTCTTCGAACCGGACAAGGCTGGCAAGAAGGACGAGGGACGCTTGGTTTTCCCGCGCTTCCATCAGCTGCGCGCCGTTGAGCGCGTCGTTGCTGATATCGAGGAGAAGGGCACTGGCCAGCGCTACCTGATCTGGCACTCGGCGGGCTCAGGCAAGACGAAAACGATCGCCTGGCTCAGCCACAGATTGATCCGCCACATGAGCCCCGACTCGAAGTCAACGTTCGACTCGGTGATCGTGGTCACCGATCGCACCGTCCTCGACGAGAACATCCGCGACGACATGAAGCTCGTGCAATCTAGCAATGGACTGGTCGTCACCGTCGGCGATAAGTCCGGTGCGAAGTCTCCGCAGCTGAAGAAGGCGCTCCTCGAGGGCGACCACATCATCACCTGTACCCTGCAGACCTTCCCCGAGGTCATGAAGCTGATCGAGGACACCCATGAGCTGCATGGCAGGCGCTGGGCCGTAGTCGCGGATGAGGCGCACTCGTCGCAGTCTGGCTCCGCTGCTCGCCAGCTAAAGGAGTTGCTCGCTGATCTAGACATCGACCTAGAAGGTGAAGAGCCTAGTGTCGACGACTTGCTCCAAGCAAAGGACTCGGCGATCGCGGCATCCAGCAACATTACCTTCATCGCGCTCACCGCGACCCCGAAGGCGAAGACGCTCCGCTTGTTCGGCACCGAGCGAGACGGCCGTTGGGAAGCGTTCGACACCTACACGATGGCCCAGGCGATCGAAGAGGGCTTCATTCTCGACGTGCTCACCAATTACTCGACCTACGACATGTTCCTCCGTGTGAAGAGCACGCTCGAGGGAGAAACGTCTGAGAGCGAGATCCAGGTCAACACCGGCGAGGCGGTCTCCAACATCGTCCGCTACGCGCGTCTTCATCCGACCGCGATCGCGCAGAAGGTCCGCGTCGTGATCGAGCACTTCCGCCGGAACGTGATGCAGATGCTTGGCGGCGAAGCGAAGGCCATGGTCGTGACCAGCTCGCGCATGGAAGCGTTCAGCTGGTCGAAGAAGATGGACGAGTACATTGCCTCCCAGGGCTACAACGACATGAGGACCCTGGTTGCGTTCTCCGGTTCGCTCACCGACGAGGCCGGCGAGACCGTCACGGAAATTTCGCTCAATGGCCGCAGCGATGTCTCCAAGGCTTTCCGCGAGGAGGGCACTTACCGCGTACTCATCGTTGCTAACAAGTTTCAGACGGGCTTCGACGAGCCGCGTCTAATCGCGATGTACGTCGATAAATCGCTCTCGGGCGTTGCAACCGTGCAGACGCTATCGCGACTGAATCGTATCTACCCGGGTAAGACCGCGCCGATGGTCGTCGATTTTCGGAACTCTCCGGCGAGTATCGAAGCAGATTTCAAGCTCTATTATTCGGATGCGCACGTCGAGGGCGACATCGATCCGAATGTGCTGTACACGCTCGGCGAGCGCCTTGACACCGCAGGTCTTTACTCCTACGACGAACTAGACGCGGTTGCGGATGCGTACTTGGTAGATGCCGGCGGCGAGGCAATCGCCAAGGTTCTCTCGCCGATCAAGAATCGCTGGAACGGTCAGTGGACTCAGGCAAAATTAGCGAAGGACAAGCTTCAGCTTGAGACGTTGGAGAGCTTCCGCGCCGACGTCTTGAGCTACCGTAACGCGTGGCAGTTCCTGAGCCAGATCGTCGACTACCAGGATCCGCTTCTGCACCGCCGGGCCATACTTGCGACGCTGTTAGGACGCAACCTGCACGTGGACGGCAACGACTATGACGACAGCTACCTCGAAGGTGTGCAGCTCTCGGGGGTGAAGCTGGTTCCGTCCGCCATCAACGAGGATCATTCGCTGAGCGGGGGAAGTGGCGAAGGCATCAAACTCCCGCTCTTCGAAGGCGAGTACAAGTCGGGGAGCGCCGCGCCCACGCGGGGCCCGCTCGAAGAAGCGATTGATCGCGTGAACGAGATGTTCCAGGCCAAGGGCGTCGAGGTGAGCCCGGAGAGTGTTTCCGGCTTCATCACAACGTTCTGGGGCTTCCTTGACGCGAGCGATGAGGCTGTGGCGATGGCGAAGCAGAACACCGTCGCCCAGCTGAAGGCATCCGAGGGATTCAGCAGCGCGGTCGGTCTGGCGGTGCTGAAGACGATCCAGGAGTCACAGGAGATCCACTCTTACATGACGGACCCGGCGTTCCTCGGACAGATCGCGGAAATCGCGGCGGATGCGCTTCACTCCGAGCACCGCGGCGACGCAGATGCTCAGGTGGAACCGGAGTCCTCGGGATCGTGAGCGAGATAGAGAGCGAGCAGGTGAGCTTCGGCGAGACCATCCGCGAGGCTCGTAAGGAGCGCGGATGGTCACAGACAGAGCTCGGTCAGAAGTCAGGGATCTCTCGTCCGACGATCGCTCGGGTTGAGGCGAACAACGACGTTACGACTGCCACCATCGCCAAGATCGCTCATGCACTCGGACTCACGCTCGAACTGAAGGGGCGCAGCTGACTGCGAGGCGTGGGCCTGTGGACTCGGTCCCCTTCTTCACTGGAGATCTCTCGTACCGATTTCAGAGACCACGTGGTCGAGTCGGAGGGAGAGCAACAACCGATCGCTTCCGGGCGCACACGCTACTGACTCAGCTGGCTTGGATAGCGCACCAAGATCTGAGCGTCCAGACGTTGCGGACTCGTAATCGGTAACGAGTCCGTGCCCGCAGCGTCGAACACGTTTCCTGGCCCACCGGGCCTTCCTGGTGAGAATGTACGTATGCTACCGTAGGTAGTTGCCAATACATTAGCAAGAACACGAGGTACGCTGTGCATGGTGGTGTGATCCTTTTTCGGGGCTCTGGCGCGGACGCGCGCCGCTACCTGGAGTCGGATCGTTCACGAGCTGATGAGTACTACCTGGAGGGTGGGACCGCTCTGGCGGAGTTCTCGGTTGTCGACGGTAACGGGGCCGTGATAGGTGAGGGTGCTCTGACTCCGGACGAGTACTCCGAGTGGGTGAACTGGGTCGACCCGCTTACCGGCGAATCGATGGGAATCCCGCGCCTGCCGGGTGACGGCAGGCGGGGTTCGCCCAGGTTTGCGGAGATAGTGGTGAACGCGCCGAAGTCGTTGTCGATCGCGGCGGCCCTGCATCCGGAAGTGTCCGAAGCGCTGGACGCGGCGCAGCGGGACGCGATGGACGAGATCCGTTGCTGGCTCGGACAGCACTCTGTGACGCGGGTCGGTCCGCGCGGTCTGCAGGAGGTCGTGCTGGTCGACCAGCTCGAAACGGTCTCCGTGGTGCACAAGACCTCCCGCGCCGGCGACCCGCACCGACACATTCATTTCCAGATCGGGACGAGGGTGTGGGCGGCTAGGGCGTGGCGGGGCCTGGACACGGCGGCGCTGTTCAAACAGCAGGGTGCGATCCGCGCTCTCGGCACAGCGGTCATCGCCGCCCACCCGCAACTCGCCAATGTGCTCGACGCGCACGGGCTAACCCTCGATCCGGTGACAGGGGAGGTCGTGGAGTTGCAGCCCTACAACGCGGTCATGTCGAAGCGGGGCGAGCAGGTAGCACGGAATCTCGCTGCGTTCGAGGCAGAGTGGCGGGCGGCGCATCCGGGGCAGGAACCCGGCCCGATGGTCACATCCCGGTTGACGGCGATGGCGTGGGATCATGAGCGCCCGCAGAAGAAGCCGTCGAGGCTGGGCCATGAGGCCGCCTGGCTGATCGAGTTGGAGGAAGCCGGCTATACCCCGAACGCAAAGCGGGTGCCGGTGCAACCGGCGGTGTCGCTGGATGACCTGAGCGTGCAACAGGTAGCGAGCCGCGCGTTGGACCGTTGCGCGGCTGGCGCGTCGGCCTGGACAGTGCACGACATCCAGGAGCAGGCCACGCGCATCATCACCGAGGTGGGCGTGCGCGCCGAGCCGAAGGCGTTGTGCGACGTCGTTGCGATGACGACGTGGCTGGCCGCGGAAGATTGCTTGTCGGTGCTCCCGCCCGACAGCGTGCGACCCGAGCATGTGGCGCACCTCACCTCGGTGCATGTCATCGCGGTCGAGACGCGTCTGCGCGACCTGCTCGCAGCACGCGCGAGTGCCGGTGTGCACCCGATATCGGATTCGACGCGCCTGGCGCGGCGCCGCGGGCTGGATTCGGAGCAAGCCCGGGCCGCCGCCGCAATCGCTTCCACTAACCCGCTCGTAGTGGTCGAGGGTGCCGCCGGTGCGGGCAAGACCACCATACTCGGGCTCGCGATCGAAGCGGCAGCTACTGAAGGTCGCGCGACGCGCGTGGTGACGCCGACGAAGAAGGCCGCCGATGTCGCCCACCAGGAACTCGGTGTTGAAACAGACAGCGTGGCGAAGCTCGTGCATGAGCACGGGTGGCGGTGGAACCGCGACGGCGTATGGACCCGCCTCAAGCCCGGCGACACCGACCCCGATACAGGCGCAACGTACACCGGCCCCGCCGCTGGTGCGAGGCTTGCGCGTGGGGAGCGGATCGTGGTCGACGAGGCCGGGATGCTTGACCAGGACGCAGCCCTCGCCCTCCTCGCAGTCGCGGGCGAGCACGGCGCGACTGTTGCGTTTGTAGGGGATCGGGCGCAGCTCGCTGCCGTCGGCCGCGGCGGAGTGCTCGACATCGCGGCAGAGCTCTCGCCGCGCGTTTTCGACATGACGACCGTGCATCGCTTCACCGACCCGGAGTATGCCGAACTCACCGTGCGAATGCGCGCTGGAGAGCGCCCGGAGCTGCTCTTCGACCGTCTACACGCGCTCGGCCTGATCGTGTTGCAGGAGACCACGGAGCTTGCGCAGGACGCGGTCGCGCATAGTGCCCGTGACGGCGACGCGATCACGGTGGCTACGAACGACGAGGCGCGCGAGCTGAACTCGCGTATCCGAGCGAAGCGGGTCCATAAGGGTGATGTGGACGGTACACGCACCACTACCGGCAGCGACGGGCTCCCCATCGGCGCGGGCGATGTGATCCAGACCCGGAAGAACGACAGCGATCTGCAGGTGGCGAACCGTCAGACCTGGACCGTGCAGGCCGTCGCGACCGATGGAACGTTGTGGGCGAAAGAGAACGCTACCGGCCGGAAGCGGCAGCGCGCCGTCCGACTCCCGGCGGAGTACATCAGCGAGTACACGCACCTCGCCTACGCCGCGACCGCCTACGGCGTGCAGGGAGCGACGGTGGATCAATCGCACACCGTCCTCTCCGACGCACTCGATGCCTCCGGCGTGTACGTCGGCATGACCCGCGGACGTGGCGCCAACCGACTACACATCGTCGCCAGCGATCTGGACGACGCCCGCGAGCAGTTCGTCGCCGCGCTGTACCGCGACCGCGCCGACCGCGGACTCGCCGTCGCAACCGCAGCCGCCCACGAAGCCATCGCTGGGCTCATCGTGGACGGGCCCGTGCTCCTGGTCAACATGAAGCGCGCCAGGCTTGCCGAACTCATCGATCACGCTGACCAGCAGGCTGCGAAGTGGGAACGGGCCGCGGCCGCCCTGGACCGACAGGCGCAAGAACACCAGGCCGAGGCAGATGAGCAGGCGACGAACGTCGCGGCGACGGAGGTGAATGCCGAGCGAGTGCGCACTGAGGTCGTCACCCCGCTCATTGAGCAGTCAACCCAGGACGGCGCGACCTACCTCCATGTGCGGGCTCGAGTTTGGGAGGCATCGGCTGCCCAACAGACCGCTCGCGGGCTGCGCAAACGCCGGGCCGCCCGCGCGTTGACTGCGGTCGACGAGGAACGCCGCACCATTGAAACCACCACGCTGCGGCGTTGGGGCAGCACACCGCAAACGCCCAAAGGCATCGAGCCCTGGGCCGTCACGGTCGCCCAGCAGGCAGCCAACGCCGACCCGAACGTGGCCCGCCTAGAGGAACGTGTTGACGAGGCACGGCGATCGCAGCAGGGGCTCACCGCCCGGCAGTTGCGGGAGCGCGCCGACCTCCTTCGCCAGGTGTTCGGCGAACGCTCGCCGAGCAACCCCCAAGCGCAGGCCTCGCGATGGCGCGAGCGAGCCGAAGCCGCCCGGCGCAACCTCGCGTCGATCGAAGCTCTGCCGCCGGTCGAAGCCGCACAACTCATTCGCACTCGCGCCGAGCAGGAGGAGGCACAGCGCGAAGTCGCCGAGCGCACCCTCGCCGGGCGCAGGGTGCGCTCAGCCCAACTCCACGACTTCACCCACCATCCGGCGGACGGCTGGCGGACACGGCCCGGCCGAGAACGCGGGTTGTAAGTCCTAAAAGACGCAGCCCGTCCCCTGGGATGAGACGAGATCTCTGTCCATTCAGATCCGCGGAGGGGACCGTGGGATAAAACCCCACCTTCTCAGTAACATGGCCGAAGTAGAAAGCGATCTTCCCTGGAACAGCAATCCGTGACGGTCAAACTGACGTATCCACTAATTCAAATGGTGAATCGTGAGCATGTCTTCTGCAATAGCGGCCTGTGCTTGGGCCGCGACTTGCTGGTGGTGGGTGAACAGGAGTATCTGGGCTTGACGGCTGACCTCGCCGAGCGCAGTGAGACCGGCTTGAGTGCGCTCGTCATCGAAGTGCACAAAAAGGTCGTCCAGCACGATGGGAATGGTTCCTCGCCGTTCGATGACCTGTTCGAGGGCTGACAGGCGCAATGACAGATACATCTGATCGCGTGCTCCGGTGCTCAGGGAGTTGACGTCGAGGAGTTTGTTCGAAGTAGTGCGTGCGAGCAGAACTGGTCGCGACTTCTCATCGGTGTCGCTTTCCAATCCTGCGTACCGTTGGAGAGTCAGCGTGTTGAAGAGCTCTGATGCGCGCGCGAGTATCGGTCCTTGGTGTGTCTTTCGGTATTCCTCGATCTCAGCCTCTAGGAGATGTTTGGCTAGCAGTATTTCGACGTATTGATCGCCGAGTTCCGCGACCGACGTGAGTGCAAGCTCAGCTTCATTAGCCATGTCGGCTGCTTTCCCGTCTGCGGTGAGAAGAGACCGTTTCTCCCTGAGTTCCCCAAGAAGGGGACCCTGTTCTTTCAGCGTGGCATCGAGGTTTTCGATGCCGGCATCGATTTCTTGGATTTCGGGTTCAATCTCAACCGTTGCGAGTTCGTCGACCTCGGCGGTGATCTTGTCGACGGGGAGCCCACTGGACTGACGGAGTGACTGTTCGCTTTCGTGAATGCGTTCCAGCAGCGCTCGGTGCTGACGGCTGCGGATTATGGCCTCAGCGAGCGAATGCTCGTCGGGGAGGGTCACGTTTGCGAGCAGTGTGGCGATGTCGAGGTCGGTTGCGGCCAGGGCGTCTTCGGCGTCTCGGAGGCTGCGGACGTGCTTTGTTTTCTCTTCTGCGGTCGCGCGGTATTCAGTTGCAACGGCTTGGCTTTCTTGAAGGCGTCTTCCAAGTGTGATGCTGGCCACCCCTGGATCGGATTGCAGGAGGTCCTGATGTTTTGGGAGTGCGCGAATGAGTCGCGTCACCCGGGCGCCGATTTCTTTATTGCGTTTTTCGATTCCTTTGGCCCTGAGGCTGTATTCCGCTCCGCGCAGTTTGGCCTCGCTAAGTTCATCGAGGCATTTCAGCACGGCTGTAGCCTCTGCTGGCGATGATTGGGCAGGAAGCCCTATCTGCGCCAGTAATTTGTCCCAGTTCGAGCGCCACGCCTCTAGAGCAAGCTCGGCAGAAGTTATTTCACCCTGCAGTCGCTTTTCTTTCATTTCGAGGTCTGTAATTGTCTCGACGAGTATGCTTCGGCTTTGCGCCAGGTTGCGTCCAGCCTCGGCTATTGACGTTGCGTAGTCGCGCAAGGCAGTGAGGCTAAAGTCCTGTGGTGGTGTAACACCCAGCATCACGAGGGTTGCAAGGATGTCGGTGCGGAACCGGGCTATTGCTGCCGCAGATTTCTTCACATCGCTTCTTAGTGCCCGAAGAGCCACGGCGTTTTTCGCTGCTTCGCGGAACCCTTCGTGCCACATTTCCATCTGCCGGGGCGTGTCGGGTAACACGGTTGATTCGGCCCAGGCTGATTCCCAGCCCGTCTGCAGGGTCTCGATCTCGGCGCGCGTCTGGTCGCGAAGCTCCGTCAGGCTGTTGAACTTGACGCGGTGCTCAGTGAGTGAGGTTTCCAGCGCCGCTCGGGACGCGACGGCGTCGGCGTCGGCTCTCAAGTCATCGGCCACCTGGTCGGCGTGTGCAACGGCATCCGCATACGCGACCGAGAGCGGGGCACCTTGAGCCCATTCCACGACCGATGAGACATCGGGCGTGTGGTCGATCCAGTCTGCCAGCACGTATTCCCAACCGGTATCGCGTCTGGTCCGAGCCTGGGCAAGCTCGTCTTGGGTGCGGGGATGCTGTTCGTCGAGAAGATGGGTTAGGGCTTCTGAATCGGTCTCGATTGCGTTCGTCTGCTCGTCGATGTCTGTTGTGTAGCGTGCGGCTAGGCCGGTTAGGCGGTCGAATTCAGCCCCCAGAGCGCGAATCTGGTCGATTGAAGGTATGCGCAGTGAGTCGATGTCGTCGCGTTGTTCCGGGTCCAGTCGGAGGCTGGTCAACTCATTGGCAAGATTTGCGGCGGCGACGTTGACGCGCTGAACGTCGGCTTCGTGAGTGGTCTCTAAGTCGCCTCCAGCCTTCAACTTCTCGACCAGGGTGGTGAGTGCATGTGTGTCTTGAGGAACGGGTAAGTTCGCCAACCGTTCCCGGGCCTGTTCGAGGCTTTGCTGTGCCTCGTTATGGCGAATGCGGGCGGCGTCCACTGCGCCTTGAATTGTGTGTCGCTCTGCGATGAGTTCGCTCACCCGCGCTGACTGTGCCGCGGTGACGGTCTTCCCGGCTTCTGCCGCCTTACGTGCGGCGGGAGGAAGACGGTCGAGCAATTTCTGCTGCTCGCGTTCCTTCTCCCCAATGCGAACGTGGAGGCCTGGGAGGTCGGTTATGTTCTGGCGGTACCCTCCGCTCTCGGCAACCAACGCCTCGATTTCGTCTGCCTGCGCGGTCAGCTCGGAGTCGAGTTGGAGGGCGGTCAGTTGCTTCTCAAGCCGGTCGACTGTTGCTGATTCAGTGGTTTGCTGGCTGCGCGCAGTGGCGCGACGGTTCTTCGCATCCTCAAGCTGTTGTTCGACGGATCCGTCGATGACCTTTCCGGCCCGTTCGAGGGTTTGTTTCTCGTCCAGCTGAGCGTTGAGAGAAGCGAGCAGTGGCCGCGCGGACCGGACACGTTCGAGGACTGCTCTCCGATCAGCTTTGGCTCGTCGGGCGGCTGTCGTCGCCTCGTAAGCGTCGGTGGCGGCTTGAAGAGCGCGGTCGAGGGTGACCGCTTCGGTCGGGGAGCTTGAGAGCTTCTTGGCTAGCTCGGATTTCTCTTTGAACTGCCGGATGGCCGCATTGAGGTGGGGGTTCGACGCCGAGGATTTGTAGATTTCCGCGGCACGAGCGTCGAGGGCGCGCAGCGCGGCGTCCAGGCTGGCTGCGCCGCGGCTCGCGCTGAACAGAGCTCGTCCCACCTCGCCGTCGGCGTTGAGGAGCGCTTCACCGCCTCGAACGATTTCGTCGTGGCCGACGCTGAACAGGTTAGTGAACAGATTGTGGTCGATGTCATGCAGAAATTTTGCGAGTCGAGCGTCGGGAATGACCTCGCCGTGGGGGTCACGGAGGGTGTCTGTCTGCCGCTTAACACGGACGATTTCCAACTCCTCGTTAGTTTCATCTCTTAGGACGGCGCCGACGGACAGGTCCCGGAGGTCGTGGATGAATGCGTAGGGACTTCGTACCGGGAATCCGAAGAGGAGCTGCTGGATGGCCGCCATTGCTGTTGTCTTGCCAGCCTCGTTGCGACCTACCACGACGTGAACGCCTGGTCTCGATAGGTCGAGCGAGACATCGGTGAAGTGTCCGAATCTAAGAAGATCGAGGCGGTCAATCCGCATGGTTGGCCCCATCGAGAAGGGTCGCAATTAATTCGAGGCTCGCACCGAGATGTTCGGCAAGGTGCGAGGAGCTCCCAATCCGGAGCGTGTCAATGGGGGCCCCGTCAACACTCCTGGCGTCGGCTGCGATTTTGCGCCTTAGATCTGCGAATGAGGGCTCCAACGGTGCAAGCTGCTCAGGATTCGAGCGCAAACCCTCTACTCGCTTCCTAAGGGCGTTCATCACGTCGTCGTTTTCGTCGCGCTGGGAAGACTTTGTCGTCGTGGTGTCGAGTTTGACCTTCTCCAACCAGATGTCGCCTGTGGCGTTGGTGAGCGCTCTGACTTCAGCCTCGAAAGCGTGCGGGTTACGCCAGATGTCCTCATGTGCGGGCGAAGCGCCGACAAGACGCAATCGCATCGCGGTCAGAGACTTTCCTGGGTCATCAATCTCCGTGATCGCGATATTGATTTCCTCGAGAACCGCATCCATGTCGCGAAGTTCGCCCGCGTCGATCTCCTTCAACTGCCAACGTACGTCGTCGAGTGGGATGAATTCGACGGAGGTTACTTGACCGGACTCGACCGTGAGCAAGACTGCACCCTTGGCGCCGAGCTCTCGGGCGTGGCGGCCCTGAAGGTTTCCGGGGAAGACGATCCAGGGATCTTCACGAACTATTTCACGTTCGTGCACGTGGCCTAGCGCCCAATAGTTGTATCCCTTGCTGCGGAGCATCTCGACGCTGGTCGGTGCGTAGTTGGCGTGCCCTTCCCTTCCGTCCAGACTGGTGTGAAGCAGGCCCAGCGTGAAAAGGTGAGAATCGGGGGTGGGGAAGCCGGCGGCGAGGTCGGTGGTGACCGCGCGGGTGGCGTATCCCTGGCCAACGATGGCAACATCAAGGTTTTCGAAGATTTTGGTTTCGGGCTTGCCAGTGGCGAGTTGCGTGACATTAGACGGTAGTCGGAGGCTGCGGCTGATTTCGCTGGCCGCATCGTGGTTCCCAGCCACGAAGACCACCGGGATTCCTTCGTCGTCCAGTCGGGCAAGTTGGCCGACCCAGAAAAGTCCGGTACTGAAGTCTCGCCAATCACCGTCGAAGATGTCTCCCGCGATCACCACGAGATCCACTGACCCGTCGATCGCCATTTGGACCATGTTCTCCACCGCTCGCCTGGTCGCCCCGCGTATTTTGTCGGTGGGGGCACCCTCATAGGCCGCCAACCCGCGAAGCGGGCTGTCGATGTGAAGATCTGCCGCGTGGAGGATCTTCATTTCGAGAAGTAGAGGCTCACGGACATGCTGATGGTTGCTCTCGGCTCAGAGAAATTTTGGATCGACGCGAGGACATGATGCTCACAGCTTGGCGTACGACTGCATCACGCACAATCAAGTTGGCGCACCGCCACGTGCCATCCTTTGGCGGGAAGCCGTCGGAATTGTGTCGCCGATGGCACTTGGCGGGTTGGCGGGCCGATGGAGCAGGCCTCGTCGAGGCGGCCAGGTCGTTCACGAGAGGCGAGCGATTGCCCGCTGCAGGTAGTCCTCGACCGCCGCTAGGGCACGGAGACGGAGCAACCGCCGCATCTTCGCACGAGCGTCCACGGTCATTCGCCAATCTTCGCGGTGTTCTGCCAGCGGGGTGCGGCCGTCGCCCGCCGTGGTCGCGTTCTCAAACGGGCAGTACGGACCTGAGATCGCAGGCGAGTGTTCGAGCTTGTGCGTGGACAGGACGTAGCGGAGCGGCGCCGGTGTGCCGCGTCCGCCCGGGTGAGCAGTCAAGCTGACGAACTGCGCTAGCAATGCGCTACTGACGCTCCCGGCGAGGGCGGCGACGTTCTGGCGAGATGGCATATCTCGGTGCGCTCCAGCGATGTATTCGGGGTCATCGAGCAGCCCCAGTTTATCGAGGGAGGCGTCGCCGATAACCAGCTGCCCAAGGCACGCCATGCACGGGCGCCCCGGAACCAGGGTATGTGCACGCCAGATGCCGTTACGCATGCGCCCGTCCGGGAAGGTGTCGAGCGCGATCCCGCCATCGATGACCGGGATTAGGTCGGAGTAGGCAAGCGCGTTGAGGACCGCGCGCGCCCACGGCCGGTCGACGCAGGAGAAGACCACGTCATAGTCGAGCGCGATACTTACACCGACCGGGTCGGTGATGCTGACTTCGTGGCGTTCAACCTCGAAGGGTTCGGCCGTTGCAGCTGATTTCATCAACCGCTCGGCGACGTCCACCTTAGGTCGCTCGAGCGCCGCGTCGAGACGGGTCGCGCCGATCATGCGGTCCAGGTTCACCGTCTCGACTACGTCGTAATCCATCACACCTACCGTGGCCAGCCCTGTCGCAGCGAGGCGCTGCGCCACGTCGAGTCCGACACTGCCTTCACCCACCACGAGGACGCGCAACCGAGCGATCGAGCCCTGAGCTCGCTCACCCCAAGATGAGACCGTGCGCTTCTGCGCTCGGGTGATGGAGGGAACTGGTCTGAGTTCATCGTTCCACGTGACAGACAGCTTTGCGGACACGGAGCGAACGGACTCGGTCCATGTTGGTGCGCTGCGATCAAACCAGAACCGTGCGGACCATGAGGTGTCGGCTCCGCCTAGTGTCATTCCAAGGAGCGGCAATTTGGTGATGGCGCGGGCGACGCGCTCGTACTCAGATTCCGTCTCCCGGTCCATCCCGCTGAGATGCTGCCAACCCCGGGCACCGGGGTGTGAGTGGAGCAGCACAACCCCGTGGCCGGCGGCGCGAGCCTCGTTGGCGGCGCGCAGCACATATCCGCTGGTGAACGATGCGTTGCCATGAACCTGGCGCTCACCAGCCCGAGGGAGCAGTACCGACTTGATAAGCGCCGTGGTGCGGTTGAGGCCGGTAGAGAGGGCGTATGTGGCGATGAGCACGTCCTCCTGGCCGTCCTCGCGGACGAGGTGATCTCTCATTGCTGCTTCGGTCTCCCCGGTCATTGCGACGGAGTAGCGCATGTCAGGCTGCCTGCTGAATTGCGATGGAGATGAAACCGCGAACGTGACTCAGCCATGCTCGGGCTGGCGGAATCGACATGTCGACGTATGTGTAGTCGCGAGAGTGCCGCTTCCACCCGGGCAAGCAGTCCGTGTCATCCATATTCGTCTGCGCAAACTGAACCGAGGCGGGAAGGTGGATCCAGTGGGGTGGTATGGCCGGCCAGCTCTGGACTTCGGAGACACTAATGCCTGTGGTGACGGTCCGCCCGGCGAGGGCGCCGGCAACGGCGAGGACGTCGTAAACGATTCGCGGCCCATCGGCCCTCGCAGGGGCGCCGGCAGCGGTCATCTCGTCGATGAACCGCTGGGCTGCCTCGCTCAGGGCCGGCGTGTCGCTCACGCGACGCCGCCGACGCGTTTGGCGGTGACGAAGTCGTCGCCGTTCTTGATGGTGACGATCTGCTCGTCGCGGAACGGCTCGGCATCGCCGACACGAGCGAGGTCGTAGCTCGCCGGGTCGACCCCGGCGAGCCGGAGCATGGCGGCCGCGGTCTGGTCGTCGTCGTAGGTGGTGAACGGCTCACCGTCGATCGTGAAGTGAACTTTCTGACGCGAGACGAATCGCTCACCGTCCTTCAGATCGACGATCTGACGATCGCCGATCTTGACTTCGATTCCATCCTTCTTGATCAGGAAGATATCGAAAATCTTCGGGTCGCGTCCGGCGAGCCGGAGCAGCGCCGCAGCCTCCTGGTCGCCGTCGGGGGTTCTATATTCCTTCTCGTCGATGAAGATCTGAAAGGCGGTGCGGGCGGGGTTAATGGGGGCCATGAGGCCCTCCTTCCTAGTGTCTTGTAGCGTGTCGCTCCGCTTCCAGCCGGAAGCAAGTAGCATGTACCTGTCGGGTAAACCGAACCTATCACAAGTACCGTTTACCAAAGAGGTAAAGCTTGCAACTCGCGTGGGTCGATCCTCAACTTGAGGGTTGTTGCATCTCCGGGATGTCTCTGCGCGCCGCAGTCGGTGGCCATGCCGACGCAGCCGAAGACCTTCTCCACGTCGTTTCCCAAGCACCCCGGCTCAAAGACCTCGCGACGTTCCAGACCGTCAGGATCAGCGTCAATGCGGGGAAGCTCATTCTCTCGATCGAGGAGGTTCACATGCACGCCCGGCCACTTAGCTCTGAAGGGGTTCCCCGTACCATCCCAAATCGGGACTCCCTGCCCAAATACTCAATGTCTGAAGCGCTCTTAGTTCATGACTTACAGGTTCGCGGCCAGTCGATTCTTCGGCGCGCGAGCTGACGCGGGCCCATGACTACATACACCGCTAAAGAAACCCAGTTCGACTTCGCGCCCCGGCCGGGTCGCCTTCTCCAACGTGAACTCGATGCTCAATCGATTAGCCAAGCGCAGCTCGCGGCTCGCACCGGGCTCAGCCCAAAGCACATCAACCTAGTCATCAAAGGAACGGCCGCTCTTTCGCCGGACGTCGCCGTGACATTGGAAGAGATTCTTGGGACATCGGCCGAGACCTGGCTGCGTCTCGAGGCGGCATATCAGGCACAGGAGGCACGCAATGAGAAACGCGCAGCCATGGCCGGCTTCACGAAGTGGGCAGCAAACTTCCCTCGTCAAATCCTTATTGATCGCGGTGTGATAGCGCCTTCGGACTCGGGACCGCAGCTGGTGGGGAAATTGCTCGCGTTCTTTGGAGTCGCTAGTCCGAGCGCATATCGGAAAACTTGGCTCGAGCCTCAGGCCTCATATAAGAGGAGTCAGCTGCACGCCATTGATACGAACTTGACGTCACTTTGGATACGGCTATCGGAATTGCACGCTTCCGACCTTATTGCGAATGCCGGGACCTTCGACCCCGACAAATTACGGCTCGCGGCCGCAGCGATTCCGAAGCTGACCGTTAATGACATAGGTAGCGCCTTCCGCGAGGCTCAGGATCTATTGCTTGAGGCAGGCGTCGTTCTGGTATTTGTACCCGAAATACCGAACACCCGGATCAGCGGTGTATCGCGATGGGTGAACGGGACGCCCATGATCGCTGTGACAAGCCGGTACAAGTCACTTGATGGACTCTGGTTCACGATCGTCCATGAGATAGCTCATGTCCTTCTCCATCCCAAAAGGAGCACCTTTGTCGACGACGGGTTCAAAGCAGACGATGATGCGGATGCGCAGGAGGCGGCGGCAAACAAGTTCGCGGAAGACCATTTGATCCCCCCGGCCCACAAGAAACTGCTCGCAACCAGTACGACCGTGGAGGAAATCATCTCCCTTGCCGAATTGCTGGAAGTGTCTCCAAGCGTGGTTGCCGGCCAATGGGCCTTCCGAACCCAAACATGGGGCGGCCCCATCGCGAAACTGCGAGAGAAGGTCGACCTTTCGGACAAGCTTTGAGAAAGGTCAGGCGGAAGTTGACTTTCGAGGTCTGCGTCCACAGGCGCCCGGATACGTATATGACGTACTAGCGGGGCGCCCGGTTTCAGATGAGATCCGGGAACGAGTCGCAGGAATAGTCGTATTCGACGCTGGTCGACCGCAAGGTTAGTTCTGCTCCGCGGATATAGCGGCCGCACCCAGCGCGCACCTTGTTCAGTTGCTTCGAAGCCACTTTCCTTGACAAGCGGGTTGTACGTTTTTCCGCCGACTATTCTCGGCAGCTAAGACCACTTTGGTGGCCGGTCCAAGGAGAAAATGTCCGAGCGACGATCAAGCCTTGACCACGAAAAAGACCGACCTGTCGGCCTAGTTGGGCCAAGATGTGAAGCATGATTCGACATGTTGTCAGCATCAAGAACTTCCAGGCTTTCCAGGCTTGGACAAATCCTGGGACCAGGTCTCTCAATCGGGTGAACGTTATCTATGGGCAGAACGGTTCGGGGAAGTCAACGCTTTCAAGTTTGCTGTTGGTGGCTGCTTCAGGTGTTGCTGGTAGCCATGGTCTGGTTATCGATGTCGAGAAAGAGGGCAGCCCGAATGACACTCGTCGGGTCGCTGACGCGAGTGATGCTTTTTGGCGGAGAGTTCGGGTCTTCAATCGTGAGTTCGTGAAGAGCTCGTTGCGGTTCGACCATGAGGGTGGGAGTGAAGCTGAGGCTCTCCTTGTTTTGGGGAAGGACGCTATTGGCGCTGCGGATCGCATGGCGGAGATAGAGGGCTCGGTTACCGCGATCAATGCTGCGATGCCTGGTTGGAAACGAGACAAAACTGCAGCGAATGCTGCTGCCGGCGCTGTCCTTACTCGGATTGCTTCTCGGATTGTGGAGGACCTGTCGCAGCTGGAGGGCAGGTACCGCGCGAGGAGTTACACCAAGTCGCAGGTCACACCGATCGCCGACGGGGATCGGAAAGTATTGGAGGAGAGGTCCACCGAGCTTCTCGATGACCTGGCGGTTGCGAAGGCGGTGAACATGCCGACGCAGACTTTGGTGGCGGTTGCACATCCGGATCTGGTGGCGGCAGGAACTGCGCTCACAGCCCTGACTAAGAGAACCGCAGCGGGCACAGCGATTGAGGAGTTGAAGGCTAACCCTGCTTTGGCCGAGTGGGCTCAGACAGGACTTCATCTTCATGACGACCGGCAGACGTGCGCTTTTTGTGGAAATGCGTTGACCCCGATACGGCTGGACGCGCTGCGGGATCATTTCGATGCGAGTTCGAAGACTCTTCAAGAAGATGTCGAGAAACTGGTCAAAGCTTTGGAGACCGCTGGCAAAGCAGCCACCGATGAGAAGAGTGGCTTCCCGCGGGTAGACCAGCTGTTCCCCGTTCTAGCCACACCGTACAAAGAAGCCTTTGCTGCGTTTCAGACTCAGGTGACCGCATATGTGGCTTCCATCGCGGAGCTGAAGGTTTTGACCGCAGCTAAAGCCGGCCGCCTTTTCGACAGCTACGAAGACATCATCCCGAAGTTGGCTGCGGTGCCAAGCGCTGCAGATGTTGTCGCTGTGGTTGACCGTCACAACAAGCAGGTCGACGAGTTTGATAAGTTCCGGACCGAAGCAGCGCATCGGGTCGAGATGTACCGGATCTTCAATGACCTCGATTCGTATGACAAGGAAAAGAAAGAATGGAAGCGACTCGGCGATGTCATTGAAGCAGCGGAAGGCGAGCTGAAAGGTTATGCCGAAGAGGTGGCTACTCTGAGCCAACCTCTCGGGGATCCTGGGCCGCTCGCTACCCAGCTGACAGCAAATGTGGCCAGGCTTCTCGGGCGTTCCGACCTCACCTTTGCCTCACGTGATGGCAAGTACGTCATTGAACGAAATGGCGCCCCTGCTCTTGGACTCAGCGAGGGGGAGCAGACCGCCATTTCGTTGCTGTACTTCCTTAGTAGCCTCAACAATAAGGACTCCGGAGAGAACCTTGTCGTTGTCGTCGACGACCCTGTTTCATCCTTGGATGCGAATGTACTTGTCGGCGCGAGTAGCCATCTTTGGTCTGAGCTCGTGACGAAGGATCCGACTCGGCAGTTGATACTTTTCACCCACAATTTTGAGCTCTTCCGGATTTGGTCGAACCAACTGGACGGACCCAATTTCAAGGGGAAACCGACAAGCAGTATCCATGAGCTGCGTATGGTCACGAAGAATGTCGGCGGGAAGCCGGTGCGAGTCCCAGTGCTCTCGGCCTGGCCCACCGACGAGCACTTTCGAAGGAAGACCCGTTCGGAATATCACTACCTCTTCTGGAGGGTCGCAACCTCACTTATGGAGCTTCGGGACTCACCAGACATCGTGAAAGAGACCGAGGCTATGGTCCTCATTCCTAACGCCGCGCGGAAAATCTTAGAGAGCTTCCTCAGCTTCAAGTTTCCACAGTTCCTCGGGAGCTTTGACCAGTCAGTTGAGGCGGCCGTGAAAAACGTTGGTGATCCGGTAAAGGGTCGCATTGTTCGCTTCCTTCACATCCACTCCCACCTTGAAACCAATACGGACATGGGCATCCAACCCGGTGAAGCGATTCCCACTCTGGAATCGGTTTTCGAGTTAATGGAGCACGTCGATAAGGATCACCTCACGGGCATGTGTGAAGCGCTCGGAATAGACCCGGCCGAACTTCTCAAGGTATGAGCACGGCTGGTTAGAAAGAAATTAGGTGCGCCGAGGTGAAGCCAGCGCCTGCGATCGAGTTGGCGCTTCGTATTTAGAGCGCAGCTTGGCAACGCAATTCGTCGCCATCGGTAGCAGAATTGAATGAGTAGGTATCGGGAGCGACCTCTGATACGTGGGCTGGGGCACTAGCCGTTTGCCCACCGTTCGCCCACAACTAAAGAGTTCGGAACGGGTTTCGATGTGATTTTGGAGCCAGGCGCTCGCTGATATTTCACCGGAATCGAGCGAACACCGGCTCAGATGATGTCCCTAATAGGCTTCAAATCCCACCGTCTCCGCCAAGTGATCGCCACCTAGAAGGCAGTGCGCCGCTCTACACTTGACGCATGACACCGAAGCTGGCGGACTATATTGAGGCGGGCAAGGCCCTCGACGCGGATGAGCGCCTTGAGGCGGCTCATCAGCTTCTGCTCAGCGTGGACCGGGACGCCGGTGCAGATCAGGTGGACATCGATGAAGCGTGGGACGAGGCCGTCGACAGGCGTGTGAAGGAAATCGTCAGTGGCGGGGCGAGGCTAATTGATGGGCGCGCGGCGCACACCAAAGTGCGCGCCGAGGTCGCGGCGCTTCGCAAGTGACCTTAGCTTGGCGCGAGCACGCCGAAGCACTTGACGAATACCGTGCCGCCGCGACGTGGTACGAGACGAACCGTCCCGGTTGGGGCGATGTCTTCATGGATGCTGTAGATGCGGCGATCGAGAGCATCCTTGATCCCTCGATAAGTTGGGGCTTCTACCGGGATCGCCGCCGAACGCCGCAGGTTTACTCACGTAGCGTCCCCGGTTTCCCGTTCGACATCGTCTATCTTCGGATCGATAGTGAGGTTTACGTCGTCGCTTATGCTCACGAGCGGCGTCGCCCTGGCTACTGGGAAGATCGCGTCAGCGGCTGACCGCGGGCATGCAGTCGAGGGTCCCGTAGGGGTCCTAGCGTGCGCGGACAACACCGAATCAGGCGTGTTTCAGATGCAGGATCGCACGATTCCTGCACCAGCTGCACACGTGGCTGGCCCTGCTAAGGTGGAGAGGGCGTAAGCCCTCCGTGGGTTCAAATCCCACCGGCTCCGCACAAAATACCTGATCAGAAGGCTATTCCGGGGGTACTCTGATTCTTCTTCGGCAGGCTCCGGGGCTGGATTTTCGGCCGAGTGTCCGTGGAGTGTCCGGACTTTTTGACGACTCTCTCTGCGGCGGCGAGGCGCTGGACGAAGTCGCGTCGCTCGCCTGGATCGAGACGAGCGGGCGGGCCAGCAGCGACTGCGGGAGCGAGGCGAGGTTGTTCCGATCGGTGTCGACCGTGTGCGGGTTGCCGCTCTTGCGTGCCAGGAGGAACATGCCGACGAGTTCGCCGAGCGTGAAGTTCCGCTTCGGCGGCAGCGGCCGGCCGGTATCGAGCAGGTGCTTCTGCTCCCGTTCCCATGCCTCAGCGTCGCTTTTGCGGCCGAAGGTCTTGGAGGCGACGAGCACTTCGCCGGATCGCACGCGGGCAAGGTAACGGGTCTTGCCCGTCTTCGTCGTGCGGGCCTCGACGCTCATTCGACGACCCCCGCCAGCCGCTCCACGTCAATGCGGCGGTAGACGCGTTTGTGTTGGGTGAGCCGAATCGGTTCCACCGGCGCTCGGCCGTCGAGGGCGAGGCCTCGCAGTGTCGTGCGGTGGATGCCGAGCAGGGCGGCGGTCTCCTCCTCGGAATAGAACAGCCGCGCCGGCTCAGTCAGCCTCCCGCGCACAACACCTTCGCCCATCGCGACCTCCTCTCGCGCGACCGCACATCAGATAGTTGCGGATATTTGAGTGTAGCCCTCAACGTAGATAACCGCAACTACCTGAGATGGCTCGAAGATTCGTTAGACTCGGCATATGCCGACCGCTCCACGACTGCCCGGCGACCAGACCTACGACGGGCTGCTTGTCCAGGAAGACCTGCCCGCGGGCTGGCATCTGGCGAGCCGGTTCCCCGGCGAGCGTACCGACGACGCTAGCGACGAGATCGACCGAATCCTCGGCTACAACGACCAGGTACTCACCGCTGAGCAACGGGAGGCGCAGCTCGGCTCCGAGCAGAACCAGACGATCGACGGGCGCTGGCGCTACATCGAGCACGAGGCCACCGGGACCCGCGTGATGCTCCGACTCCAACGCCAGCTCTACGCCGTCCCCGAGGAAGTCCGCATCACCGGCATCACCTACCTGCCGTGGCGACCCGGCGACCCCATCACCAGCCAACTCCTACGCGAACTGCCCACCGCGAGGATCGAGGCCGCAATCAACAACCGCCTGTTCGCCATGCGGCGCACTAGCACCGTGACCGGCGGCAGGATCGAACTCCCCAGCGGCCGCAAGATCAGCGAGCGCGACCTACTCCATCCACTCGGTGACCCCAAACGCACCCCAGACTTCTACGAACTCGTCGCCCTCCAGCACGGCCGACTCGCCGCGAGCGGCGATCTGAACCCGTCGGCGACGATGGCCGAGATCGGCGGCGTCGCCTTGTCCACCGCGCAGGGCTGGGTCACCCGCGCCCGAGACCGCGGACTACTCCCGCCGGGACGGCGTGGGCGGGCCGGGTAGCTACCGCGCGCGGGCCTCCGGCGACGGCGAGAGGGGACCTGAGCTGTCTTGCTGCCTCTCGCGCGCAGAATCAAGAATCGGCACTTTGGCCTACAAACAAAGGGAAGTCGGCGGGTCCTCCCGTGGGCAACCGCATCGAGATACTCGAGCTAGCGCTTTTCGCATTGCTGACCTGCCGGTGTTGTCGACAAGGAGGGGGCGTGGCCGGAGGAAACCATCGAGGCCAGATCCGAGGGAACCAGTCTTGTGCGTATGACGCACCTGACCGGGAATTCCTTACGGGGCACCTATACGGGCACCTTTTTGTACACCGAGAGGGTTCGATGTCAATGACTGCGGGGGAATGTCCGCTAGCTAGCCGTCCGGCTTGCGGGCGGCCCGGCGGGTCGAAAGGCCGTTTTGATCTCACTCTCGTGTTTCGCTGAAATTGCCGGTGGTCGCCAAAATTGAAACGGCACGAAACCGGGGACGGTTCACTGAGCAGGTCCGATCTAGTGATTCGCGCCGAGAACTATCCCAAGGTAAACGAGCGCGAGGCAGAGAATCCAAGAAAGCAGAAATAGGGCCGGGTATTCGGCTCACTCATTCGTCCTGGAGCGGCGGTTCGCACATCTGGCGATGCGTTTTAGGCAGCTCTGATTTTGGGATCTCTTCGAGCTGAAGAGTTTCGACCAGCAGTGCCCCCTCGGTTCCGAGAGAGTAGGTCCAGGACGGGTAGGTGGGCGAGGCATGCGGCCCGCTACCATCTCTTCATGCGCAGGAAGTTGGTACCAGGCTTCAACACCGCCGGCGGGGAGCGCGTGCTAGTTCTGTCCGCAGGGGTGGGATCGGGGCACAACAGCGCCGCAGCGGCGGTGCAGCAGGCGTGCGCCGCGCGCGCCGACATCGACGAAGTGCGGGTGCTGGACGTGCTGCAGGAGAGCAGCGTGCTCTACCGCGACCTGCTGGGAAAGGGTTACTTCGTCCTGGTCGAGAACTTGCCATGGCTGGTGGAGTGGGGTTACGACATCAGCGACCCGCCGTTCCGGCGTCGCGGCCCGATCGACCCCTGGACACAGGCAAACGCGCTTCCGGTCGTCCGTGCGATCAAGCGATTCCGACCGACCGCGATCGTCTGCACCCACTTCCTACCGGCCCAGCTGCTGGCGTCTCTGCTGCTGCGCGGCGTGATCGACGCGAGGACCGCAGTCGTCACCACCGACTACGACTTCCAGGGCCTGTGGCTCACGGGCGCCTTCCACACTCTCTTTGTCGCGAGGGAGGAGGGCAGGGTGCAGCTGATGGCGCTGGGCCTGCCTCCCGACCGTGTCGCGGTCACCGGCATTCCGATCGCGGCGCAACCGGAGCAGGCGATCGCGCGCGACCGCGGCAGGCCGCCGATGCTGCTGATTTCCGCTGGCGCGGCCGGCGGCGACTACGCCGTCGCGGTTGTGCGGCAGACGCTGCACATGCGCTCTCCGTTCACGGCCACGATCGTGTGTGGACGCAACGACGCGCTGCGGCAGCGCATCGAGCAGCTGGTGGCGCCTGCCGGCAAAAGATACCGCGTGCTCGGCTTCACGGCGGAGATGCCGCAGCTGTTGCGCCATGCCGACCTTTTCGTGGGCAAGCCGGGCGGGCTGACAGCATCGGAGTGCATGGCCGCCGGGTTGCCCATGGTTCTGGTGAACCCCATCCCCGGGCAGGAGGTTCGCAACGGCGACTACCTGATGGAGCAGGGGGCGGCCGTGCGCTGCAATTCCGCCGCCACAATCGGCTGGAAGATCGACGAGGTGCTGCGCGAGCCGGGGCGCCTGCAGCGGATGCGTGAGGCGGCGCAGCGGATCGGCCACCCCGACGCAGCCGCGGACGTGCTGAGCAGACTGCTGAACGGGCCATCCCGTCCGCTGATCGTGACACGCGCCGCCCAGAAGACAATCTTCGCCGCGAGCGAGCAACGCCAGATCGCGAGCGATCTGACGGGACCGACCTCTCTGGTGCGCCTGATCGACCGAGCCGCTAACAGCACGGTGGCGCTGATGCAGGCCGAGGAGCTTGTCGATCTGCAGAAGCGGTACGCCGATTCCGACGGGACCCTGGTGCTGCGGCACGACGAGGCACGAGTGTCGTTCCGGTGGGAGGCGCGGCGGCTGCTCCGCTGCGTGCTTGGAGTCGACAAATCACTCCCTGTGCGCGTGGAGGGGTTCGCGGCTCGTCCTCCTGCCCCTGTCGAGGCTGCCCCTGTCGCGTCCGACATTGTCGAGGAGTCTCCGAGCGGCTGACAAGGCCCGCGCAGCTGCAGTCACCCGATCTGAGCATCGTGCGTGCCGGCGGGCCGACGCAGTCGGCGCCCGTCCTCCCAGCAACTCGGGCTGTGCTGGGCGGCGAGCAGCGCCCAGTCGCCCGCGCGGGGGGACCAGCGCCGTGTCGCCGGATCACGCTGCAGGGTGGGCCCCGCATCCAGTTCGACTCGTACGGTCGTCTCCGCACCGGGTTGCAGCGTCACTTTCTGGAAGCCCAGCAGCTGAGCCACCGGCCTGCGGATCGACACGTCCGCGGCGTAGACCTGCACGACGGTCGAGCCCTCGCGGTCGCCGGTGTTGGTCACCAGCACGTTGGCGTTGCCGCCCGTGTCGTCGAAGCGGTGGTCGATCAGCCGGTGCTCGATCGTTGTGTAGCCGAGGCCGAATCCGAACGGGAACGCGGCCACGTGTCCCTCCGCGTCGAGCAGTCGTTGACCCCAGCGGTCGTCGTAGACGACGGACTTCGCGGCGGCGTCGAACGGGGGAAGGTGCGCGGCGTCCGTCGGCACGACGAACGGCAGTCGGCCACTCGGTTCCACCTCGCCGGTGAGCACGCTCGCGAGCGCGCGGCCGCCCTCCATCCCGCCGTACCAGGCGAGGAGGAGGGCCGGCACGCGCTGTCGCCACGTCTCCGTCAGAATCGCGCTGCCACCGATCAGGATGACGATGGTGCGCGGGTTGGCGGCAGCGACAGCCTGGATGAGTTCCACGTCGGACGGGCGCAGATCGAGCGAGCTGCGGTCGCCGCCCCGGACGAAGTGCGACGCCAGGTGAGCGAGTCCGATGAGCGGCGCCCGAAGAGGCCCCGCACTGAACGCCCGGCCGAGCACGCCCACCTCGACGCTGCCGGTGACGACCGACTCGCCCTCGTCGTGTTGGTCAAGGCCGACGACCACGATCGCCGTGTTCGCCGCGGCGGCGGCAGCGGCGGCGGCTCGAGCGCTCGGCCCGGATGGGGTCGTGATCCGCACCCCGGGAAGCGCCTCGCGCAGCCCCTGCAGCGGCGAGACCGTCGAGGGGGGCCGAACGCGTGACGAGCCGTGATCGCCGAGGTTCGGCAGTGCCGCCAGCCGGCCGACAACAGCGAGGTGCCGGATGCCGGGGTCCAGCGGCAGCAGCGGCGCCGCGCCGACGGGCTCGTTCTTCAGCAGCACGATCGAATCCGTGGCGACCCGGCGGGCGAGCGCCCGGTGCGCCGGTGAGGCGATGAGGTCGGCGCTCGGACTCGCTAGCTCGCGGGTCGCCTCGTGCAGCACGATCGTTCGCAGGACGCGGTGCGCCGACCGGAGCACCGTCGCCCGAGCCAATGCACCCGACCGCAGCGCCGCCGGTAAAGCGCGGGCGCGCAGCAGCCGGAGGGGCATCTCCACGTCCATTCCCGCCTGCAGACTGGCGACCGCGTGGTGTGTGCCGAATACCCAGTCGCTCGTCACGAACCCCGAGAAGCCCCACTCGTGGCGCAGCACATCGGTGAGCAGGGCGCCATTGACGTCCATGTGCTCGCCGCGCACTCGGTTGTATGCGGTCATCACCGAGTCGGCGCCGGCGTCCACTACCGCCTTGAAGTGCGGGAGGTACACCTCGTGAAGTGCGTGCTCATCCACCGACACGTCGACCTCGAAGCGCGCGTTCTCCATCGAGTTGAGTGCGAAGTGCTTCACGCACGCCATCACGTGCACGCGGATGCCGCGGGTCATGGCGGATCCCATCCGGCCGGTGAGCACCGGATCCTCCCCGTAGCACTCCTGCGCTCGGCCCCATGCGGGATGGCGGAGCAGATTGACACACACGGACGCGGAGTAGTTCGCATCCCGTGCCCGGGTCTCCACGCCGATGGCGAGGCCGACCTGCTCCTCCAGCGGCGGATCCCAGGTCGCCGCCCGCGCAATCGTCACGGGGAAAGCGGTGGAGGCACCGATCACCACCCCGCGGGCGCCATCGCTGAACCGGATGCCGGGGATGCCGAGGCGCGGGGCCGCCCCGGCAACGAACGGCCGCCGACCGAGCAGCAGCGGGATGAACAGCAGGAGCCGTCGGGGGGAGTCGCCGTCGAGCAGGCCGAGGACCTCCGCATCGGTCATCTGCTCGACTAAGAGGTCCGCTGCGGCATCCGCGTCGAGTTCGCCCGCCCGGACTGCCCGGACTGCCTCGCCGTACGCGCTGCCCTCCGCAGTCATCGTGTCCGTCGACGCCGATCGTGTGCGGGCGCCCCACCGCTTCTGCGCTCGCGCAACCCGACGCCCCGCAGCCATCTCCATGCACTGAATTCTGCACCCTGTACGGGC
>JANMBI010000249.1:0-2925 GCA_031360325.1 Frigoribacterium sp. | reverse complement strand
ATCCAGCTGACCGTGGCCCACATCGAGGGAGACCACAGAGCTCGCTCCCCGTTCGAGGAGCACCTGGGTGAATCCGCCGGTCGAAGCCCCGACGTCGAGGGCTTCCCGTCCGGCCACGGTCACGCCGAACTCGTCGAGCGCGGCGACGAGCTTGTGGGCAGCCCGGCTCACGTAGTGATCGATAGCGGTGAGCGCCAGCACCTGGTCTGGGCCGACCCGCGCCGAGGGTTTGATCACCGTCCTGCCATCCACCGTCACCGAACCGTCGATGATGAGCCGCGCGGCGTGGGTGCGCGAGCGGGCGATTCCACGATCCGCAAGTGCGGAGTCCAACCGCGCGTCATCCATTTGGCGCATCACCCATGTCCCGCTTCAACACTGTCGCGGGTCAACCCTGTCGGGGCGACGCGTCCCCAACGACCGGACCCGTGAGGGACGATCCGGTCCGGGCACCCTCCCGCACCGCCCCTTCGAGGGTGGCTTGAAGGCGATCATGGATCTGCAGGAAGGCTGCCGATCTCGACTCGAGCGGCTGGTCCTCGATCACGCGCAGGCGAGACAGGAATGCGCCGACCTCGTCGGGAATCGGGGGCCAATCTTGCATCGAGGGGCCATCTTGCATCGAGGGGCCGGTCGCTTCATCCATGGCACAACGCTACCCTCGCCCGGCGCTGAGACGGTCACCTGTACAGCTCGGGCGCGACATCGAGACCATAGATCGGCAGCCCCGAACCCCAGATCAGCGAGGTCGCGGCCCGCAACAGGTCGATGGGTCGGTCGCCGGCCGTCTCGACGGTCACGACGGTCTTCGCGAGCCGCACTGACGCGCCACGAACCGTGACCAGCGTGTCGCCGGTGCGGGCGTCCCTCGTGGTCAGGGCCTCAGGGTATGGCTCGGCAAGCTCACGCAGGTCTCCGAGGACGAACGTCGGTCGCGACGTCGCTCCCGCGGCGAGAGCCTGCTTTCTCCCGTCGATGCCGGTGAGCACCAGCGCGGAATCCATCCCCGCCCGGTTTGCTCCGAGGATGTCGGTATCGAGTCGATCACCGATGAAAAGGGGCTTCGTGCCGCCGAACCGCCGAACCGCTTCTTCGAAGATCGCGACCTCGGGCTTGCCCGCCACCACGGGCAGGCGGCCGACGGCGTTGTGCACGGCTCCGACGAGCGTGCCGTTGCCCGGCGCGACCCCCCGCGCGACAGGAATCGTCCAGTCGGTGTTGGTCGCCACCCAGGGTCGAGCCGGGTCGTCATTGAGCGCGAAAGACGCTTCGGCGAGATCCTTCCAGCCCACCTCGGGGGAGAATCCCTGAATCACTGCCGCCGGTTCATCGAGCGCGGATCTCGTGACAACGAAACCCGCCTCTTCGACGACCGAGGTGAGCCCCTCTCCCCCCACGACGAGCACGGTCGATCCGGCCGGCACGAGGTTCGCGAGCAGGCGGATGGCCGCCTGGGGAGAGGTGACTACGTCATCCGCCGTCGCATGGAGGCCCAGCCGGGCGAGATGACCGGCGACGGATGCCGCGGTGCGGGAAGCGTTGTTGGTCAGATACCCGATGCGTCGGTGCAGCGCCGCGCTGTTCAGGCTCGCAACGGCATGGGGGATCGCCGAATCGCCGGTGTACACCACCCCGTCCAGGTCGGCGAGCACGAGGTCGACCCCGTCCAGAGGCGAACGCTCAGTCAACGGGCGAGTCTTCTTCCGTGAGAACAGGACCGTTCTCCCCCTCTTCGACAATCTCGATCACGTCGTCTTCGCCCTCCTGGCCGAGGTCTGCGAGCGCGCGGGAGGCGCGATCGGAGTGCCCCCACCATAGTTCGGCTTCTTCATTGCGTCCGAGGTCCTCGAGCACGGCGGCGTAGGCGTCGAAGAGCTGGGGACTCCAGGAGAAGGCCGTCTCCGGATCGAGTTGAGCGATCTGCAACTCATCGAGGGCGGCTGCGGTCTGCCCGAGATCGAGTCGAGCGCCGGACATGGCGATCGCGAGCAGCACCCGACCCTCCACCGGCAGGGATTCCCGCGGCACCGAGCGTCCGAGCTCCAGAGCTCGATCCGGTCGCCCGAGGCCCCGCTCGCTGTCCACCATGAGGGGCAGCTGATCGTCGCGACCGGAGATGCGACGGTAGGTCCTCAACTCTCGGAGCGCGAGGGCGAAGTCTCCGATCGTATACGCCGTGATCGCCAGGGTTTCGCGCACGACGGCGATCCGACCGGCGCGGCGCGCCGCAGAGACGGCGTGGGCGTGGGCGACGGCGGGGTCCGAGTCGATCAACCGCGCCACCATCACCAGATGCTTGGCGACGCCGTCGGCGTTCTCCTTGCTGAGGGTCTTCAACTGCGCGCGGGCGACGCGGTCGAGTTCCTTGGGCTGCACGTCGTCCGGGATGACCGGATCATCATGCCGAGAACGCACCGACTTGGTTCCGAACGGGTCGCGATCCTCGATCTCCTGCGCAGATCGCCCCTGATAGCCGATGCCAGGGCGGCGCTCGCGTGGATTCTTCGACAAGTCTGCGTCGGGACGCCCCCGCTGCGGACGATCTCCCTGGGAGCCGGCGGGTCTCGAAGGCCGGCCGGCTGAGGGGGCTCCTCGCTGCGGGCGACCGGCATCCGGACGCGAGCCGGCGGGCCGTTCGCCCGGGCGCTTGGAGCGATCTCCGAATTCGGACACGAATTACCCCTGGATCTGTCGTCTCTGGTGAAGTTATGGATGCGGATGCCTTCGCGGCAGTCGCGTGTTTAGTCGTCGTGTGCGGCCGTTAACGCAAGATGGCCACCCATCGCTGGGTGGCCATCTTACAAAGAAGTCCGGCGGTGTCCTACTCTCCCACAAGGTCCCCCTTGCAGTACCATCGGCGCAGAGAGTCTTAGCTTCCGGGTTCGGAATGTGACCGGGCGTTTCCCTCTCGCTATGGCCGCCGAA
>JANMBI010000206.1:0-29334 GCA_031360325.1 Frigoribacterium sp. | reverse complement strand
CGCACGAACCAGGCGATCACGAAATTGTGGGTGATCAGGAGATCGTGCCGGTCTTCCCTGGCCGGCCTGAGCCACTCGCTTACGGCATCCGCCATCTGCGCCTCCCCGGCCTCGATCTGATCACGGGTGACGGAGCCGAAGAACGGCTCGAACGCGTGCGGCATGTCGGTGGTCGGGCCGGACGGGATGCAGTCGAAGAGGAGCGCGGATGGCTGAGAATCGAGGCTTGGCATGCTCGCGGTCATGATGCTGGCCGTCTCCTCCGCACGCTGCAGGGGAGAATGCCACGCTCCCGTGAACGGCACTCCGCTCAGTCGATCGGCCACAAGTTTCGCCTGCCGTTTTCCCCGCCCGGATAGCGGTCCGTCGGGCATGCCGTGCTCGGCATCCTGTTGCTCACCATGGCGCACGAGATAGATGAAGTGGGACATCGTTGTTCCTCTTGGGGGTTGCGGGCGAGGGTCAGGCTGAAACCGGTTGGTCGACGAGGCCATCGAAGACAGACGCGTCGACCGTGCCGACGGCGGCGATCGACAATGGCCGCGACGCGAGCTCGCGAGCGAGAGAGCGAACGTCATCGAGAGTCACGAGCGACAGTCGGCGCAGCGATTCATCGAGGTCGGAGAATTCGCCGAGAGTGATCTCCGATCGGCCGAGGCGAGACATTCGCGTGTCCGAGTCCTCGAGGGCGAGGGCGGACGCCCCGCTCAATTGACCCACCGCCCGAGCCAGTTCGCTCTCGGTTGCACCCCCGCTGGCGAGTCGGTGGAACTCGCCGAGCAGGAGTTCGGCGACCTGGGCGGCCTTGGCCGGGGAACAGCCCGCGTACAGGCCGAAGAGCCCGGCGTCGGAAAAGCTCGGTGAAAAGGAATAGACCGAATACGCCAGGCCGCGCTTTTCCCGGATCTCCTGGAACAGTCGCGACGACATACCTCCACCGAGAACGGAGTTGAGCACGGCCATTGTGGAACGCCGGTCATCGGATGCCGCAATGCCGGGCACCCCGAGCAAGATGTTCGCCTGTTCGATCGGGCGGTGAACCACCACGAGAGGACTGCCGCGGTCGAGGACCCCGAGGGTGTCCTCGCGACGCTCGACCGGGGCCGCCTCCGTCCCGAGATCCCAGCCGGCTGAGGCCAGCGCGCGCTGCACCTGGACCAGCAGCAAGTCGTGATCGACCGCACCGGCGACCGTGATCACGAGGTCGCGGGCGCGGTAGTTGGAGCGGTAGTGCCTCCAGACCGACTCTCGCGTGGCGGCTCGAATGGTGTCGGGATTGCCCCCGATCGGTCGCCCGAGGGGGTGGTCGCCGAGCACGGCCTCAAAGAACCGCTCGCTCGTCACGTCCGATGGGTCGTCGTCGGCCATCGCGAGCTCTTCGAGAATGACGTCGCGCTCGGTCTCGAACTCGCCCGCGTCGAGGAGGGAGGAGGTGATCATGTCGGAGAGCACCTCGACCGCCATCGGCAGATCCCGGTCCTGAACCTTGGCGTAGTAGCAGGTGTACTCCTTCGCCGTCATCGCATTGTGTTCTCCGCCGACGGCGTCGAAACTCACTGCGATATCGAGAGCCGTCCGCGACGACGTCCCCTTGAAGAGGAGGTGCTCGAGAAAATGCGTGCTGCCGAAGGTGTCCGGTTGTTCGTCCCGTGAGCCGACGGCGAGCCAGTATCCGACCGTGGCACTTCGGGCACCCGAGACGTGCTCGCTGAGGATGCGTACCCCACTCGGGAGGACGGTGCGCCGAACGAGCGATTCTCCCGAGGAGTCGATTCGAAGGTCGGGAAGGTCGAGGGGAAGCGGGACTGCACCGTTCATTGGACCGAGCCTACGTCACCGAGGGGGAATTCGGCCGAGCGCACCACTGACCCCCGTTTTGGGGGGTAGAATGAAGAGAAGATAGAGGACAAACAGAGTTGTCTGTCCTCAACTCCGTGTTACTGTTTTCACATCGAGCGAACCACCCGAGGGTCGCTCGATCCCCCACTTCTCCGTGGGGTGAAAGTACCAAACACTGTAAGGCCGCAAACCCGAAATTTGCGGGGCAACAACACCGGACATCCCCCCAACGTCCGGTCAGCTGCCGAACGGCTTCGAGGACACCTAGCCGACTAGCCCAAGGGAGCCACGCTGTGCCGATTGTTGAAACTCATCCGATCGGCCAGCGTGCCCCCTGGGGTGTTGGCACCCCCCGCACCTCGGTCGCGCCGGCCAAACGCCGGATCCTCGAGACCGCGAACCGGTTGTTCTACAGCGACGGCATCCGCTCCGTGGGAATCGACCGACTCATCAGCGAATCCGGGGTGACCAAGGCCACCTTCTACAAGCACTACGGGTCGAAGGACCGGCTGATCGTCGAGTACATCTCGCAGCGTCATTCCCGCGCCCGAGAAGCCGTAGAGGAACTCATCCGCGAGAAGGATGAACCGAAACGAGCGCTCCAGGCCCTCATCGACCAGACCGTGGCGGAGGTCGTGTCCCCCGGTTTCCGTGGCTGCGCCTTCATCAACGCCGCAACCGAATTCACCGACCCGCTTCACGCCGTTCGCCAGATCGTTTCCGAGCACCGGGAATGGTACGCCGAGACCCTCAGCGACCTCCTCAAGGAGCTCGGTCATCCGCTGTCCGGAGACGGAGGCGACGAACTGATGCTCGCCCGCGACGGAGTCATGACCGGAGGCTACGCCGGGGATCCGATCGCGGCGACAACCGCCTACCTGCGCATCGTGAACCGCGTGCTCGACCGCACGAAGAAGTAGGCCCACCCGCCCGCAACGGCGAGCGAGCGGAGCTACGCGGAAACGCGATCGAGTTCTGCGACCTGGTGGCGACCAAGTTGGATCTTCGCAGCGGCGACAAGGTCGAGCACCTGGTGCGGTTGGCTCGCGCTCGCCACGGGCGCCACGATGCCGGGTTTGGAAAGCAGCCAGGCGAGGGCAATCGTCGCGACGGTCGTGTTCTGTTGGCGCGCCACCTGGTCGAGCACGCCGAGGATGCGGGTGCCCCGTTTGGCGAGATGACCCGCCAACTCGCTGCGCCGATTGCTCGCGGCGAGATCGGCCTTTGACCGGTACTTGCCGGTGAGGAAGCCGCTGGCGAGTGCGAACCGTGGCATGAATGCGAGTCCCTGTTGCGACGCGACCCGCGCAAGGTCCCCCTCGTAGCCGGTGCGATGCATGAGGTTGTAGTGGTTTTGAAGAGCGAGCATCGGAGCCACCCCGAGTTGGGCGGCGATGACGCGGGCCTCCACAAGTCGATTGCTCGAATGGTCCGAGGCGCCGAAGTGCCGCACCTTTCCGGCCCGGATGAGATCATCGACGGCCAGGAGGGTCTCCTCGAACGGCACGGCGGCATCGTCGATGTGCAGAAACAGCAGATCGATGTAGTCGGTCCCCAGTCGGGCGAGCGATGCATTCACCGAACGGCTGATCGACTTCGCGGCGACTCCCGGGTTGTCCGGGCTCTTGCCGACCTTCGTCGCCACCACGATCCCGGAACGTACTCGGCGGTCGCGCATCCAGTTGCCGATCATGGTCTCGCTCCGACCGGCGGCGTACGAGTCGGCGGTATCGATGAAGTTACCGCCATGCTCGAAATAGGTGTCGAGGATGTCGTTGGTCGCGCGCGCGTCGGCGGTCCAGCCGAAAACGTTCCCCCCGATTGCCAGCGGGAAGACGCGGAGATCCGACTGACCGACCGGGCGCCGAATGGGAAGCGGCACTTCCAGCGTCGGAAGGCCGACGAAGGAGGCCGTCTGCGACGGCGACTCTTGCACCGCGACCATCCCGAAAACCCACTTCCCGCCTGGGTTCTGTCGCGCGAAGCGCCATCTCTCGTTACACGAAACTGAACCACTATCCCTCTTCTTCTCGACAATAGAGGCCCGAACCGACTTTGCACGGTCACGACGGGAGAATCGACCCGCGTCGACCCAATCGTTATCGGCTTGAGACCGCGATGGGACTCTGGGAATTCACTCCACAGACATCCGAAGTTGGGGCGGTCCTCTGGCGCCGCACGGACGCGGTGTCTAGATTCGAAAGCGTGCGGGAGCATCGTCTCCCGAGGAGCCACCGCCCACAGCGTGCGGTGGTGACGCCACGGTCGCGCCAGGGACGATAACCGGGCGATAGAAGGGCCGTTCGCGTCGTCACCGTCGGCGAGCGGCCCTTCGCCAAGAGATGGGACGAGACAACGACGAATGATCCGAACTGGCGACTCCCGGAGGTCGCGCAGTTTTCCCTGGAAAGCTCCGACTTCACCGCGGGCCATCCGTTGCCGGAGTGGGTTCGAGCCGACGGTGGCAACCGCCCACCGTCCCTCCGGTGGGGTGGCGCTCCGGCCTCGACGAAGAGCTACACCCTCACGATGTACGACCCCGACGCGCCGACCGGAAGCGGCTTCTGGCACTGGGCCGTCTACAATCTCCCCGCCTCGGTCACCGAGATCGCATCGGGCGAGCCTCTTCCCCCCTCAGCCATCGTGGTGAACAACGAACTGCGAAGCAAGGACTTCACCGGCGCCGCTCCCCCGCCCGGCGACGGCGTGCATCGTTACTTCTTCACGGTGAGCGCAGTGGATGTGGAGTCCATCGACATCCCCGACGGCGCCACACCGGCCGTGCTGGGTTTCGTGCTCCGCGCAAATATCGTGGGGCGCGCTCAACTGATGGGCACCGCGGAGACTCCCCCGAAGTAGGCACCCAACGCCCCAGGGCACCCGATCGGAATCCGCTGTCGAGGTGACAGACCGCCACGGCGTCAACCGGGGTGAAAGCGTTGCGCGCAGAACCCGGACACGGAAAAAGCCCGCCCCGTCAGTGATGCGGGGCGGGCTTTTCTCCGGAGTTGCTCGGGACCTCGATACCGGAGGGAGCCGCGCACTCGACGGTCGAGGATCAGGCCTCGGTCAAGCCACCCTCCGACGAGGCGTCGACGTTCTCGGCGCCGGGCGCGCCACCCTCGGCATCCGCACCGGTCGCTTCCGCATCGACGGGGGCGAGTGAGAGCTTGCCGCGATCGTCGATCTTGGTGATCTCCACCTGGATCTTCTGGCCGACGACGAGCACGTCTTCGACGTTCTCGACGCGCTTTCCACCGGCGAGTTTACGAACCTCGCTGATGTGCAGCAGGCCGTCCTTGCCGGGGGTGAGCGAGACGAACGCACCGAAGGTCGCGATCTTCACCACGGTTCCGAGGAACCGCTCGCCGACCTCGGGGTTCAGCGGGTTCGCGATGGCGTTGACCGCAGCGCGAGCCGCCTCGGCCGAGGGACCATCGACGGCGCCGATGTAGACGGTTCCGTCATCCTCGATCGAGATGTCGGCCCCGGTGTCGTCCTGGATCTGGTTGATCGTCTTGCCCTTCGGGCCGATCAGCTCGCCGATCTTGTCGATCGGGATCTGCACCGAGATCACGCGCGGCGCGGTCGGTGCCATCTCGTCCGGGGCATCGATCGCCGCGTTCAGAACGGCGAGGATCGCGGTGCGAGCCTCCTTCGCCTGCTTGAGCGCGCCATCGAGAACGGAGGACGGGAGTCCGGCGAGCTTGGTGTCGAGCTGGATCGCGGTGATGAACTCGCTCGTTCCGGCGACCTTGAAGTCCATGTCGCCGAGCGCGTCCTCCGCGCCGAGGATGTCGGTGAGCGCCGCGTAGCGGGTCTGACCGTCGACCTCGTCGGAGACCAGACCCATCGCGATGCCGGCGACCGGGGCGCGCAGCGGCACTCCGGCGTTGAGCAGCGACAGGGTAGATGCGCAAACGGAACCCATCGACGTGGAACCGTTGGACGAGAGTGCCTCGGACACCTGGCGGATCGCGTACGGGAATTCCTCGCGGGGCGGCAGCACAGGCACGAGGGCGCGCTCGGCCAGGAAGCCGTGCCCGATCTCGCGACGCTTGGGGCTGCCGACGCGACCGGTTTCGCCGGTCGAGTAGGGCGGGAAGTTGTAGTGGTGAAGGTAGCGCTTCTTCTTCACCGGGGCGAGAGAGTCGATCTGCTGCTCCATCTTGAGCATGTTCAAGGTGGTGACACCCAGGATCTGCGTCTCTCCGCGCTGGAAGATCGCGGAACCGTGTACGCGAGGGATGACCTGCACCTCGGCGTCCAATGCGCGGATGTCCGAGAGGCCACGGCCGTCGATGCGCACACCGTCGGTGAGGATGCGTCCGCGGACGATCTTCTTCGTGACCGACTTGTAGGCGGCTCCGACCTGTCCACGAGCGGACTCGGGGAGGTTGCCGGACTCGATTAGCCCGTCGACGTGTCCCTTGGCGCGGTCCTTGAGGGCGTCATCCGCGTTCTGGCGCTCGACCTTGTCGGCGATCTGATAGATCCCCTTGAGCTCGTCGTAGGTGTAGCCGGCGACCGCGTCGTAGGTGGCCTGCTCGTACGGCGGGAAGACCGGGTAGTCGGCGATCGGCTTTGCCGACTGCGCGGCCAGCTCCAGCTGCGCCTTGATTAGCTGCTTGAGGAACGGCTTGGCCGCCTCGAGGCCCTGTGCGACGACGGACTCGTCCGGCTTCGTGGCACCGCCCTTGATGAGGTCCCAGCTGCCTTCGGTGGCCTCCGCTTCGACCATCATGATCGCGACGTCTTCGTTACCGTCGTTGTCGGTGGTGAGGCGGCCCGCCACGGTGAGGTCGAAGACGGCCTCCTCGAGCTGCGAATACTTCGGGAAGGCGACCCACTGGTCACCAATCAGGGCAAGCCGGATGCCTCCGACCGGTCCGTAGAACGGCAGGCCCGAGATCTGGGTCGAGGCTGAGGCCGCGTTGATCGCCAGCGCGTCATAGAACTCGCCCGGCGCGATGGCGAGGACGGTGATGACGATCTGCACCTCGTTGCGCAGGCCTTCGACAAAGGTCGGGCGCAGCGGGCGGTCGATCAGGCGGCAGACCAGGATGGCCTCGGTCGACGGACGTCCTTCGCGACGGAAGAACGAGCCGGGGATCTTGCCGGCGGCGTAGGAACGCTCTTCGACATCCACCGTGAGGGGGAAGAAGTCGAAGCCGTCGCGCGGGTGCTTGCCGGCCGAGGTGGCCGACAGGATCATGGTTTCTTCATCGAGGTACGCGGCGACGGCACCCTGTGCCTGCTGCGCGAGGCGACCGGTCTCGAAACGGACCGTACGTGTGCCGAACCTGCCGTTGTCGATGACCGTTTCGGCGAATTTGATTTCTGGACCCTCCATAGGGGGGTTATCTCCTTTGTTTTACGTCGTCGTCCCGTGTGGACATACGACTCGTCACGGAGCGGGAGAACCGGGGGAAAGGGCGCACAACAATCGTGTCGGCGCTTTGGCGACGGTGTCGTCTGCGGTGAAATCACATAGACACACGGCTCTGGTCAACAGTAGAAAATCACCGGGCCTCGTTCACTACCGATGCCGGGAACTCACCACTACTGACCAGCTTCATGCCGGCCTGCTCCACTGGCCGCCGATCGCGCCGCGCAAGCGACAACCCGATTCGGGCAACCTCGGTCAGCCTATCAGGCGGCTCGGTCCGAACCTAGGATGCGGCCGGGACGGCGGCGCGTCCGTCCGGGCCGCCCGTCGCACGACCCACCGGAGCGCTTCGGCGTAGGCGAAGAGCACAACGCGGGAAGCCGCCAGCTTTGCCCCTCCGGATGACGCGGGCCCGAGCCATCCGGCCACCACCGTTCCGCCACCGGCGCCGCCGGCGCCGAGAAAGACGACCGCCGCGCGCGCGGCCGGTCGTTCTCCGGTCCGCACCCGGTCGCCACCCGGTCGCCACCCGGTCGCCGCCGGTCGCAGCCGGTCGCCGCCGGTCGCCGACCGCGTCGAGCAGGCGAAACGGGTGACCGAGCGCCTCGGCCACACGGGCGGAGGCGAGCCCGACCCGCACGATGCTTCCCGAGTGGGATCGGCGGTCGGTGGCGCCGGCGATAAAACCGAGGTGCAGCATCCGCGCCCGGTGCCGGCGAGTGTGCGATGACGCCGCGGGATCCCGCTCGCTCGCCGGCAGGCGACCACCGCGTCCGGCCGCTCACGGTCGGGCACGGCCCGAATCGTCGGCAACTCTGGTCTGATCGCCCCCGGAAGCATCCGGGTGACTTCGCTCAGAGCGGAATCGAGAATCGCCTGCCGGATCTGCTCGCGTCGCGGGTCACCGATCGGATCGACGGCCGGTCGTTGTGTGCATCCGGCGAGAAAGAGCGTACCGATCGCGACGACGATAACGACCACCATCGCGGTCGGCCGACGCGGCGGCCACGGCGTTCATGGGCCAAGATCCAGCCACACCGGGGTCGGCGGGCAGCGGCTTTCGAGGTAGCTCTGCGTCCGACGCGGCATGTTGCTCGTCCAGATCACCTGATACGGATTCCAGCCCGCAAGCCCGGCAAGGCTCGCCGCGGCCGAACGGTCGGGAGAGGCCGGCGAGGGCGCTCCCGCGGTCAGCAGGCAGGGGCGCACCACGCGGAGATAGTAGTCGTAGAGGGCAGTCGACAGCGCGGGAGTGAAGTAGGCCGCCACCTGCGACTCCGACGGATGACTCGCCTCGCACGAGTAGTAGCGGACGGCCACCTCGAGTTGAGACTGACCCGCACTGCCGTAGATGGGAACGCCCTTCACGACATACGCGACGATTCCCGCCGACTTGAGGCATCGCACGATCACGGGCGCCCAATTGTGGTCGGGGACCGTCGAGGCCACGGTCACGCGCGGGCGGATCGCCTCCGGGTACTCCGCGGCCACCTGCGCCCACAATCCATCGACGATCGCGGTCCGAATCGTCGTTCGTTGCTGCTCGGAGATGGGTGATGCCCGGCCCGGCGTGGTGCCCGCCGTGCACCCCGCGAGCAGCCCGACCGCGGCGAGCACCGCCGTACCGGCAGCGATCGCACGAACCCGAACCATGGCTCATTGTCTCACTGGGGTCTTCTCCGGAGAGGGGGGCCGTTGGCGAGGCCCCCGAAGTGGGGGAAAACCGAGTGGGCATGCAGACCGAATCACCAGATAGCACGAGGACACGGGTGGCCGGGGGAATCACCCCGTGTTGTTCTGAGGGCATGCGAGAAGGCCGGACGGGGTGGGACCCGATCCGGCCTTCGTTCGGTGGTGCGCGGTGTTCGTCGGTGCGAGGAGTTCTCCAGTGCTCGGCCGGAGCCGCCTACCTGGTTTGGCCGATCAGCAGATCCACTCGCCATCCGCTCTTCGTGTGGTGCAGTGTGGCGGGGATCCTCGGTTTCCTACCCGCAGTCTCCAGTCGACCGAGAGCCTCGTCGACCACGGACTCCAGGCCGCGCGGAACCGTGCCCACCACGCCCGTCACCCGCGACCCGGAGAACAGGCGCACCAGCACCGGGGCATCGGTGCGCTCGTCTTCACTGCTGCGGCGGGAGATCGCCGTCTCGAGATCCGACTCGCCAGTGTCGATGATGCGCTTGAGCTCATCCTGATGAGGATTACTGTTGGCGAGCCGAAGCGTCGTGCGCGTTCTGTTCGGCAGGAGGTTGTACCGGTAGTCGTTGAACGACCCCGAGCCCCGGTCATCCTTCGGGAGCGAGGGGTCAAGCGGCGGGCGATTCCAGAATCCCATGCGTGAATGCTACCCACAGCATCGATCGAGCCACGGAGCCGACACCCTGCCGCGCCCAACCAAGAGGAACTACGCGGCCCGATCGGAAAGATAGGAGCTGATCCGGCCGGCGGAGCGTTTGCTCGGGACGGTCGATGCTCGCGGGGTGCCGACCACCGAGCCATCGGCGATCAGGGTGTCCGCGTCGATGCGCGTGCCCGCCGCGATATTCACCTTCGTGCCGATGCGGGAATGGCTGCCGAGCCGCACATCGTCGCCGACGATCGAATCGCGCCCGATGCGCACGTTCTGCCCGATGAAGACGCGCTCACCGATGGTGACCCCCTGGTCGACCCAACTTCCGGAGCCGATTGAACCGCTGTCGCCAACGCGGGCATCCGCTTCGATGTAAGCCGTCGCGGCCACGAGGGTTCCGGGCTGCACCCGTGCCCTCGGCGAGACGAATCCCCGACCATTGGCGTGGTGCTGGTATTTCAGAACGGTACCGTTCTCGGCCTCTACTTCTTCATTCACTCTTCCCATGTGCGACCTCCCGGCGCTGTTACACAATAGGTAAACGCGAAAAGACTGCGGATGATTCCTTGCAGCGGCTTCACAGGCAACTGACAGTCAAAACTGTCTTGCAGCCGACCGGCAGGTGCTCTCGCGGTTGATCCCGAGGCGAGCCATCCGCTGCGCGGGCTTCGCCGACGACAACCGAGGGTGGCGTTCGCCGTGCGCGTCCACCCCCAGCCGACTTCACACGCCCACGTTCACGGGCCAACTTCGCAGGCCGAAGCGCTTCCCGAGCAGTGTGGTGGGCTCCGTCCTCACTCGGACTGAGCAAACGCAGAGCGACCCACCCCGAAGACGGGGTGGGTCGCTCTGGCCAACGGGACGGCGCAGAATCTAGCGGCGGAGGCCGAGGCGCTCGATGAGCGAGCGGTATCGTGCAATGTCGATGTCCTGCAGGTAGCCAAGCAGACGGCGACGCTGGCCAACGAGCAGCAGAAGACCACGGCGGGAGTGGTGATCGTGCTTGTGCTCTTTCAAGTGCTCGGTGAGATCCTTGATGCGTGCGGTCAGCATCGCGACCTGCACCTCGGGGCTGCCGGTGTCCCCTGGATGGGTGGCGTACTCATCGATAATCGTCTTCTTGGCATCTGGTGCTAATGGCATTCAGGGCCCTCTCACTCGTTGCGCGGTGCCCGGTGCCTGGTGCACGAGCTCTCTTTATCCGCGGCCGTTCGACGGCAACCTTGCGAGTTTAGCGCATTGGTACGGGTGCCGGGCGCCCCGACCAAAGTTCACGTCGGAGCATCCGAGTCGATCCGGTATCCGCGACGACCTAAAACGCAGGACATTCGCCACGAAACGGGCTCGAACGCGGCGCGTCTGCCGGTTTCATGGCGAATGTCCTGCGTTTTGGGGAGCGGGAGGACGCCATGGCGCATCGGCGAGCCAGCATCCGAGGTCGGGAGTTCGATGCCGCGCGCTACGGCCGCATATCTCCGGCGCGGCTCGGGATTCTCCCCTCCGTCACGAATGGCGAGCTGCGGCCGAGAGCGGACAAACAGGCGACACTTCGGCGTGTCGACAGCGGCGGGCGGCGTGCCGGGGAGGCATCCGTCGTCGGCCACCCGCGGGAGCAGCAGCAGCGCCCACCAACGGACCGGCCACTACCCCCGCGCCGGACGGATGTTCTCCCCCGCCGCCCGAGACAGCACCAGCGCTTCCCCCGTCGCAAGCACCGTGATAGCCGCCAGCACCCCGAAGGCGAACGAGAACGCGCCGGATCCGCCGGCGAGGCTGTCGCCAAGGCGCAGGGACACCGCCCCGACGGCCACACCGAAGCCCGCCGCGAGCTGTTGCAGCGTGGAGGCGAGGGTGTTGGCATCCGTCATCTCGACCCGCTCGACGTCGGCGAAGGCGATCGTGTTGTAGGCGGTGAATCCGGTGGAGCGCGCCACTCCGCTCGCGGTGAGCAGCACGACCACAAGCCACAATGGGGTCGAACGCGACAACAGCGCCATGAGTGCCATCGACAGGGCAGTCCCTGCGCTGGCGGCCACGATCACCGCCCGGAATCCGAAGCGGCGAAGAAGCGATGTGGTCGCCGGTTTGATCGCGAGGTTGCCGACGAACACGAAGAGTACGAGCGCACCGGACAGCAGCGGCGAATAGCCGAAGACGTCCTGGAAGAGCAGCGGCAGCAGAAACGGCACCGCGTTCACGGTGAGCCGGAACAGGGAACCGCCCGCGTGCGACAGTCGGAAGGTCTCGATGCGCAGCGCTCGGAGATCCAGGAGCGGATGCCGCGTGCGCAACTGATGCGCGACGGCGCATCCCACCAGGCCGAAGCCGACCACCGCCCAGCCGATCGTCGCCAGCGCCCAGGGGTCGCGCTCGGCGAGCAGGGACCCGAGGTAGACCAGCGAGCCGAGCCCCGTGCAGGTGAGGATGAGGCCGATCCAGTCGAGCGGCGGCGGAGCCTCGCGCTCCTCCCCCGGGATCAGCCGGAGTGCCGCGATGAACGCGACGACTCCGAGCGGCACATTGATGAGGAAGATCCAGTGCCAGGTGAAGTAGGTCGTGATGAATCCCCCGACGAGTGGGGCGACGACGGGAGCCACCAGTGCCGGCCAGGTGAGCAGGGCGATGGCGCGAATGAGGTCGGTCCGATCGGTGACCCGCAGCACGGCAAGTCGCCCCACCGGCACCATCATCGCTCCCCCGATGCCCTGCACCACTCGCATGATCGTGAGCTCGGAGAGACTCTGACTCACGGCGCAGAGCACGGAGGCGAGAGTGAAAATGGCGATCGCGGCGAGAAAGACGCGACGGGACCCCAGGCGGCGGGTGATCCATCCGCTCAGCGGGATGAGCACGGCGAGCGTCAGGAGGTACGCGGTGATCGTGACCCCGACCGTGACCGAGGGCACGCCGAGCGAGCGCCCGATGCTCGGCACCGCGGTCGTGAGGATCGTACCGTCGAGGTTTTCCATGAAGAACGTGCCGGCGACGAGCAGCGCGATGTTCCTCTGCCGACTTTCCCCCATGGCTCCCGAACTTAGCAAGTGTGCTCGCAAAGCGGGTATGTGGTCCGCGAGCTCGAGCGGGTGGCTGTCCCGGAACCTCGGTGGCGCTATTCCCGCGACCGGCCGACGCGCTTCGTGCGTTGTTCGCAGCGGGTGCCGATCGGTGCGCGCGTGCGGGATGATGTCGAGGGCCCGCGTGCGGGATGATGTCGAGGGCCCGCGGAGGCGAGACCACACGCCACTGCTCGCACCACTACCTCGTTGCGATCGAGGAAACCGGGCTTCCCGGGCGGGAGGTGGCGCCCGAATGCCGGGTCGCCCGTCGGGTGCAGCCCGGCGCGATCGACCGTCGCGAGCAGCGCGTCGCCGTTCTGCCGAAGGCGAATCTCGGTGAGGTCCCCCCGAATCGACGGGCTGCAGCCACACCGGACGGCCCCGCGACCGTCATGTTCGAGGCGTCGGTCGGAATCGACACGTGGCAGTATCGGTGCCTTCCGCCGACCAGAGACTCACCGTCTGGCGATAAGCACCGCGCGGTTCCTGGATAACGGGGATGGTCATCGGGATGCGCGTGGCCGCTGAATCGCCCCCTGCGATGTGTCTGAGGAGCGGGCGAAACCCGACTTTCCCCGATCGACGGAAGTCGCCGGGGACCGTGGCCTGAACGAGCAGGTGAACGAGCAGGTGATCGGGATGCCGCCGCGACCCGCAGTCGTCGACGGCGCGAACCAGCTCGAATGGCTGCCGCATTGCCAGGGAAGACACGCTACGCGGGTCGTACGGGACCGGGCCAAGCCGGACAGGTCAACGCCGGCTCGTCGGCGCTGGTTCGACTTGTCGGCCTCAGGGGCCGGGGATCATCAGCACGGCATCGAGCAGACGAAAGACTCCCCCGACGGCGAACGGCGCGACGAGGATGGCTGCCCCGCCGAGCGCGAGCAGCCACAGCCGGGCCCGTCGCCTGGCGGCATCAACCTCGCCGCGCAACCGCTCGAATCGGGCGACCCTATCGGGGGCGTCCTGCCGGGTGACGGGGGCGGTATGCCAGGTGCTTCGCTCTTCTGCGAACATCGAAAAGTGTGCGACCGCGCGGTCGGAGAGGGACCGTGGGCGCTTCACCAACCAGCGCTTGAGCGCACTGCTCGGGAGTACCGTGACCCGCGGGCTCTTGCGGCCCATCGTGATCGAGGCCGGATTGACCACGACGATGAGGGGGGTAACGGTCACCGGTCGCCCGGTTGCTCGGCTGAGCAGGCGTGAGGCGCGCTCCGCCTCGTGCAGGGAGTTGCGCATGTGGTCGTGCTTGAAGCCGTCGACAAGGAAGGTGCCTCCCCCGACCCAGATCTTCCTGCCCGAATGATTCTTCGTGTTGATGGTGAAGATGCCGCCCGGGCCGAGAATCACGTGATCGATGTCCGAGGCGCCGGAGCCGACCGGGACCGCGTGGAGCACCGTCCACTCCGAGCCGAGCTGGGAGAGCACATTGGCGACCACGATCTCGCCGAGCGCGCCGCGATACCAGCTCCGGGCCTCCGGATGAAGCGGGCTGTGGCCGAGCATTCGCGCGAGTCGTCCCCGGGCGTTCGCCCGAGTCTGCCGCTCCAGGCACTCTGCCATGACCGCGTAGGCGGGACCGCGCGAACGGAGACTCGGCTCGATGGACCAGGAACCGTGTTGGTCGATGGCAACCGGTGACGTTGCGGGAGGCTCGTCCGCAAACCCGGCGGCGGAAAGCGCCGCGTGGGCGATCCCGACCGGGCCGGGCGGGGCAAAGGCGGGCACATCGGCTGCCGACGGTGCCGGGACCGTAGATTCGGGTGGGATTTCCGGTTGGAAGCCGTCGGCTGATGCCGGGCCCGGCAGAAGCGGCCCGGTGGTGATCGGTCCGGAGAACGGCGAGTGTTCTCCGCCCGGCCCCGCGAGGAGTCCCCACGCCGCCCCGCGCGAATGCCGTGTTCCCCTATCGCCCATCGCTCCCCCACGCTTCGATGATTCGAGGCTAACCGGGGGACCGATCCCTCGGCAGTCCCCAAAACGGGCAGCCCCACAACGGGTGATGGCAGCGGATGCCAGGAACGGGTGCCGGCCGCGACCGTCAGCGCAGCCGGGACAGAATGCTCGAGCCGCTCGGCGGCAATCCCCACGTGGCACGGTCTTCCGCCACCATCACGAAGCAGGCGACCGCGTCGTCCGAAAGTGTTCGGGAACAATCGGACAGCCACTGGGTGACCAGATCCGCGGGAAGCGTTACGACGCGACGCGCGGGGTCACCGCCGAACGACAGGGAGTGGGGGTTCATGAGCGCGATGACCGGGGTCGCCTGAACGGGATGTCCGAAAACGGCCGTGAGGCGCGCAGTAGCCCGCACGGCCGCATTTCGCGCATCACCCACCTGGTTGGTCGGGTGCCCGTTGAACCACAGGACATCTTCGTCGACCCAGACCTTCGCCCCACTCTTGGTGCGCGTGGTGATCAGAAAAATCCCGCTCGGTCCGACCACCACGAAGTCGGCGTCCAACTCGCCAAGCACGTCGAAGGCGCGCAGCACGGTGAAGCGCTCATCGAGCGCCGTCAGCATCCGTCCGAGTTCGAATTCGGTCGGAGCCTCGGTACGCCAGTCCGATTCGGTGTTTGCGGCGCCCCCGCGCCCGAATACCCCCCGGAAGTCGAAACCGGTGCGCCGCACCGATCCGCCGGTGACGGACTCATCGCGACCGTGCCGCCTCGATTCGGCCCCTCTGCGCGCTGCAAGATCCGTCACAACTTCTCCCCGATTTGGATGTCCTCACGGTAACGGGAGGCGCCCGCCGGTTGACAGACCCCACAACTGGGCACGCCCGAACGGGGTTGGCGGTAGACACCGCGACGACGCACGGCTTCCGGTCTGCGCACCGTCAACACGCAGCATTCCCGCCTACCCTTGGTAGCATGCCGCGTGCCCCGGGTAGACGCCCTGAACCCCTCTACCGGGTGGCCATCGCCCTTGGCACGGCCCTGTTTCGCGCATGGCGACTCCGCCGCCGTGAAACCGGACTGGCGAACCTCCCGGACAACGGAGGCGCGGTACTCGCGATGACGCACTTCGGCTACCTCGAGTTCGCGCTCGTCGAATGGGCCGCCTGGGCGCACAATCGTCGACGCATCCGCTTCCTGACCACCAAGCGGGCGTTCGACAAGCCGGTCATCGGCTGGCTGTTGACGGGAATGCATCACATTCCGGTAGACATGGAGCGCGGTGCCGCCGCCTACGCCGAAGCGGTCGTGGCCCTTCGAGCCGGCGAGTTGATCGGAGTCTTCCCCGAGGCCGGCGTGAGTGCATCCTTCGAGGTTCGCGAACTGAAGACCGGCGCTGCGCGACTGGCCGCCGAGGCCGACGTGCCCATCATCCCGGTCGCGGTCTGGGGCGGCCAACGACTGCTCACCAAGAACCGACGGGTGCGGAACCGCGACCGGTTCGGCCTGCCCATCTCCTTCGCGTTCGGTGCCGCCGTCACGGTGCGGACGACGGACGACGCGCGCGCGGTGACCGATCGACTGCGAACGACGCTGCAGGACATGGTCGATAACCTCCAGACCGGGTACCCGGATGACGGCGCCGGGCAATGGTGGCAGCCCCGCTCCCTCGGCGGAACGGCGCCTACCGCGGCGGAAGCCGCGACGGCCGACGCGGAGCGAGCGCAGAGGCGAGAGCGGGCGGATCGGCGCTAACCGACCGTCGATCCGCCGACGGTGATCCCGCAGCCCGGTGATCCCGCGGCTAGAGGCGTGACATGATCCACGCCAGCAGGTACGAGCGACTGTTTCCGTCGTCGATGCGGTCTTCGTTGAGCGCCGACGTCGCGTCGAGGGCGGACGCCGCGGCCCCCGGTCCTTCGAGGGCCCGGTACATCAGCAGGTAGTCGCCGAAAACGACGTCGTAGCCGTTCGGCACCGAATCCGCCAGGTTGGCTCGGATGCGCGCCGGATCTCCCCCGAGATAGCCGGCCACCGGGCTCATCGGCAGCACCACGATACCGAGCTTCGTGCTCGGATCGGGGCTGAAGAAGGTCGCATAGTCGCGCTTTCCGCCCCACACGAGCGAGGTGACGGTGTGGGCGAATCCGCGGTAGACGCTCCCATCCAGGGGGAAGTCGGTCCAGTATGCCTTCGCCGACGCGGCCTCTGCCGACAGCATCCAGCGCGCCTCGGCGGCGAGTCCGGGCTGGGAACTCGAAGCCGCCCAGAGCGCGAGTCCGTTCCACGCGGAGACCGCTTCGGAGCTGGATTCCTGGTTGTTGCCGTCTCCGAACGGAGACGTGCCACTCGCCCAGGAGTGGCCGGCGTAGGCATCGAAGACACGCTGAACGGGGAAATATCCGCTCCGGGCCGTGGTGGCGAGATCGGCAGCGAGCAGGTTGAGAACGGGCGCCCAACGCGCCGCGAGCTCGGGGCTGTCGGCGGCGAGAACCCCGGCCGCGAAGAAGAAGTAGCCGTAGTGGAAGTGATGATCGTTGAACTGCTCCGAACCGAACGACGGCTTCAGGCCGACGACACCTCTGGCTGCCGCGTCGTAGACGAAGCACCGCGAATGGCGGGTGACGCACCCCGTCGGGTCGGTCCACTCGTCGATCGCGGTCACGAGTTTGGTGGTGATCGCCGAGGCCGTCGCATCCGCCCCGACCTGCTTCGCGATTTCGAGCAGATTGACCAGCCGGTAGAGCCATTTACCGCCGTAGTAGGTGTCCGCGGGCTCCGGGCGAGTGGCGACGAGGTCGGCCGCCACCTGGGCTGCGAGCCGCGCCTTCTGCGATGCAGTGAGTCGAGTGAGGTCGATCGAGCCGGCGGGGACAATGCTCGGCGTCGACCACGAGAGGGTCGAGAGGGAGCACGCCCGAAGCGTGCCGTAGATGCTCGGGTAGCTGCCGAGGGTACACGTCGTGCCCGCAGCCAGCGCGGAGGCTTGGTGCGGAAGGGCGGCAACGATGGTCGGCGCTCCCCCGATGGTCGAATAGTCGATGCTCGTTGTCGCCCGGACGGTACCGGATGCCCAGGACAGGGTCGTGCCGGTAATCGGATGCCGCGCCGCGGACACGAAATCGGCTAGCGAACCGTCCGTCGCGAGCACGAACCACATGGCGGATTCCCCCGGAGCGAGGTGGAGAACGGTGCCTCCGGGAGCGAGCGCTCCCGCCGAAACGAGGCCGTAGGTGACGCCGTCGACCTCGGCGGTCCACGCTCCCGACCCCACCGCCGTGCCGAACGCCTCCCCGAGGGTCGCGGTAACCTCTCTCGTCGCGGTAAAGCTCACAAAGGGCGATCCCTCCGCGATGACCGTGCGACCGAGCTCGGTTCCGGCACGGCGCGCCGAAATCGTGACAGACGCCGTGTCGTAGGCGGTGACGATCTGCGAATCGGCGCCGACATCCGCGCTGATGACCGGCGTGAATCCCCCCGTGATCACCGCTGGATGGGTGGAGATCGTCGGGAGCCCAAAGGAGAAGCCTCGGTCGGTCAACTGGAATCCCAGTGGGAGCGGGAAGACCGGCATCGAGGGAGTACCGAAAACGAGTCCACTGAACCACCGGTTGGTCGGAGGCAGCAGTCCGGCCGCGAGTCGCGCCGGGGGAAGTGCGGCGATGGTGCGCTTCGAAATGGCGGCGACGAGCGGGGCGACCCTCGTCGCCGAGAAGAGGTCAGCGGTCGAACCCACCCCGCCAGCCGAACCCGTGCCAGCCGAACCCGTGCCAGAGGGGGCCGCCGACGTGCACCCGGCGACCAGGGCGATCGCCAGCACGGCGGCGACCGCACCGGCGAGACGAACCTTCAGCCGCACGACGAGTCCACCGACACCGGATTACAGCCCGATCTTCTGAACGAAGGCGAAGAAGCCGTCCCTGACCCCGGACAGGATGCCGTCGTCGCGAAGCGCAAGGGATGCCGTCACCGGAGTTCCCCGTTTGACCAGACCGTTGTAGGCCCCGTCGATGAAGCCCGTACTGGCCACCTTCACCTTGGTCTGGGCATTCCCGTTCACGGTTTGCACATCGATGGAGTCGACCGTGCCGGCGATCGAGGTCTGGTTCGGCAGCAGAATCCTCACCGCCGCGCCGTTGGCGACTCGCGAGTATTCTCGCGGGGTGAGAGCGAACTTCGCGGTCACGAACAGCGAACCGGCTCGGTCGATGATGGCGAGTACCTGCCCGGCTTGCACGAAGGAACCGGCCTGCGTGTTCACGGCGGAGACGGTTCCGGCCACGGCGGCGGTCAGCGTGATGATGCCGCCGGCTGTCACCGTGTACGTGATCGTCTCTGGCTTGAGGAGGCCCTTTGCGAGGTCGGCCTGGAGCGACGGACTCTGCAGGGTGAACAGCGTCTCGCCTTTGGTCACCCGGTCGCCGTTCTTGACCAGACTGGTCAGAACGGTACCCCCGTAGTCGATTCCCACGGGATAGCGCTCGGCTTCAAGGGAGGCCGAGGTGCTCGTGGCCTGCGACTGCCGCTGGTTGAAGACCAGGGTGAGCCCGGCGGCGACGATGAGCACGCCGACGATGCCCGCAATGAGTTTGATCCGGCTTGCCCAGGTCACGCCGAGACCCCCTGTCGTGTGTGTGCTGCGAGTCGGTTCACCGCGCGGCTGCGACGCTCGGCTCGCGCGAGGGCTTTCGCCACCCGGCTCTCGCCCATGGCCGCGACCACGAAGCTGCCGAGGATGAGGGTGTTGGTCACGTTCCACGCCGTGGCCAACGTGAGCACCCCGTTGGAGGTGTCCCGATAGATCGCCACCACCGAGGTGAGCGCGATGAAGAGGAAGAAAAGCACCTGGGGGATCATGAAGTTGAACGGCGAACTCACCCGCGATCGATCGCCGGTCGCGCTCCACCTCTGCTCCTTACCGACCAAGACGTTGACCAGGGCCGCCACGTATATCGGAAAGGATGCTGTGGCGAGCATGAGCGTCTCCCAGCGGAAGGATCCCATCGTGTAGAAGGCGAGCACGATCTGCATCACGTAGAACCCGCTGTAGTACAGCAGCCAGGTGAACACCGTCGTCGACAGGGTCATCGGTCGCAGGTCGAAATAGATCTCCAACGGCGGCACCAGTAGGAGAAGCAGCGGGCAGATTCCGGTGAGGTAGAAGGATGCGGTCACGAGATACTGCAGTCGCTGGTCGAGGGTGAGTCGACGCTTGGGAGCCAGCGGGTTGCGGTGGAACAGGATCTCGAAGCCCCCGGTCGCCCAGCGAAGCTGTTGCTTCGTGTAGGCCTCGACCGTGTCCGGGGCATGCCCGATGGCGAGAGTCATCGGGATGAAGACGGTCTTCCACCCGCGCTCGTGAAGCATGAGCGAGGTCCAGACATCCTCCGACTTCGAGTCGGTATAGATGCCGCCGACGTCGTCGATCGCCGATCTCCGGAAGATGACGTTGGTGCCGACGCAGAAGGCGGCGTTGAAGCGATTGCGACCGGGCTGGATGAACCGGTAGAACACCGACTGCATGTAGCCCGCCCCGCGCGAGATCACGTTGTGCAGATTCCCGTAGGTCTGCGGCGTTTGAACGAAGGCGACGTTGGAGTTCGAGAAGAACGGCACCGTTTCGACGAGGAACTCCGGATCGGCGACGAAGTCGGCATCGAAAATCGCGAAGAACCTGCCCGAGCTGATCGCGAGCGCATGGTTGACGTTGCCGGCCTTTGCCCCGTTCGAGGTGAGCCGCCGCACATACCGGGCGCCGAGAGACTCGGCGAGATCGCGGACGTCGTCGGAGCGACCGTCGTCGAGCACCCAGGTGACGTGGGAACCGCGGATCGCCAGCGCCGCGGCCACCGTGGCCCGGATGACGTCGAGCGGCTCGCCGTAGGTCGTGATGAAGACATCCACCGAGACGCGCTCTCCGCCCAAGTACAGTCGGCGGCGGTCAGGTATCGGCGTAGAGCCGCGCCCGCTCGGTGCCTCGTCGCGGAAGAGGGCGGCCCGGGCATTGTGAAACGCGAAATCACGGGGATCCTGAGAGCCGGAGAGAATCGTCCACATCGACAGCAGGGCCTGGGCGATCAGCACGGACTCGGCCACGATGACCATGGAGTACGGCAGCCAATCGCCTCGGCTCGCCGGATTGAGCAGAAACCCCGCATAGGCGAGGATGCCGGCCGTGGCGATCAGGACGAGCATCACCAGCGAGGGCGACTGGGATTTCGTCGTCTCGGCTGGCCGTTCGATCGGCTCGGATTCGAGGTATTCCGCCGACGAGACGGGTCGTTGACGAAGCGTTTTGAGGGTTGTCATCGGGCACTCTCTCGGGTGAGAAGTCATCAATAGCTGCAGTACCGGGGTGAGCTGTGGCGCTGTCGCGCGCGCCGAAGCGCTCGATACCACGAATCGGAGAAATCATTCGGAAACGAAGCCTCTGACGCGGGCGGAGAACGCAACGGCGTCGTTGGCGACACAGCGCACACCGGGGTCGGGGTGTTCCGTGTGGACGCGATACGGGTCCGACTAGGGAAAGACGAGCCGTACGCGGTGATTCGGGATTGCCTCTCGACAATACCGCGCCTTCTGCGGGGTACCGGCAGCCCCGATCCGATTCGCCCCGAATGTTCACGTTTCCGTAACATCCGGGAAACTCGACCTCGACCGGTGGGGCAGACTGGACTGCGGTATTCATCGCCATCCGCCACCGACCGGGAGCCACCATGACGATCCGCGCAGCGGCCGACGGCTCGGCCCTCGGAAACCCGGGACCGGCCGGCTGGGCGTGGTACGTCGACGACTCCTGCTGGGCGGCCGGGGGCTGGACGCACGCCACCAACAACCAGGCGGAACTCACCGCGGTGCTCCAGCTGTTTCGCGCGACCACCCACATCGAGGATGACCTGCTGATCCTGTGCGACAGCCAATATGTAATCAACTGCGTGACCAGGTGGATGCCCGGATGGAAACGGAACGGCTGGCGAAAGGCCGACGGCAAACCGGCAATGAACCTCGAGCTGCTCCGCGACATCGACGCGGAGCTCCCGGGGCGCCGCTATCGCTTCGAGTGGGTGAAGGGGCACGCCAATCATCCCCTCAACGAGGCCGCGGATTCTCGAGCGCGCGCGGTGTCGGAGGCTTTCCAACGCGGGTCGGCGATTGCGATCGGCCCGGGCTTCACGCGCCCGGGCGAACCGGCTGGGGAACGCCCGGCCGGCACCCTGCTCGATGGGACGCCGCCGGTCCGCCCCGCCGTGCTGTTCGAGATCGAGGAAGTCCCCGAGGGCGGACATCCCGGCACCGGTGTCACCGTCACGCTGGACCTCACCGCTGCCGAATACCAGCGACTAGTGGCCCGCGCCCGCACTCGGGGTGTGCGCCCCGACCAGCTGCTTCGCGACCTGATTTGAGCGGCTAGCCACGGCCGAGGTGCGGGCGTCGGGTGATTCCGAATTCATCCCGAAGGGCGGTCATCGCCGCGTAGTAGCCGCCGAGGCCGTGTACGGCCGGACCGGGCGGCGTCGAGGAGGAGCACAGGTACAGTCCGCGAGACGGCGTGCGCCACGGATTCGGTGAGGACACCGGGCGAGCCAACAGCCGGCGGAGTGAAACCTCTCCCCCCGCGATGTCGCCGCCGACGTAGTTGGGGTTGTGACGCTCGACCTCCACGGCACTTCGACTCGCGGAGGCGAGGATGACGTCACGGAAGCCCGGGGCATACCGTTCGATTTTGGCCACGATCGCCTCGGTGCGGTCCTCCCTCGAGCCGCGCGGCACGTGGCTGTACGCCACAACACGTGCGCACCTTCTGGTGATCGAGACGGATCGAAGGGGGTCGGCTGCGAAACGAGCACGTACGGGTCGGCGGGGTGACGGCCGGCGGCGACCTCCGCTTCGGAAACTTGCATCTCCCGCCGGGTACCGCCGACATGCAGGGTCGCGGCGGCCGCTAGTCGGGAATCCGTCCACGGAACGGGTTCGGACAGGGCGAAATCGACCTTGGCCGCGGCGTTACCGTAGCGAAATCGGTTGAGGGAAGCGCGGTACCGGTCGGGAAGTCGTGCACCCGCGATTCGGGCGAGCGCGCGCGGGCTGACATCGAAGAGGACCACCGTCGCGGCCGGAAGCTCCCCCACCGAGGCCACCTCGGTGCCGGTGAAGATCCGCCCGCCGTGGGCGAGCAGATCCTCTGCCATCGAAGCGACGATCGAGCGGCTTCCGCCGATCGGGATCGGCCAGCCGCGAGAGTGGGCCGCCGTGGCGAGCACGAGCCCGGCGGCAGCGCTCGCCAGGTCCGGAACCGGACGGATGGCGTGCGCGGCCACACCGGTGAGCATCGCCGGTGCGAGTTCGTCGCGAAACCGGAGATTCCCGGCGGGACCGCCCTGCTCCAGGATCCGGAGGCCGAGCCGGAGGACGGTGAGCGGATGCCGAGGCAGTTGCGCCACCGGAGAACCGGCGAACTCCGCCACCCGCTCTGCCCGACGCACAAGAGGGCCGAGGAGGCGCTTCCACGCCGCACCATCGATGCCAAGGTCGGCCGCGGTGCGCTCGAGGTCGAGCCAGGCGATTCCCGAACGACCGCCGTCGAGGGGGTGCGCGTAGGAGATCTCCGGCACGACGAACCGGACCCGTCTCTCCAGCTCGAAGGCGCGAAAGAATCCGGAGGTGAACGCCTGCGGATGCACGGCGGAACAGACGTCGTGCAGGAAGCCGGGAAGAGTCAACTCCTCGGTGCGTGCTCCCCCGCCGATGGTCGCCTCCCGCTCGTAGACCCGCACCGACAGTCCTGCGCGGGCAAGGACGACCGCAGCCGCCAGGCCGTTCGGTCCGGCGCCAACGATGATCGCGTCACATTGGTCCATCCCCCCACCATTGCATATCGGAGCATTCCCCAGCCGCGCAGAGCCGACGACCCCGATTCACCGTACCCAGACTCGCATGCGACACTATGGCTGGACCTCGAGCCCGGGAGTTCGAAGAAAAGGAAGGCGCACTCGCATGACCGGTTCTGTGATTCTCGACCTCCTCCTTCTCCTGCTGCTCTTCGCGTATACGGTGTACGGATTCCGTCGTGGCTTCATTCTCAGCCTGGCGAGTCTCGTCGGAATCGTCGCGGGGGCGGTCGCCGCCTTCTTCTCGATTCCCCTCGTCACGCAGTGGGTGACGACGAGCCAGTGGCGACTCCCGGTGATCCTCATCGTCGTCGTCGTTCTGATCGCCGCGGGCCAGGCTGCGGGAGCGGCCATCGGCCGGCTCATCCGGCGAGGGGTCGACAGGACTCCCCTGAGAGTGGTGGATCGGGTCTTGGGGGCAGCCATTTCCCTCGTGGCTTCGGCTCTCGTCGTCTCGATGCTCGCCTTCGGTTTCGGATCGCTCGGGGTGCCGGCGGTGTCTCAGGCAATCGGGTCTTCCGCGGTGGTGTCCACCATCGACCAGGTCACTCCTCCCGCGGTCAAGTCCGTCGAAGCCCAGGTTCGATCGCTCTTCGCCCTGGACGGACTGCCTCGGCTGTTCCAGGCGCTCGGCTCGGGTAGCCCGCTTCCGATTCCGTCGGGGGGTGCGACGGCCGCTCAACAGGCGGCGGCGCGTTCGGTGGTGAAGATCACCGGCAACGCCTATCAGTGCGGGCAGAACCAGTCCGGGAGCGGATTCGTCTCCTCCTCCGGTCGGGTCGTCACGAACGCCCACGTCGTGGCCGGAGTGACCGAGCCGGTCGTGCTCACCCCGGACGGCGGCACCTACACCGGCCGCGTCGTCTACTTCAACGCGGTGCAGGATCTCGCCGTCATCGCCGTGCCGGGACTACCGACGGCACCGCTGCCCATCGGCGCCGATCTCGTCACTGGGGAGACCGCCGTCTTCGACGGCTACCCGCTCGGGGGGCCGTTCGTTTCCGGCCCGGCCGCCGTCCAAAATGTGGCGACCATCGAGTCTCCCGACATCTATGGGGCGAACCCAAGCCCACGCCAGGTCTACTTCCTTGCGGCCAACGTCCAGGAGGGCAACTCGGGAGGACCGGTGCTCGACGCCGCAGGAAGCGTCGCCGGCCTGATCTTTGCGCGCTCGGCCACGACGAACAATCTCGGGTTTGCCATGACAACCCAGCAACTCGCCCCGGTCGTGGCCAAAGCGCAGGCGCTGACCGGCCCGGTATCGTCCGGCAACTGCACTCGAGGATGATCGATCCACCGTCCGGCTCGCAGGTTCGGGGCGCCACAGCGACCCGGTGGCGCCGATGGGAATTCGAGGATGCGCTTCCCGGCATCCGCAGCGGCATCTGCCCGACACCGACCGGCACCGGTGTCGGTCAAGCACGCGCGTCAACCATGCGGGGTTCGGACGGGCGACGGCCTTCGATGCGAGCTCCCTCGACGACGAGCAGCAGCTGCTGAATCGGCTCGTCACCGCGACGACGCGGCCGGTGCACGCCGCGCTCGGCCTGACGCTCGAGAGTCACGCAGGCACGATCGTGAACATCGCGAGTGTGGCCGGATTCACTCCCCGCCGCGGCACTAGAGGCGCAGTCAAAGCCGGGATCCTCCGCTTCAGCCGGTGGGCCACCATCGCCTACCGCGGCAGACGAGTCACCGCTACCGCGGTGGCACCCGGGTTCGCGCGCACCGAGTTCCATGACCGGATGACGGTGGCGACCGACGGCATCTCCTCCCTCCTCTGGTTGGACGCGCCGACGCTGGTTCGCCTCGAGCCTCGGGATGTGGAGCACGGACGCGCCGTCTCGGTACCGACGGTGCGCGACAAGCTCGTGGCGCTTATCGCCGGTCTGCTTCCGAACCGGATCGTGGCGGCCAGGGGTCTGCGAGGTCGGTGAACCTCAGTTTCCGAAGATATCGGTGACCCCGAAGATGGACAGCGCACCCGCACTCGACAGCACGAGCGCGTAACACAGCACCACCCCGATGCCGCTCCAGATGAGGCGACGAAGGTGACACGAGGCGACGCGGCGCTCCAACCGCTCGAACTCGGCGACCGCACGCGCCGATTCGGTCGCTCGTTCGGGCAGGGCACCATCGTCGTCGTCGGGCCAGGTCGTCGCTTCGCACGCCACGGAGGCTATCCGTTCGACCGCCGCGGGTGAGAGGAGCCGGGGAAGCGAATTCAGCCACGACCCGAAGCTCCGGCCGGTGACGACCTCGACGCGACCCGGCCGCTGGTTGATCCGCAGTTCCGCCGGCGAGTCGAGCACGAGGCAGGGCGTGACCAGTGCGGCATGAGGAGGGCCCACGACTCCAGGCCCGCCCGAGAGCCGTCGGCCGACGGCAATTCCGAGCTCCTCGGCGTCGACAAGCAGAGACAGCCGAGCGTCGTCGACGATGAAGGTGGTCTCCCCCACCCAGACGCTCTGGCCGGAGTGAGCATGGACTCGAATGGCGAAGACGCCGGCGGGCCCGACCACGAGATGATCGACACGGGGAGGCAGCCGATCTTCCGAACCTGCCGGGTCGACAACCACGGAGTGCAACACGGTCCACTCGTCGCCGAGTTCCGCGAGAGTGCGCACGACTCGTCGTTCGGCCTGTGCGCCGCTGAACGAGCGTCGCGCTTCCTTGGCGAGCGGATCGACACCGAAGAGTCGAGAGAAATGCGAGCGTCGCGGGGCATCGGCCTGGATCGCCAGGCACTCTCGCAGTGCCGAGTGCGGCGGCGGCCTAATCTCGGCCACCGCGGGAACGGTTGACCCCCGAGTTCTGCGCCTCGGCGTCGGCAACACCCTTCGGTCATCCTCCGTGAATTCGATGCCATCCCCCAACGGTGGTGTGCTCCGTGCCTGCCTGTTCCTCTTCCGTGAGGCTAGCTGGCGCAGGCGTCTCGCGAACGCCCCAGAACGGGTCATCCCCGAATGGGACGCCGACTCGCGCGACACCGGAAGACCGCGCGGCGATCCGGTGGAGCCGGCCATCGCTCGGCGGTCGACCGATTTCCGAAACGGGGGTCTTGCGCTTGCTCCGCGGCAGGCGCATCCTGGTAGCAGAACAACCCGTCGCCCGGAAGAGCCGCACCAAGTGCCGCACCGGGCGACGAGTCTGTGTGGGCCGAGTTGCGTGTGTGGGCCGAGTTGCGGGTGTGGGCCGACGTGCGGGTGTGGGCCGACAGTTTCTCCCCGAATTCACACCGGGGGGCGTCACTCTGCGGGACGTGCATCGGCAACGGTCTCGACGAGAAAGTCCCGCACATCGCCGATTTCCTCGAGTGATATCGAGTGGCCGATCCCGTCGTAGTGGCGGACCGTCTGGGTGGAGTGCGACGGCAACCACTCGGCGGTTCGGGCGATCGCCTCCGCCGGAATCACGGGATCGTTCGGGTCGCGGCCCCAGAACACTGGCGGCCGAAGAGACTCCAACGCGCGATCGGCTGGTGATTCGCCGGGTATCACGAATCCGGCGAGATTCACGAACGAGACGAAGCGTTCCGGGGCGCGCCGCAACGCCTGAAGGGTCATTGCGCCGCCCTGGGAGAATCCGAGCAACGAAACGGAGGTCGCGACCGGCACCGTGTCGAGCCAGTCGAAGAGCGCACTCGCCGCGGCATCCGCTGCTACCATGCTCGGTCGCCCCGACTCTCCGGTCGGAAACCAGGTGTATGACCCGGGTGCGAGCTCGAGAGGCGCCCGGAGCGAGGCGACGACGAACCGGGGCGGAAGCAGCGGCACGAGGGTGAGTAGGTCGTGTTCATGCGACCCCCGACCGTGCAGGAGCACGAGCAGCGGCCGAGTCGAGAGTTCGTCGACGCGCGACGACTCGGAGACCGACCACGCCACTGCGTGCGGATCGATGGCAGGACAGACGGTCATGATCGGCGGTTGGAGGATGGTCCGGATGCGACCGGACCGAGCAGGGCGGTCGCGACGGTCGAGTGAACCGAATCGTCATTGCTCGGGTGAAACCCGCCGGCGAGCACGTCCCGATAGAGCCGGCCGAGTTCGCTCCCGGCCGAGAACGCCGATCCTCCCGCTACGGCGATCGCCTGGTCGACGACGTAGCGCGAGGTCCGAATGGACCGGGACTTGAGTCCGACGAGCGCACGAAACCACTGTGCGCCGCGGTCCACCAGGGCATCGACATCGGATGCGAGAGCGTCGAGCTGGGGCAGCAGCGCGTCCTGCGCGAGGGCGGCATCCGCGACCTTCCAGCGCACGTTCGGATCCTGGTCGAGCGTGAGTCCCGTGCGTCTCGAGCCGCGCATTCGCGCCGCGTCGACCGCGAGTTCGAGGGCACGCTGCCCGATCCCCAGGTAGACGGAGGAGATCAGGATCTCAAAGTTCGCGAAGATGGCGAAGATGAGGGCATCGTCGTTGGGCCCCGGCTCGAGGCGGCGGAAGACCCGGTCAGGGGTGGCGACGACAGAATCAAGGTGGGTGGTGTTGCTCTGGCTTGCCCGCATCCCCACGGTGTCCCAGTCGTCGTCGACGCTTATCCCCGGGGAATCCCGTGTGATCACGGCGTGTACCAGGCGGGGGGCATCCGGTGAGACGGTGTCCCGTCCGAAGAGGCCGAGCCGGGTCCAGACCGGGGACAGACTCGTGAAGATCTTGGTGCCGGTGAAGGCGTAACCGCCGTCGGGAAGAGGTCGGGCATCGGTCGTGCTGTCGAAGAGAACGAGGTCGTTGCCCGCCTCGCTGATGGCGAAAGCGAAGATCTCCCCAGCTGCGGCCTCGCGAAGCACAAAGTCGAGGGAGGCATCCCCCCGGTCGTGCAGGGTCTTTGCCACGCCGGTCCAGACGAGGTGCATGTTGACGGCGAGGGCCGTCGCCGGAGCCGCGGCGGCGAGCCGTACCTGCTGGTGCGCGCACTCCTTCAGGCTCAGCCCGCCACCGCCGAACGACTCGGGGACGAGTGACCGGAGGTATCCGGCGGAAACGAGCTCGTCGAGGTCCTCCGAGAAGAAGGCGTTGTCGCGGTCATAGCCCGGCGCGCGTGCGTGGATACGACGAAGGAGGTCGTCGCTGAGGAGGCTATCGCTGGGGACGGGCACCGTGCAAGCATGACACCGTTGGCCGGTGAGTGTCGGTTCGCCGAAGTGTTGACGGACGCTGGCGATCGCCGGATGACCGGCAACGGCGAGCGGCACGACACTACAGAATGCCGACGGGCACGGTCCCGTCCGCCACGAGGGCGAGCCGCTGCGTCGCGCGGGTCATCGCCACGTACAGGGCGCCGGCCCCGCGTTCGGAGGCGGCGAGGATGGCTGCGGGATCGACCACCACGACCGAATCGAACTCGAGTCCCTTCGCCTCCTGCGGGGTGATGATCGCGATGTCCCGCGTGAGACCGGCAGCGCCGAGCCCCACCGCGTCGCCGAATTCGGCGACGAGACGGTTCGTGACATCCCCGATCGCGGACTCGAGCACGATGACGGCTAGCGTGCCGCCGGTTCCCGACGGCTCGCGACCCTGGAGAACGGCCTGCACCACATCGGCAACGACGGTGATCGGCCATTCGCTCGATCGGACCGCACGGGACGGCGTCACCTTCAGTCCGTGGGCGACTGCCATCCTCTCCGCTCCGGCGGCGATCTGGCTCGGGGTGCGGTAGTTGACCGTGAGTTCTTCGAGACGCCATCTCTCCGCCTCGGGAGAATCGGCGAGCAGTGGCCAGAGGGCGTCCCGCCAGGTCGAGGCGGCCGCGGCGGCGGCGGCCTGGGCGATATCCCCCACAATCGTGAACGACCGTTGCGGCCCTCGGCGCAACAGCAGTCGCCATTGCATCGGCGAAAGTTCCTGGGCCTCGTCGACGACGACGTGGCCGTAGGTCCAGGTCCGGTCGGCCGCCGCCCTCTCGGCTGTCGTG
>JANMBI010000199.1:0-12587 GCA_031360325.1 Frigoribacterium sp. | reverse complement strand
CGGGGCGGCCGCCCCGGCTTCACTCTCGACTCCCGTGACAGTCCGGCACGCAAAAGCGACCGCGGCGTCTGCCGCGGTCGCTTGTGGGGTTTAAGCTTAAAGCACGCTTGCTCCACCCAGGTGGTTGACGTCGACACCGTTGGTGTCGGCGTGGCCTCCGGGGCCGTCCGACACACCGGGCGCCTCGGCGGCACCGGGCGCCTCGGCGACCTCGGCAGGCGTGGACGAGGAGGTGCTCGGGGCAGGGGTCGGAGCCGGAGTGCTGGCCATCGCGGCGCCCGCGCCGATTCCCGTGAGCCCGAGTGCAAGCAGGCCGGTAACGAGAAGAGTCTTCTTGTTCATTGTGTATCCCTTCAATCAGGTGGTCGTGTTGACAACAAGGAGACTCGCACCCCCACGTAAGAGCCAGATAAGTCGAACTGGGAAATTGACTTTCCCGCGTTCTCGGCCTGTGGTGCTGGTTGAATTGATCCATCGATTCCGCTATCGCCGCGGTGGCGAACACCATGAACGGGAGCGGGAATGAGAGTTTTGCTCGTCGAAGACGATCGCGCCATCGCCGATGCCATTGCCCGGGGCCTCGACGCCGAGGGCTTCGTGACCGAACGCGCCGCCGACGGCGTGACGGGGCTGTGGATGGCCCAAGAGTCCGACTTCGACATCGTGATCCTCGACATCATGCTCCCGCGTCTGAGCGGCTACGAGGTCTGCCGTCGACTTCGAGCCTCCGACGGGAACGTGCCGATCCTGATGCTCACCGCCAAGGACGGCGAGTTCGATGAGGCAGACGCTCTTGACCTGGGGGCGGACGACTATCTCACGAAGCCGTTCTCATTTCTCGTACTGCTCGCCCGAATCCGGGCTCTCCTCAGACGAAGTTCAGGCAGCCGGGAACCCCTGCTCGGCTCCGGATCCCTTCGGCTTGATCCGTCTCGAGCCACGTGTTGGCGCGGCGAGGTGGAGATCTCTCTCACGGCTCGCGAACTCGCCCTCACCGAGTTTCTGCTCCGGCGAAAGGGACACGTCGTCAGCCGCGGAACCATCGCGGAACACGTGTGGAACGCCGATCTTGACATCGACTCGAATATCGTCGAGGTCTATATCGGGTACCTCCGACGAAAGCTCGATCGCCCGTTCGGCACCCATGACATCACCACGGTGCGCGGACTCGGCTACCGTCTCGAAGATCGTCCGCTGGAAGAAACTGTGCCGGAGACATGAGCGAATCCCGCCGCCCGCGAATACGCATCTCCGGCCGGAGCATCCATGTGCGAGTCACTCTGGCGACCGCCCTGGTGGTGGCGGTGACGCTCGCGACCGGCGGCGCGGCCCTCGTCATCCTGCTCCACCAACTCCTCGTGGCCGGCATCGACAGCGCGCAGATGGCTCGCGCGCACGACCTGTCCGGTCAGGCTCAATCGGGCGCGCTCACCGGCACCATCCCCGGGACCACCGGAGACACGTCCCTCGTGCAGATCGTGTCATCGAACGGGGCTGTGGTCGCCTCGACCTCTAACGTCGCCGGCGAATCGGCGATCCTGGCCGCTCCGCCCTCGTCGAGAGCGGCAGTCGCGCTCACCATCGCCGAATCGCCGCTCGACACGGGGTCGAACTATCGCCTCGTGGCTTCCCCGGTGAACCTTCCCAGCGGACCGGGCTGGATCTACGTCGCATCTTCTCTCGGCCAGATCGACGCCGCCGTGAACCAGCTGAGGACCCTGTTCCTGATCGCGCTCCCCGTCGTGGTGGTGATCATCTCGGTCATCGCCTGGTTCGCGGTGCGGCTTTCGCTTCGGCCGGTGGAGACGATCCGACGTCGTGCGGCCGCCATCACCGCCGCCGACCTGTCGCAGCGAGTGCCGATCCCGGCGGGAGGCGACGAGATAAGCCTGTTGGCGACGACGATGAACGACATGCTCGGACGGATAGAACGCGCGGCCAGACGCCAACGGCAGTTCGTCGGAGATGCCTCCCATGAACTCCGCAGCCCACTTGCCGCGCTTCAGATCCAGTTGGATGTCGCACTCTCCGAAGTGGACTCCGGGGAAGTGCGCACCGAACTCACCGCGGCGCGCGAACAGGTGGCCCGCATGACCATGCTCATCGACGACCTACTCTTTCTCGCCAGCAGCACCGAACCGACGCCGATGGTTCTTCCTGCCGAGGTCGACCTGGACGAACTCGTGTTCGCCGAAGCCGATCGGCTCCGCGAACTCGGGGGGCCGACCGTGTCGGCGAAGGTGTTGCGGGCGATCCGTGTGCGGGGCTCGTCGCGCGACCTCGCCCGGATGTTGAGGAACCTGGGCGACAACGCCCACGACCATGCCGGCTCGGCCATCGAAATCTCGCTGAATGCGACGAACACCACGGCCGAGATTGTGGTGCGCGACGACGGGAGCGGGATCGAAGAAGCGGATCGAGAGCGCATCTTCGCGCGCTTCAGCCGACTGGACGACTCGAGAGTTCGCGACACCCGCGGAGGCGGGAGCGGTCTCGGACTCTCCATCGCTCGACAGATCGCCGAGTCCGCGTATGGCACGATCCGGGTTCGCGACCCCGCGGACGGTGGCCCCGGAATCGAATTCGTGGTGCGTCTGCCCGTTGTCGTCGCGACAGACTAATCCAGCCCCGTCAGCGATGGCGGGTGCCAACGGCGCTGGAGAGCTGGGGTTCGCACTCGCAGTTGTCAGACTCCTCACCCTCGGATGCGCGATGATTGGGTCGGTGGGTCGGCAAGGTGGACCCCTCCCAGAACTCCCGTGAAAGGTGCACGATGTCGGTGCTGACCAGTATCCCCAGTCCTCCGCCGGAGTGGGCTCAGTTCCACCTGGGTCCGTTGACGGTACACACCTATGCCCTGTGCATCCTCACCGGCATCGTCGCGGCGGTCATCATCACCCAACGCCGGCTGAGCAAGCGCGGTGCGGAATCGGGTGTGGTTCTCGACATCATCATCTGGGCGGTGCCGATCGGGATCGTCGGTGCACGCTTCTATCACGTGTTCACCCATGTCGGGGATTACTTCTTTCCCGGTGCCAATCTGTGGAATGTCTTCGCCATCTGGGACGGCGGCAACGCCCTCTACGGATCGCTTCTCGGCGGCGCTCTCGGCGCCTATATCGGATGTCGCCGACACGGGATCCGGTTCTGGTCATTCGCCGATGCCCTCGCCCCCGCGATGCTGGTAGCCCAATCCCTCGGGCGCTTCGGCAACTACTTCAACCATGAGCTCTTCGGCCTCCCCACCACCCTCCCCTGGGGGCTCCAGATCGAGGCGACCAACCCCAAATTCCCGCCGGGCCTGCCCGCAGGCACCCTTTTCCACCCGCTGTTCCTCTACGAAATCCTGTGGAACCTCGCCGGCGTGGCGATCATCCTGGTGATCGAGCGCAAGCTGAGACTGCAGTGGGGGCGCGTCTTCGCGGTCTACCTCATCTGGTACGGCCTGGGGCGCAGTTGGCTCGAGGCGATCCGCATCGACCCCACCAGCGACGGATACCTCGGCATACCCGCGAACGTGTGGGCCTCATTCGTTGCGGTGGCTCTCGGCATCACGCTGTTCGTGATCCAGGGCCGCCGGCATCCGAATCCCGAACCGTCGGTCACCCGGGATGGCTGGGTTCCCCGGTCGCAACAGCCGTCGACGGAGAAGTCCCCGGAAAATTCCCCGCCCGCCGATCCATCCGCGGACGTTCTGACGACCACGACGCCGAAGACCACAGTCACGACGAAACCCGCCACGACCGCAACCGGTAAGGATCCGGATCCGGATCCGCGCTGAGCAGTACTCTCAGGCCACCCCGGTGACTCGGCGACGGGTGAGAAACTGGCTCACGGCGATCGCTCCCGCCACGCACAACATGGTGGGAACGAGGAGCGCCGGGCCCTGATTGGTGAATTCCACCACCAGCACGATCGCGGTTATCGGGGCGCGCATCGTCGAGCCGAGGAAAGCGGCGGCGGCGATGAATGCGAAGGCCACGACCGAGCCGCCCGGCCAGGCCAGGTTCCAGAGACCCCCGAGGGCTGCTCCGAGGCTGGCGCCGATGGCAAGTGAGGGGGTAAGGGTGCCACCGGCGGCGCCACTGCCCATCGTCGCCACCGTCGCGATCGTCTTCAGGGCCGCCAGCAGCGCGAGCAGCCCGAGCGGAGCGACCCCGGAAAACGCGGTCTGTCCGAGGGCTCTTCCGTTGCCAAGAATCTCAGGGAATGGGATCGACAACAGCCCCACAGCCAGGAAAACGACGGGCATAACCACCATGATCGCCGAGGTCCGTGGGCGCAGACTCCCGGCCATTCTCACGAGGCGCACGAAACCGATTGCAGCGAACCCCATGATCGGACCCGCGACAACGGACCACCCGAAGAGCGACGGGGAGAGGGTGAAGTGCGGAAGAGAATAGAGCGGTCCCGTCGGAACCGCGATGCGCGCGAGGATGGTGGCGATCCCCGCCGTGGCGAGGGCCGGTACGGCCGTGGCGAAACTGATTTCGGCGAGGAGGATCTCCATCGCGAAGAGAGCACCTCCGAGGGGCACGTTGTAGACCGCGGCGAGCCCTGCGCCCGCGCCGCAGGCCACCAGAATCCGTCGCTCCCTGCCGGTCACCCCCGTCCGCTCGCTCACCCATCCGGCGACGGCCGCGCTGAGTTCGCGGGGTGCGACTTCCCGCCCGATGGATGCTCCGAGCCCGACGATGATCACCTGGAGCCCGGCATTGACGAGGGTCGAGAAAACCGGCATCCGCTGACCGGCGACGCTCCGTTCGACCGACACGACTCCGGTCGCCCACCGACGAAGTGCCCACCAGCCGACACCCCCGACGATTCCGGCAATGGTGAGGGCCGCGACCCGGCGCCAGGGCGGTGCGCTCACGATTCCGTCGAGAAAGGTGCCGCCAGAGTAGTTGTAGGCCAGCTGCTCGAGCCCGTGGAGGGCGAGGCTTACCGCCAGTCCGCTGACGCCGGCCCCGAGACCCACCAGCACGATCACCGCGACGAAACGGAGGAACCACGAGGCGGAATTCCGGCGCAAAGGTGTCACCCCCTGATCGTAGTCAATCGCGTTGCGCTGCTTGGTCGCGTCGATCATCCGCCCCTTCGGCGTGCTGACCGCGCCCTCTCGACGGGGTCCGCTCCCGCGATTCGACGGCGCGGCATTCGGTGCTACAGCGGGGTCCGCTCCCGCGATTCGACGGCGCGGCGTTCGGTGCTACGGCGTGGGCCGCCCAGCGGCGATGGTCTGCTCGCCCTTCACGGCTTCGGCCGCATAGGAACGCACGTGCCGAGTCATGCGGCGAAGGGCCGCAGCGCCATCGCGTTCCCGAATCGCCCTGGCGATCGACTCGTGCGCGCGGATAGTCGCCCGCCGCAGGTCGGCGGCCTTCGGCACCCGCATCGGCGAAAGCACCATCCGCGCACGGACGCGGGGCTCCGGGGTCACGAAATCGGGCATCCGCATCTCCGGCTATGGCCTAATGGTTCGACCTAGCCATCACCGACGCCGATGACCGCCGCGTGGCACCGCCGACTGGCCCCGTCGCCCACCGGATCATCGAGCGCCGACATGGCAGGATGATTCCGACCGGTGTAGATGAACGGGGACGGGGGCCGCGATGTCAGATCCGATAGCGGAGGCCCGACGCCAGTGGAACGCGCACGGCTGGTCGGATGCCGCCGCGGGAATGGCGGTGATCACGGCGATCATGCGCACCCAGCAGATCCTCCTCGCCCGCATCGAATCCGTGCTCAAGCCGTTCGATCTCACCTTCGCGCGCTACGAGTTGCTGACGCTCGTGAGCTTCACGCGAAGCGGCGAGCTCCCCATGAACCGGGCGAGCGCCCTCCTCCAGGTGCACCCGACGAGCGTGACGAACGCCGTCGATCGCCTCGAGCGGGCGGGCCTCGTCCGCCGCGTTGGCCACCCAACCGACGGGCGCACCACGCTCGTGGAGATCACCGAAGAAGGGCGCGCTCGCGCGCTGGCAGCGACACGCGAACTCAACCTGAGGGTGTTCGCGTCGTCGGGATTCGACGACCGAGAACTCGAGGAGCTCGGTCGAACTCTCGGGAGGTTCCGTCGAAACATGGGCGACTTCGGGGAGGCCGATTCAGCCCGGTGACGCCGAGGACGCCGGCGACCAGGTGAACTCGGGCCGTTGCTTCGCGGCGAATGCGGCCGCACCGATCGCTGGATCCCCGCTCCGGGCGACCTCGGCCTGCCAGCGGTCATTCACCCGAGTCGCATCGCCGGCGCAGGCAAGAGCGTCGACGATCTGCTTCATCGCGTGGATGGAGAGTTGCGACCGTCCAGCGAGACGGTCGGCGAAGGCCGAAACCTCGTCGGCGAAGTGCGCGGCCTCGACCACCTTTGACACCATGCCGAAACGCTCAGCCGTCGCCGCGGAGACGAGGTCGCCACTGAATAGGAGGTACTTCGCGACGGCCGGTCCGGCAATGCTGACGAGCCGCTCGATTCCGGAGAGGGGATAGACGATGCCGATGCGGGACGGGGTGACGCCGAAGGTCGCCCGGTTCGATGCGATCCGGATGTCACAGGCCGCCGCGAGCTGCCACCCGCCCCCGACGCAGTACCCGTCGATGGCCGCGATCGTCGGCCGCGGGAAATCAGCGAGCGCCCTCTCCGCGGCCGTGAGATGACCGCCGTCCCCGAGCGAGGGGTCGTGGAGGATCAGATCGAGATCCGGGATGTCCGCGCCGGCCGAGAAGTCGTCGCCCGCCCCGCGCACCACGAGTACTTTCACGCTCGGATCCGCCGCAATCGCGGCGAGCGTCGGCGCGAACTGTCGCCACATCCCCGCATCCACGGCGTTGCGCTTGCCGGGATTCTCGATCAGCAGAGTGGCGACTACGCCGTGACTCTCTACCCGAAGGCGTGGCAGGTCACCGTTCACGGCGCTGTCTTCACGATCCCGGCCGCGCGGAGACCCGCCACCTGCTCGGGGCTGAGCCCAAGGGCCGCGAGCACCTGCTCGGTGTCCTCCCCGAGGGCCGGCGGCGCCTTCCGGATCGGCAGCGCCGCCCCGTCGAGGGAGATCGGTCCGCGCAACAGCGGCAGGTCGCTGCCGTCCGCCCTCGTGACGTGCTGCACCATGTCGAGATGCCGCACCTGCGGATCGTCGAACACCTGTTGATAGTTGTAAATGGGACCGGTGGGTATGCGGGCCTTCCGCAGGGTTTCGACCCAGTCCACGCCGGGCCGGGCAGCGAGCGAACGCTCGATTCGGGCGGTGAGCACCTCTCGATGAGCCGTTCGCAACGAGCCGGTGGCGTAGTCGGAGTCGCCGGCGAGGTCGGGATCCCCGATGAGCAGGCAGAGATCGCGCCACTGCTTGTCGTTTCCGACAGCGATGACGATCGGCGTATCCGCGGTAGCGAACACCCCGTACGGCACCAGTACCGGGTGGCTGTTGCCCTGGGGCTCGGGGATCACCCCGGTGCTGAGGTAGCGCTGACCCTGAAAGGCGGAGATCGCGATGGCCGATTCGAGAAGCGAGGTCGACACCTCCAGCCCGCCTCCGGTGCGTTCACGACCCACCAGAGCGGCGACGATTCCCAGTGCCGTGAAGACGCCGGCATAGATGTCGATGATGGGGATGCCGACCCGGTAGGTTTCGCTCGCATTCCTCCCGGTGACCGACATGAGCCCCGACATCGCCTGGGCCACCTGGTCGAGTCCGGCCGTCTGGCTGAGCGGACCGGTGCTCCCGAATCCGCTCACCGACGCGATGATGAGCGAGGGCTTCTCGGCACGCAGCCCCGCGGCATCCAGCCCCAGTTCGGCGAGGACGCCTGGCCGGAAGTTCTCGATGATCACATCGGAGGCCAGGGCCATCTTCCGCAACAGGGCCTTGCCCTCCGCGGAGTAGAAGTCGAGGGCGATGGACGACTTCCCCCGATTGACGGAGTCGAAGTAGAGGCTGTGTTCCCTTTCGAACGGTGGCCAGTTGCGCGTCGAATCGCCGCCGTTCATACTCTCGACCTTGGTGATCGTGGCCCCGAAGTCCGAGAGAAGTGCCGTGGCGTAGGGCCCGGCGAGAGCCCGAGTGAGGTCGAGCACGGCGATCCCGGTCAACGGGAGCGGTTGACCGGCGGTCATCCCCTGAGCCGCACGTTGATCTGTTTCGTCTGGGTGAAGCCGGCGAGCATTCCCTCGAGGGAAACCTCCCGACCGATACCGCTCTGCTTGTAGCCTCCGTACGACTGCCCGACCATCTGGCCGCCCCCCTGGTTCACCTGCACCCAGCCCGCCTCGAGGCGATGAGCGGTGGTGAGGGCCTGATCGAGATTGTGGCTCCAGACGAAGGCCGCCAGCCCGTAGTCGGAGTCGTTGGCCATCTTCACGACGTCGTCGACCTCCCGCCACGGGATGGCGACGAGCACGGGGCCGAAGATCTCCTCCCGCGCCAGCCGAAAGTCGTTCGAGGCGCCCGCGAACACCGTCGGAAGGTGATAGAAGCCCTCCGTGAGCGGTCCATCGGCGGGGGCCGAGCCGCCGAGGGCGACGGTCATGGCCGGGTTTCCCCGACCGTCGGCGAGGTACTCGTCAATCGAGGCGTGCTGTTTGCCATTGATGATCGCGCCCATGTCGGAGGCCTCGTCGAGAGGGTCGCCCACCTTCAGCGCCCCCAGCCGATCGATGAGACGATCGAGGACCTCCTCATAGACGTCCTCGTGCAGGAACAGACGGGACCCCGCGGTGCAGCTCTGGCCCTGGCGGGTGAATCGGGAGGCGAGCAGAAGCCCGTCGAGGAGGTCGTCGTCGACCGCATCCGGGAACACGATGGACGGATTCTTACCACCAAGCTCGAGTGACACGTGCGCGAGTCGCTCGCCGGCCTGGCGGCCAACGCCACGGCCGACCTCGGTGGAGCCGGTGAACGAGATCTTGTCGATCCCCGGATGCGTCGCGAGCGCCGATCCGATCAGGCTGCCTCGCCCGGTGACGGCATTGACCACGCCGGCGGGAAGGTGGCGGTTGCAGACCTCCGCGAGCAGCAGGATCGTGAGCGGGGCATCATCCGCCGCCTTGAGGATCACGGTGTTTCCGGCCGCGAGCGCCGCCGGCACTTTGAAACCGGCGATCATGAGCGGCGAGTTCCAGGGGAGGATGCAGGCGACCACGCCGAGCGGCTCGAGACGGCTGTACTGCAGCTGGTTGTCACCGGCCGGAAGCGTCGTCCCCTTCACCTCGCCGGCGACTCCGGAGAAGTACCGGAACAACGAAACCAGGGTCCCCACCTCCGGCCGGGCCTGTGTGCGCAACGCGTTTCCGGTGTCGAGCGCCGTGAGACGGGCGAAGTCCTCCGCGCGCCGTTCGATCTCGTCGGCGATGAGCGCGAGCGCGCGGGCGCGTTCGGTGAAGTGCCGCGCGCGCCAGGCCGGGAAGGCGGCGCGGGCGGCGGCGACCGCCCGGTCGACATCCGCTAATCCGGCCGCGGGCACCCGACAGATCAGTCGACCGCGGTGCGCCGGGTTGGTGACCTCCCGCCACTCGCCGGTGGAAGACGCAACCGGCTCCCCGCCGATCCACATCGGCTGGTCGGCACTGGCAACGGGAGAACGAGTATCGACGGCTCCGGGAGGTGTGGTGTCGGTCATGCGGCGGTTCCCTATCGGTTCGAGCTGATCTAGCGGTGGCTGAAGGCCGGGGATCGCTTCTCGATGAAGGCGAGCATCCCCTCCTTCTGGTCGTCGGTGGCGAAGACGGAGTGGAAGACGCGACGCTCGAACCGGATACCGGCGTCCAAGGTCGTTTCGAATGCCGCGTTCACGGCCTCCTTCGCGAGCATCGCGATCGGAAGGGACATTCCGGCGATCGTGGCGGCAGTGGCAAGGGCATCCTCGAGCAGGTCGTCGGCGGGAACCACTCGCGCGACCAGACCGGCGCGCTCCGCTTCCACCGCGTCGATGACCCGGCCGGTCAGGATCAGTTCCATGGCCTTCGCCTTGCCGATGGCTCGGGTGAGCCGTTGCGATCCGCCGACTCCCGGGATCACCGCGAGGGTGATCTCGGGCTGTCCGAACTTGGCGCTGTCGGAGGCGATGATGAAGTCGCACATCATCGCCAGCTCGCAGCCGCCACCGAGGGCGTAGCCGGAGACCGCGGCGACCAGCGGGGTGCGTACCGCAGCCACCCGATCCCACCCGGCGAACCAGTCGGCGAGGTACATGTCCATGTAGCCCTGCGAGGCCATCTCCTTGATGTCCGCGCCGGCGGCGAAGGCCCGGGAAGAGCCGGTGAGCACGATGGCGCCGATCTCGGGGTCAGCGTCCAGTTCGGTCAGGGCGGACACGACGTCGCGCATCAGGGCGAGGTTCAGCGCGTTGAGCGCCTTCGGCCGGTTCAGCGTGATGAGGCCGACCCTCCCCCGTCGTTCGAGCAGGATGTTCTCGTAGTCGCTCATGCTGTCGCCCCTCCCGATCTGTCGCGGATCGTGTTAATGATGGCCGAGAAGTCGAGATTCGCACCGCCCTCGTCCGCGAAACGCCGGTAGAGGGATGCCGCGAGCGGCCCGAGCTCCGCGGCCGTGCCGGTCGACTCGAGCGCTCCGAGGGCGAGACCGAGGTCCTTCGCCATGAGGGCACCGGCGAACCCTGGTGCGTAGTCGTGGTTCGCGGGGCTGCCAGGCACCGGACCAGGAACCGGGCAATTGGTGGTCAGGGCCCAGCACTGCCCGGACGCCGCTGAGGCGACCTCGAAGAGTGCCTGGTGGGAGAGTCCGAGCCTTTCGCCGAGCACGAAGGCCTCGCTCACGGCGATCATCGAAACGCCGAGGATGAGGTTGTTGCAGATCTTCGCGGCCTGGCCGGCTCCGGATCCGCCGCAGTGCACGATCCGCTTGCCCATCATGCCGAGAATGGGCTCCGCCGCGGCGAAGTCGGCGTCGTCGGCGCCAACCATGAAGGTGAGAGTCGCGGCAGTGGCCCCCCCGACTCCCCCCGACACCGGGGCATCCATCCCGCGATGGCCGGCAGCGACGGCCAGAGTGCGCGCGGTGCGGGCGTCCTCGACGTCGATCGTCGACGAATCGATGAACAGGGTACCGGGGGACGCGGCGGCCACGAGTCCGCCCGAATAGGCCTCGATCACGTGCCGACCGCTCGGGAACATCGTGAACACGATTTCGGCGCCGGAGACCGCCGAAACGGCATCCGCCGCCACGATCACCTCGTTGTCCGCGGCGTGAGCGAGGGCGGCGGGCACCGGGTCGAACCCGGTGACGGTATGGCCCCCCTTCACCAGGTTTGCCGCCATCGGCCCCCCCATATTGCCGAGCCCGAGGAATGCGATGCTGGTCATCCGATTCTCCTGTCTGACTGCGCGGTCTCTGACTGTGCGGCCATCGATGCCAGTCCGAGTTCTCGATCTCCGAGGCCGATGAAGTACCCCTCGATGTCGTCCCGGTCCACCTCGCCGATGGTCGCCGGCGACCAGTGCGGTGCGCGATCCTTGTCGATCACCTGGGCGCGTACTCCCTCCACCAGCTCGGTTCCCTGCGTCAATCGCACGGACACCCGGAATTCCTGGTCGAGTACCTCCTCGAGGCCGGGGAGGCCGCGCGCACGGCGAAGCGACTCGAGGGTCAGACACACCGCGGTCGGCGACTTGGCGAGAATGGCGGATGCCGCCTCCTGCGCCTGTTCTCCGTCGGAGCCGTCGGAGGCCCGCAGGCTCGCTACGATCCGGGTCGCATCGTCGAAGGCGTAGTTCTCGTCGATCCAACCGCGGTCCTCGGCTAGCCGCGACGGCGGAGGCTCGACCGCGAACTCGGCGACTGCCTCACCCGCAGACTTGTGCTCGAGGGCGGCGGCGAGGTCCGGGAGCCGAGCGCTTTCGACGAAGTGGTCGGCGAGCCCGAGCATGATCGCGTCGGCGCCGGTCACCGTGCACGCGGTGAGCGCAAGATGGGTGCCGAGCTCTCCCGGGGCGCGCGACAGCAGAAACGTGCCCCCGACATCCGGCACGAAACCGATGGCGGTCTCCGGCATGCCGAGTCTGGTGCGCTCGGTCACGACTCGCACCGAACCGTGAGCGGAAATGCCGACCCCCCCGCCGAGGACGACACCGTCCATGAACGCCACGTACGGTTTCGGATAGTGGGCGATCCGGGCGTTGAGAGCGTATTCGTCCGCCCAGAACGCCGCGGACTCCTCACCGCCCGAGGACGCGTCGGTGGTGAGAGCGTCGCGATAGATGGCGACGATGTCGCCGCCGGCACACAGTCCGCGCTCGCCGGAACCGCGGATCAGCACGGTCGACACCGAGTCGTCGCGCTCCCACTCATCGAGGGCCCGCGCGATGTCGATGACCATTGCGTGGGTGAGGGCGTTGATGGCCGTCGGCCGGTTGAGCACGATCAGGCCGAGGCGACCTCGGCGCTCCACCAGAACGTCACCGTCGGAAGCGTGCATCACGACTCCACCAGACTGCGACCGATGATGAGGCGCATGATCTCGTTGGTCCCTTCGAGGATCTGGTGCACACGCAGGTCACGAACGATGCGTTCGAGGCCGTACTCCGCCAGATAACCGTAACCGCCATGGAGCTGGATGGCGGCGTTGGCGAC
>JANMBI010000182.1:0-5304 GCA_031360325.1 Frigoribacterium sp. | reverse complement strand
TTGCCGCGCTGATGGCCTCGCGGGGCGTCGCCTTCAAAAGATGCAATCGTGAGGATTCGAACACGCGGAGAGTGAAGGTAAGAACGTTACATACTGACTAGGCCGTAGACTGATCCCATGACTGCTGAAGAAGACGCCATCGGGAGCCTCCGCAACTCCGGAGTGCTTGAGGTTCTGACCTGGGCTGCGCCGGCTGCCTTCGCTGCTACCGATCAGATATACGACGAGGACGCTGGACATGACCAGGGAGTCGTCGGGTACCTCAACTTCAAGCATCTGAAGGATCTGATGGACCGCGCGACCTCGAACGGGAGATTCGTTCTGGGAGAAGACGTGGACGGAACCGGGTCGGATGTGCTCGAACGCGGAATCACTCCCGAGGTGTTCCGCTCCATGCCATCCGTTTCTCCCGAGGCGATCATCCGGAGCGACTACCGGCAGTCACCGGGCTGGGCCGCCGAGGGTTACCGCGTGCTGCTGCAGTCCTACATCTTCGGCGGCATCGACGACATCAAGTGGGTGCAGCGTAGCGACGCCAAACGCCAGGTCGCATCGCAGCACTTCATCGGTGAGAACACGTTGTTCGACGACGCCGACTTCGGACTGGAGTCGATCCCCGGCATCCCCGATGATGACGACTTCACTGGCGTGACGCTCGTAGCGGCGCACGCTTTCAACCCGATGACTAAGCAGTTCGAACTCTACGTCGGCCAGAGCAAGATCCCTGCACACGCCGAGGACTCCTGCTGGCACTGGTGTCAGCTGCTGCTCTCGGGCGGCACCCCGCTGGGCGGCGCGAGCATGGCAGCGCGACCGGCCCTTCCTGGCGATGCCGCATCGACCGACGTGGACGACATCGTCGTGCGCATCAAGAGGCCGTTGGCGGGCGAGGGGTCGGGCGCGACGAATGGTTAGCCCGCGTCGGCCGTCGCAGACGCTCGCCGCCGCGACCTCGTTCTTCAACGGCGAGCGTCTGACCATGGCGCGACAACTCGCCGGACTGAAGAAAGCACATCTCGCCGCCCTGATCGAGATGTCGCCAGCTTCGGTCACGGCATGGGAAGGGGGTGCAAAGCAACCCAACCGTGCCACGGTGGCAAAGTTGGCGCTCGCTTTGAAGGTCGAGCCACAGTTCTTCGGCGGGGGCGCACCGCCCAGGGTCAACAAGCCGCACTTCCGATCGCTTCGGTCAACGCCGCAGATCGCTCAGGACGAGGCTGAGGCGTACGGACAGTTCGTTGCCGAGGTAGCCGGCATGTTGGAGAAGGCCGTCGAGTTTCCTGACGCGCTGCTACCCGATCTGCCCGTCGACCCCGACGAACGCACGACGACTCCGGAGGAGGCGGCTAGGGAGGCCCGCGAGTTCTTTGGCGTCGGCCCCGGCCCAATCCAACATGCAGTCCGCCTTGCGGAGCGTGCAGGCGTGATTGTCGTCTTCAGCGAGCCGGGCATCGCGGCCATCGACGCCTACTCGCTGCACACTGCCACGAGGCCGATCATCATCTTGAACCCTGTGAAGGACGACTATTATCGGCAGCGGTTCGACGTCGCCCACGAACTTGGGCACCTGATCATGCATCACGACGCCGAACCCGGCGGCAAGGTCGCCGAGGAGCAGGCCAATCGATTTGCGTCCGAGTTCCTGATGCCAGCTGAGGAAATTGCGCCGTTCCTGCCGAGTTCCACGGCGGGTCGTGCATGGGCACAACTCGCGGACCTCAAAGAGCACTGGGGAGCTAGCCTCGCGGCCCTGCTGTACCGTGCTCGTGCGCTCGGGATAATGGGCGATGTCTCCTACCGGAATGCTGTGGTCCGCATGTCGCAGAACGGCTGGCGCCGCGCCGAGCCCGGCAGGGTGGCGTCGCTTGAGATGCCGTCGATGTTGCCGCGAGCACGCGAGGTCATGAGCTCCGCGGGCATCGACGACGACAGGTTCCTCTCGGGATCGGGACTCTCGGCCGGTCTCTATGAGATAGCGGCCTCTCGCGTACCGATGACCGGGGGCCGAAAGTGAGGTTCTCGGAGGCCTTCGGCGTCGAACGCTCCGACGCAGACGACTGGTTCGATCCGCACCTGACTATCGACACCAAACTCTTCATCGACCCGCTGCTCCTTCTCGAAGCGGGCGGTGAATGGGCGCAAGCGCATGACGAACTAATCGCGCACTTCGTCCACTGCTATGGGTTGGTCGCCAAGGCAACAAGCAGCACCTCCGTATCGGCGCAGGCTGCGCGGCGACTGCTCACTTTCCCCGAGCCCTTCGAACTCGGACTCGGATACACCGCGGCAGGAACCCGCGGTTCCGGCGCTGGTGATCGCTTCGCGGCGCGAATGGCCGACGGTATCGCAGTCGCGATCGCGGCCGGCCTCGGGCAACCGGAGCACATCGAGGAGATCGGCATCTTGAACGAGGGGATCGGCGCAGACCGAATCTCCGATGCGACTGCCAATGTCATCAAGAACCGACTGATCGCATACACGCAGGGGATCGCAAGACGTCACAACATTCCCCTTGAGAAGCACAAAGTGCGGCACGCGCGGGTCAACCTGGATGACGCCAGGTGGCAGAACGAAGACGTCGACCTTCCTACCAACCCCGAAACCGGGCGTCCGATGATCTTGGCGCCGGAATTCATCCTCAACGGGCTACCGACGCTAAACGCTGACGACTGGTTCGACTCCCACTTCAACGACGACATCCGCCTGTCGCTGAACCTCAGGGTCGGCCAGGCCGTGACCAAGGCGAGCATCGTCACGTTTGCCCGCCAACACCCCGATCGAGTCCGGGACTGGGCGCGAGCGCAGACCAGCCGCGAAGACCTGATCGGCTACGACTTCGGAGCCGACCCGCTCGGAGTTGTCCAGTGGGATCGAGAGCCCGCACGGTACGCGGCCGAGCATCCCCTGCCCGCTCGCGCGGTGAACACTCACGATGACCTCGTTGAGCTCGTAGCAGAAGTCATCGAACAGTTCCGGCACTTCATCGAGGACCAGCGAGGCTGGAGCCTCCTGTGGAACGATGATGGTTCCGAGAAACCGGAAGAGGCCGCTCAGCTCGTGTTCCTGGGCATCGCCCAGCAATACCTCCGGCAGTTTGACGTCGAGCTTGACCGTGAAGTCGAACTCGGACGAGGACCAGTGGATTTCAAGGCCTCCTCGAGCACGTCGGCGCGGTTGCTGATCGAGGTTAAGAAGCTTCACAACGGCAAGTTCTGGAACGGGCTGCGCTATCAGCTCCCGAGCTATCTGAAATCCGACAACGCTACAAAGGGCTGGTTCATCGCCCTCCAATACAGGAGCAACAAGGCGGCCGTCGACCGTCTCCGGTCGCTCCCGACCGAAGTGTCTTTGGTGTCGCAATCAGTCGGTAAGCAGATCCGCTATGCGACGGTCGACGCCCGACGTCCCCTTTCGGCGTCGAATGTTGAGCGTGCGGAGGATCTCTAGTCCATGACTACCCGTATCTCGGTCCGACGGGGGAGGGTAGGGCGCCGTCGGCGCTTCGCGCCGGAGTCAAAATAGCACCCTCGCCTCCCCATGAGCCTGTTAGTGGGGGCGACGACATCGGCGCTCGCCGACGGTATTCCTTGTCGAAGACCGCGATGACGGTAACTTCAGGTGAATAGGGTGGACGACGCTCGTTGGGGGGTGAGGATTGTCACTCTTTTGCGTGCCCGAGTAACTGCGACGTTCATGTTCTTTCGGGCTGCCGATAGGTCCGTGTCGCCCTGACGTACGAAGGGTGCGTGTAGCTCCTCGTAGACGAACACCTCGTCGAACTCCTTTCCCTTGGCGCGGTGGATGTTCATGACGATGAGGTTGCGGCTTCCGTGCTTGGCGTTGAGCAGCTGGTACTGCACCACGGACGTGCGCATTGCCTCGGCGGCTCCTCCGTACGAGCCCGTCCTCCGCCAAGTGTCGGACAGGACGGACTCGAGTTCGCTCCCGCGGGTAAGCAACTGGACGGTGCGTGCGTTTTTTCCCGCGGAGGCCAGCTCGCCTATCGCGCTTTCCGTTGCGATCGTCAGAGAGGTCAGGTAGTCGGCGAACGGGTGGCCAGAGCGCGCCCGGTCCAAGTGCGCAGCCACCGCGGTGCGGAGCCTCTTAGTCGTGACCGGCTCGCGCCCAGAGGCACCGGTCTCTAGTCGCGTCGCTTCGTTGAGCATCTTCGCGCTGAGCTCCCTGCTCGTCTTCGCGAGTTTCGAGTTTCGGGTGAGCAGGTAGCGTGAGAACGCCCGGCATGCCGCGGCTATCGACGCATCGCCGTCATCGGTGATTTCCAGCAACGTAGCGATGAGTATTACCGCGGCGAAGGCCTCGTCTTTGTCCGAGTTGATGTCGAGGCTAAGCCTCGGCAGCTGGTCCGATTGTGCTTCGCGGAAATAGTCGTATACGCGGGCGGCGAGCGCTCTGGTCGGAGTCAGAATCGCGATGGTCCCGTTGAACTCGCGCACTCTCCTGAGGCCAGCGAGGACCGCCCACTTGAGTTCGGAGAGCGGCTGATATCCCGTGAGGACTATGTCGACCGAGTCGTAGGCGTCGCCGAGTTGCCCAGTCAGGACATCCCGTCCGAAGGCAGCGATAGCCCCTTCGGGGCTGCGCCAGTTCCATGCGGAGAGGTCGAACTCGGCTGGGGCGTAGGTGTCGCGGAAATCCTCGAATCTACGGTCGCTCGCACCAGGGAGGTGGCCGTAGATGCGCTGGTCTGGGTCGCCGAGGGCGATGAGCATGCTGGTCGCCCCCAGTGCTTGGATCATTCCCCACTGGCTGTCGGAGGTGTCCTGGAACTCGTCGAGAAAGATTACGGGGTGCGCGCTCGAGTAGGCGCGTGCGATTGCAGGGTTGGCGGCCAGGATCTCGGCTGCCAGTTCCGCAAAGAGCTCGAATGACACCTGTCCGAAGTCAGTGAACAGGCGGCGGAACTCACCGCTGATGTCGGCATCGGGATCGCCGAGACCGGCGCGGAAGGCGTTCTCCTCGCCCGGGCTAAGAATGGCGAGGGCCCGCGGCGCCCCTAGGAGGTAGCCGTGGCTGCGCAAGATCGACCACGCGATGCCGTGGTAGGTGCTCACCTGCAGCTTCTTTAGTGCGGCGCCATCCAGCAAGGTTCCTGCGTGCTCGGCGACCCTGTCGATGGTGGCGTTAGCGAAGCTCAGGAACAGGGCAGTGCTGTGCGGGTGGAGGAGCCCGTGTTCGATGGCCAGCGCTGCCTTGCGCAGAGCTGCCGTAGTCTTGCCGCTGCCCGCGCCGCCTGTGACGACGATGTGCATGTCGGAGTCGAGGAATCTCTGAATGAGCTTCTGG
>JANMBI010000146.1:0-4949 GCA_031360325.1 Frigoribacterium sp. | reverse complement strand
GATATCGACCACTACGACGTTCCGGAACACCGCTACGACGAATTCGTGGCCGCGGGAGCGGAACCGGTGGGTATCCGACAACTGGTTGAGCGCTTGCGCGACAGCGGGTTGCGGGTCTCCCAGCGCGAGCGTCGGGCGCCGAGGCAACCGGCCGACGGCTCGTAAGACGACGAACCGCCGGACCGGAGGCGACGGCTACTCGACGGTCGGCCCCTCGGCCGGACCCGAGGTACCCACGATGCCGGCGCTCGAGGCACGCCGAGACACTCGGGATCGTCCCTGGCCCGGCTGTTTCGGTGCGGGAAGTGCGTCGAGCACCGAGTCGAGGATCAGTTCCGCGTCCTCCGTAGAGATCCGCCGTGGGCCGCGCGCGTTCTTCTTCACCGGGATGTCCAGAATCTCGACCGCGGCCTCGGCGGCGGCGATGGTCGCGGATTCCACCGTCGGCGCCTCCGCGGTTTCGACCCCCGTCTCGACCGTGGTCTTCGCCCGGCGTCCGGCGACCGGGGGCTCAGTGGGTGGCATCTCGGGATCGGTCGGTGCGGGCCGTTCTTCGACCGCAGGGTGCGCGATGGTGGAGGCGGCGATCTGGGCGAGGGCGTTCTTCACATCATCGGTGATGGCGTGGGTGCCTCCGGTGGGCTTGTGGCCTGCCGACGACTCACTGTGCGCCGCGCCGCCGGAACGCCCCGAATCGGAACCGTTCCCGCTCCCGCCGCCCTTGCCGCGACCCCGTCGAGGGGTCTCCGGCTGAGCCGACTGACGGTGACGAACGACCGGGTCATGGTGGATGACGATGCCGCGGCCGGCACAGAACTCGCACGGCTCGCTGAACGACTCGATGAGCCCGAGCCCGAGCTTCTTACGGGTCATCTGCACCAGGCCGAGGGAAGTTACCTCGGCGACCTGGTGTTTGGTACGGTCGCGGCTGAGGCACTCGACCAGTCGACGAAGCACGAGGTCTCGGTTGGACTCGAGCACCATGTCGATGAAGTCGACGACGATGATCCCGCCGATGTCTCGGAGACGCAGTTGGCGCACAATCTCCTCGGCCGACTCGAGGTTGTTCTTGGTTACGGTCTCCTCGAGGTTCCCACCGGAGCCGACGAACTTGCCGGTGTTGACGTCGACCACCGTCATGGCCTCGGTGCGGTCGATGACGAGTGAGCCTCCGGACGGAAGCCAGACCTTGCGGTCGAGGGCTTTCTCGATCTGTTCGGTAATGCGGAATTCGTCGAAGGAGTCGGCGGTGCCCTGGTAGGCGTGGAGTCGGTCGACGAGGTCGGGAGCCACCTGCGCGAGGTAGGTCTTGATGGTGAGTTCGGCATCCTCGCCATCGATGACGAGCTCGTGGAAGTCCTCGTTGAAGACATCGCGCACGATCTTCACCAGGAGGTCAGGCTCGCTGTGCAAGAGCGCGGGGGCCTGCACGGTCTCGAGAGTCGTACTGATCGCCGCCCACTGTGCGGTCAGGCGATTGACGTCGAGAGTGAGCTGCTCGTCGGTAGCGCCCTCGGCAGCCGTGCGGACAATCACACCAACGTTCTCGGGGAGGACCTCCTTGAGGATCTTCTTGAGGCGCGCGCGCTCCGTATCGGGGAGTTTGCGGGAGATGCCATTCATGGACCCGTTGGGCACATAGACGAGGTAGCGACCGGGCAGACTCACCTGGCTGGTGAGACGAGCACCCTTGTGCCCGACCGGGTCCTTGGTCACCTGCACGAGCACCCGGTCGCCGGGCTTGAGCGCGAGCTCGATACGACGGGCCTGACTCTTTCCTTCGGCGGAGTTCTCGGCCGCCGCGTCCCAGTCCACTTCTCCGGAGTACAGGACGGCGTTGCGACCCCGTCCGATGTCGACGAACGCCGCTTCCATGCTCGGGAGCACATTTTGCACGCGACCGAGGTAGACGTTGCCGATGAGGCTCGCATCCGCCGCTTTCGCCACGTAATGTTCCACGAGCACCCCGTCTTCGAGCACTCCGATCTGGATGCGATCGAACTTGGAGCGCACGACCATCTTGCGGTCGACGCTCTCACGACGAGCCAGAAACTCGGCCTCCGTGATGACCGGACGTCGGCGGCCGGCATCTCGGCCGTCGCGGCGTCGCTGCTTCTTCGCTTCCAGGCGAGTGGACCCGCGGACCTTGGTCGGCTCGTTGCTCAACTCGGGCACGGGGCGCGGGGCGCGCACCTTGACGACCGTGTTGGCCGGGGCGGACGCTCCGGTGCCACCACCGGCTCCGGGATCCTGGTTCTCATCGCCCGCCCGGCGGCGCGAGCGGCGACGGAGGTTCGGCTGTTCGTCGTCGTTGGAAGGATCGCCGAGTCGGTCGTTGGATCTGCCGCCACGGGGGTTCCGCGGCGTCCGCCCCTCTCGCGGTTCGTCGAAGTCGTCGTCGCGCGAACTCGAGCGCTCCGGAAGCACCGGAAGGTCGGGCGCCTGGAAGATCAGGGATGTGGACGGGCGCACGGCGGGGGTTTGACGCTTCACCGGAGCTGCCGACTCGTTCGGGGTGGCGGCGACCGCATCGGACGCCCCCTCCTGATCGGCCGAGGAGAGGGCGTTCCGCGTGCGGTCCGATCTCCCTGCCGAGGCCGGCCGCCGGGCCGAAGCACGCCCGGCCGGCGTTTCGTCGGTCGGGGCGGCCGTCTCCGGGTGGCCAGAGGTCGGTTGGCCGGGGGTCGATTGGCCCGGGGTCGATGTGCCAGGGGTCGATTGGCCAGAGGTCGGCGCGCCAGAGGTCGATTGGCCGGAGGTCGGCGCGACCGTCACCGGTTCGACCGGTGCCGCCTCGGTCGACACCGGCTCGGTCGACACCGGCTCGGAAGCCGCCGTCGACCGCGATGCCCGGCGCGCCCCGAAGAGTCGTGAACGCTTCTTCGGCGCGTCTTTTGCGGAACCGTCGGAATTGTCTGCAGTTGTCTCCACCATCGCTGGTGCACTCCTAGCCCGGAAGCGGGAAGCCGCGCGACCCGTCGGGTACTCTCTCGTCGCGGTACTCGACTCCGGCGATTCTGGCCTCGGTCGATGTGCCGCTAATTCTTCGCTCCGAAACCTGCCCCCCGCCCCCGGTCGCTGTGACACGCTGGAACTGGCTCTGATTTCATTCGCTTGTCTTGGTGAATCTGTTCGGAACTGGCTACCCGACGCGCTGCGAGTGCGCTTGCGGCCCTGACGGACCGATACCGCACCAGCGTGGCCCGGCGTTGTATCGGCCGCAATTCTGCGACCCACACGGTGCCCGGTAAGCATTCTTTGGCGTCATATCGAGCGCGGCTCGGATGACTACACCAAATTATCGCACGCCCTGACGGTTCCGCGGCATTCGGCGCATGCAATAATCCTCAGGGTGACCACGACACCGCCGGTATCCATCCTGCGCCGTGGCACTTTAGCCCTCACCGCCGTGGGTGCGGTCGGCGTGGTTGTCGCCTTCGTCGCCACGGTCGTTTCGTTCGCCGGCATCGAAGCCGGCCCCGGCATCCCCACCCTGATCGGGGCGGACAACGAGCTGGGGTATCCGTCATCGGCCTTCTCCCTCGCCCTCTTCGTGATCGCACTTGCCACGGGTGCGGCGGGTCTCGCCGGCGCGTCGATTTCGCCCGGCCGGTGGCGTGCGCTCGCGACCGTGCTCGCCGTCGGCGTGGTATTCCAAGCCTGGACGGCCTACCTCGCGTTCACCTGGCTCCTCGGCGCCCAACTCCTGGTGATGGTCCTCGCATTCGCCCTCACGGTGCCGCGACTCGAACGTGACGGTCGACCACTGGAGCTCGGGATGTTCCTGGCCGTGGCATCCGTGGTCGGCTTTTTCGCCGCCTTCCGCCTCACCGTGGACAAGGTGGGCACCTTCACCGCTCCCGAGGTCGCTCCCAGTTGCAACCTCAGTGTGCTCGTACAGTGCGGCAAGAACCTCCGCTCCTGGCAGGGGTCGCTCTTCGGCTTCCCCAATCCACGGCTCGGAATCGGCGGATGGACGGCGGTGTTCGTCATCGCGGTCCTGATCATCGGCGGTGCGAGCTTCGCGCGCTGGTTCTGGATCGCCATGGCCCTCGGTATGACCGCCGCCCTCGCATTCGTGGTATGGCTCATCGGCGAGAGCATCTTCGTGCTCGGAACACTCTGCCCCTGGTGCATGGCGACCTGGGCGGTGGTGATCCCGTCGTTCTGGGCGATCATCCTGTTCGGTTTCCGGTCCGGTCAGATACCGGTGTCGCCACAGCTGCGACGAGTTGCCGCGGCGGCCTACGGATACGTTCCCCTGATCACGCTGGTGAGCTACGTGGTCGTCGCCGTCCTGGCCCAGGTCCGGCTCGACCTGCTCACCCACCTCTGACCAGTCTCAGCGAACGCACAGGCCCATCATTGACCGATTCACGGTTCACCCCGTAAATTCTCCCCACTTCTCCCCCGACCTCACAGAAGGATGCCAACCGATCGATGTCCGCTTCCGACAAATCGAATTCTCCACAGGGCAAAAAGGATCGACGGGAGATCGCGCGCGAAACCGCTCGACTCGAGCGTGAGGCGGCGAAGAAGCGCCAGCGTCGCAATCGACTCTTCATTCAGGGCGGCATCGGGCTCGGTGTGGTCGCCGTCATCGCGATTCTCGCCCTGGTCATCGTGAATTCGTCGGCACCGGGCAGTCCGGGACCGAAGAACATGGCGAGCGGCGGAATCGTGCTGGTGGACAAAAGCGGTGCCATAAACCCGGTCGCGACCGCTGCTGCGCCGGCGAACGGAGCCCTTACCCCGACCGCATCGAGCGTGGGAAACGGTGTCGCGAAAATCGTGATGTACGAAGACTGGGCGTGCCCGGCCTGCAAATCCTTCGAAGCGACCTACGCGAGCGCAACAGCGGCGTTAGTGAGGAGCGGGCGGGCCACCCTCGAGATTCACCCGATAGCCATTCTCGACAACAACTACGCCGGAAGCCGATATTCGAGCCG
>JANMBI010000142.1:0-4131 GCA_031360325.1 Frigoribacterium sp. | reverse complement strand
TGATGCCCACCAGCGACCACGAGACCTACGCCTTCAAATACGTCAACGGTCATCCCTCCAACCCGGCGCGTGGCTACCAGACGGTGACCGCCTTCGGTGTACTCGCCGACGTTCACAACGGCTATCCGACGCTCCTCGCCGAGATGACTCTGCTCACCGCTCTCCGCACCGCCGCCACGTCCGCGATGGTCGCCGGAGAGCTCGCCCGACCGGATTCCAGCACCATGGCGATGATCGGCGCCGGCAGCCAGGCGGAATTCCAGGCCCTCGGATTCCGCGCGGCGCTCGGCATCGACCGCCTCCGTGTCTGGGACACCGATCCGGGCGCGATCGACAAGTTCGTGCGAAACCTCGCACCGCTCGGATTCGACGTCACCGTCGCCACGAGTGCCGCGGATGTCGTGGCCGGTGCAGACATCATCACCACCTGCACCGCCGACAAGGCCCTCGCGAACGTCCTGACGAGCGACCTCGTCGGACCGGGCGTTCACATCAACGCGATCGGCGGCGACTGCCCCGGCAAGACCGAACTCGAGGCCGCGATCCTCGACCGGGCCTCCGTGTTCGTCGAATTCCCGCCGCAGACGCGCATCGAGGGCGAGATCCAGCAGATGGCACCCGACTTCCCCGTCACCGAGTTCTGGAGAGTCATCGTCGGCGCAGCGCCCGGGCGCACCTCGCCGGACCAGATCACGCTGTTCGACTCGGTCGGGTTCGCGATCGAGGACTTCTCCGCCCTGCGCTACCTGCGCGACTCCGTCGCCGACACCGACTACTTCGATGAGATCGACCTCGTCGCCGCTCCGGAGAACCCGAAGGACCTCTTCGGCATGATCGGCGCCCTCTCCCCCGTCGGTGGCTGAGTCCCGTGTCCATCCAGGCGCCTTCCGCGGTCGTGCTCGTGCGGCCCCACCACTTCCGGCCCAATCCGCTCACCGCCGACGACAACGTCTTCCAGGCGACCGGTGCAGCGACGGAGTCCTCCCGCATCGCGGCCGCGGCCTTCGACGAGGTGACGCGGGCGGCCGCGGCGCTTGAGACCGCCGGCATCCGCGTTCACCTCTTCGACGATGAAAGCCCGGACCGGCCCGACAGCGTGTTCCCCAACAATTGGATGTCCACCCATCCGGGCGGCCATGTCGCGATCTACCCGATGTATGCAAAGAATCGACGTGGCGAGCGGCGGTCGGACGTGATCGACCTGCTGAAGAACGAGTACCGTGTGCAGGACGTGATCGATTATTCCGGACTCGAACTCGACGATGTCTTTCTCGAGGGCACCGGTGCGATCGTGCTCGACCATGTGTCGCGGGTCGCCTACGTCGCCCGTTCCCACCGGGCCGACCCGATCGCGCTCGAACGGTTCTGCACGAACTTCGGCTATGAACCGATGGTCTTCGACGCCGTCGACCCGTCCGGCGTGCCGATCTATCACACGAACGTAATGATGGGGATCGCCACCGACTTCGCAATGGTGGGGCTCGAGCTCATCCAGTCCGCGGCGCGCCGCGCCCAAGTGGTGGATCGGCTGACCGCCGACGGTCGCACCCTCATCGATCTCGACTTCGGGCAGGTGTGCGATTTCGCCGGCAACGCGATCGAACTGCACGCGCCGGGCGGTCGCATCCTCGCCCTCTCCCGCCGTGCGGCCGACAGCCTTCGTCCCGATCAACTCGCGGTCATCGAGCGCTCCTGCACGCTCCTCCCCCTCGACATCCCGACCATCGAACTCGCCGGGGGGTCGGTGCGCTGCATGATCGCGGGCATCCACCTCGACCCGCGTCCGGTTGCGGTCGGTTGATCGTTCAGGAGTGGGGGATCGCCGCCGTCATGCCGCCATCGATCACGAATTCCGCCCCGGTCGAGTACGCGCTTTCGTCGCTCGCGAGGAACACGACAAGCGACGAGACCTCTTCCGGCCGGGCCGGGCGCCCGAGCGGCACCTGCTGGTCGGCGAAGTCGAGCTCCTCGGTCATCGGGGTCACAATGAATCCCGGATGCACGGAGTTGACCCGCACGTTGTAGCGCCCGAGCTCGACCGCCACGGACTTGGTGAGTCCGCGCACCGCGAACTTCGAGGCGACGTAGCCGTGCAGTCCCGCGCTGCCGCGCAGGCCTTCGACCGACGAGATGTTGATGATCGACCCGCGTTTCGCCGCCTTCATCACCGGAACGACGGCCTTCACGCCGAGGAATGTGCCGGTGAGGTTCACGGCGAGGACGGAGTTCCACATCCCGAGCGTGTACCTGTCGATCGCGGCCATGTTGCCGATTCCTGCGTTGTTCACCAGCACGTCGACGGTGCCGAAGGCGCCGACAGTGGCGGTGACAACGACCCCCCATTCGTGCTCCGAGGTCACGTCGAGGTGCTCATAGCGCGCGGAGTCGCCGAGCTCGGCGGCGAGGGCGCGCCCCTCGTCATCCAATACGTCGGCGATCACGACCCGCGCGCCCTCCCGCACGAACGCCCGGGCATGAGCGGCCCCCATTCCTCGAGCTCCGCCCGTGATGATCGCGACCGTGTTCGCAAGTCGTGCCAAGGTGACTCCTTCGTCAGTGTCGTCAGGTTCGTCAGGTTACTGTCAGTCTGTTCTCATGGCGTTGACACAGCGGATGCGGCGATTCCGGCGAGAAACAGGTCGGTGAGCTGCACGGCGATGAGACCGCCTTCTTCCGGGCCATCAGCCGAGTTCCACTGCGGCAGGTAGTGCAGGTCGCTGAAGAAGTTGGCGACGAGCACCGCGCGCGGAATGTCGGTGCGGTAGACGCCCGCGCGCTGCCCCTCCTCCACCAGCGCCGCGAACCGATCGTGGTAGAGGCGACGACGGTGCTTCACCTCCAGCTGTTTCTCGACCGGCAGCATGTGCGCGGAGCGGAAGAACACCGTGCCCTCGTCGAGAAACTCGATCGAGGTCTCGATCACGTCGACGCACGCGGCTCGAAGCGTCTCGGTCGTCGAACCATTGCGTGCGACGATCGCCGCAAGGTGCTCCCCCTGGAGAGTGAGCAGATGCTCGTAGATGCCGAACAGCAGGTCGTCTTTCGACCGGAAATAGTGGTACATCGCGCCCTTGGTGACCCCGGCGGCGTCCACGATCCGCTGCACCGAGGTGGTGGCGTAGCCCTGGCGGGCGAACAGCTCGACCGCCGCCCTGCGGACCGCATCCTTGACGCCGGCGTTCGAGACCATCAGACGACCGGGCGAATGGACGCGCCGCCGTCGATGACGATCGTCTGCCCGGTGATCCAGGCGGCGTCGTCCGAGAGGAGGAAGGCAACGACGCCGGACACGTCTTCGGGAACTCCGAGCCTCGCGAGCGGGTAGCCCGCGGCCGTCTCCGCCTCGCGCCCCTCGTACAGCGCCTCGGCGAACCTCGTCTTGATCACCGCGGGGGCCACCGCATTGACCCGGATGTCCGGTGCAAGCTCGAAGCCCAGTTGCGTCGTGAGCGAAATGAGGGCGGCCTTGGAGACGCCGTAGAACCCGATGCCCGGTGCCGCCGTGAGCCCCGCGATCGAAGCGATGTTCACGATCGAGCCACGGCGCGCCCCGAGGCCCGCGGCCACGGCATCCCGCGACCAATCGAGGGCGGCCATCACGTTGATCTCGAGGATCTTCGCCATCGCGGAGTGCTCGGTCTCGAGCGTCGGCCCGAAGCTCGGGTTGACGCCGGCGTTGCTCACGAAGTGATCAAGTCCGCCGAATTCGCGGCCGATCACATCGAAGACCTCCGCCCGGTGGTCGGGGTCGTCGGCCTTACCCGCGACCCAGCGCGCGGAAGAGCCAAGTCCCGCGGCGGCCTCGCGAAGGGCGTCCTCGCGACGGGCGGTGATGAGCACCCGCGCACCCTCGTCCACCAGCCGGGTGGCGATGGCGAGCCCGATGCCGCGACTCGCGCCGGTGATGAGGGCGGTCCGGCCGTCGAAGCGATTCACCGGGGGTCCTAACGCGAGACAAAGGTGCAAACCGACTGTTCGGTATGGCCACCATAGCGCGATTGGCTACGCTGGAGAAGCCGCGACGAACCGCGGCAGCCCACAGGAGCATTCCATGACTTCACCCTCGTCCAGCCGCCAGTGGCACCTCGCCCGCCGTCCCACCGGATGGCCGACCCCCGACGACGTGCGATT
>JANMBI010000139.1:0-12519 GCA_031360325.1 Frigoribacterium sp. | reverse complement strand
CGTGGCATCCTCCATCGACTGGATTTGGCCACGACGCGAGTTCAGGTCACCGATCACGTCCCCCATGTACTCCTCCGGGGTGCGCACCTCGACGGCCATGAGCGGCTCGAGCAGCACGGGATCGGCCTTGCGAGCCGCTTCTTTGAATGCCATCGAACCGGCGATCTTGAACGCCATCTCCGAGGAGTCGACGTCGTGGTATGCGCCATCGAGCAGGATCGCCTTCACGCCCACCATCGGATAACCCGCGAGCACGCCGACCTGCAGCGCGTCCTGGATTCCATGGTCGACCGACGGGATGTACTCCCGCGGGATGCGACCGCCGGTGACCTTGTTCTCGAACTCGTAGCTCTTCTCGGCGGTCACCTCCATCGGCTCGAGGGAGATCTGGATCTTGGCGAACTGCCCGGATCCACCGGTCTGCTTCTTGTGGGTGAAGTCGTGCTTCTCCACGATGCGACGGATCGTCTCGCGATAGGCGACCTGGGGCTTGCCCACGTTCGCCTCGACGCCGAACTCCCGCTTCATCCGGTCGACGAGGATGTCGAGGTGAAGCTCGCCCATTCCCTTGATGACCGTCTGGCCGGTGTCCTGGTTCTGCTCGGTTCGGAAGGTCGGGTCCTCTTCGGCGAGCTTCTGGATCGCGAGCCCCAACTTCTCCTGGTCGGCCTTCGTCTTCGGCTCGATGGCCACCTCGATGACCGGCTCGGGGAACGTCATCGACTCGAGAACCACCTGGTTCGTCGGGTCGGTGAGCGTGTCACCCGTCGTCGTGTCCTTGAGTCCGATGACCGCGTAGATGTGACCGGCAGTCACCGAATCGACCGGGTTCTCCTTGTTGGCGTGCATCTGGAAGATCTTGCCGATGCGCTCCTTCTTGCCCTTGGTGGCGTTGACCAGCTGGGCGCCGGAGTCGGCCTTGCCCGAGTAAACCCGGATGTAGGTGAGACGACCGAAGAACGGGTGCACCGCTACCTTGAACGCGAGGGCCGCGAAGGGCTCCGTCGAATCCGGGTGGCGCAGGATCACCTTCTCCTCGTCACGCGGGTCGTGGGCCTCGATGGCCGGCACGTCGAGCGGCGTCGGCAGGTAGTCGACGACCGCATCGAGCATCGGCTGTACGCCGCGGTTCTTGAACGCGGAACCACAGAGCACCGGGTAGATCTGGCTCGAGATGGTGAGCTTGCGGATGGCGGCCTTGATCTCGGCGACCGAGAAGTCGGTGTCGCCCTCCATGAAGCGCTCGAGAAGGGCGTCATCGGTCTCGGCGACGACCTCGAGGAGGGCCGCACGATACTCGTTGGCCTTCTCGACCAAATCGGCCGGGATCTCCTCGATGTCGTACTTCGCACCGAGCTCGACGTCACCCTTGGAGTCGCCACGCCAGGTCAGCGCGCGCATCTCGACCAGGTCGACGACACCCTCGAAGGTGTTCTCGAAACCGATGGGGAGCTGGATGACGAGCGGCTTGGCTCCGAGTCGCTTGATGATCGTGTCGACCGTGTAGTAGAAGTCCGCACCCAGTTTGTCCATCTTGTTGACGAAGCAGATGCGCGGAACGTCGTACTTGTCGGCCTGCCGCCAGACCGTTTCGGACTGGGGCTCGACGCCCTCCTTGCCGTCGAACACCGCGACCGCGCCATCGAGCACGCGTAGCGAGCGCTCCACCTCGACGGTGAAGTCCACGTGACCGGGCGTGTCGATGATGTTGATCTGGTTCTTGTTCCAGAAGCAGGTGGTCGCAGCGGACGTGATCGTGATCCCACGCTCCTGCTCCTGCGCCATCCAGTCCATGGTGGCCGCACCGTCGTGCACCTCACCGATCTTGTGGGTGATGCCGGTGTAGTACAGGATGCGCTCGGTGGTGGTGGTCTTTCCCGCATCGATGTGAGCCATGATGCCGATGTTTCGGACCTTGTTCAGGTCGGTGAGCACGTCTTGTGCCACGGATGTCCTCCGGAGATAGGGATGATCGGATGCTGGGAAGGGAGCCCGAAACCTCGGTCGCAGGCTCCCTCGGGACGGGCGTCACGCAATCGCTTGCGCGATTGGCATGACTCCGGCGCCTACCAGCGGTAGTGGGCGAAGGCCTTGTTGGCGTCAGCCATCTTGTGAGTGTCCTCACGACGCTTCACCGCGGCACCGAGGCCGTTCGAGGCGTCGAGGATCTCATTGGTGAGACGCTCGGTCATGGTCTTCTCGCGACGGGCCTTCGCGTAGGTGGTGAGCCAGCGCAGTGCGAGGGTGTTGGCGCGGTGAGGCTTGACCTCGACCGGAACCTGGTAGGTGGATCCACCGACGCGACGGCTCTTGACCTCGATGGTCGGGCGCACGTTGTCGAGCGCCTTCTTGAGCGTGACGACGGCATCCGCACCGTTCTTGGTCGAGACTCCGGAGAGTGCGTCGTAGACGATCCTCTCGGCGAGACCCTTCTTGCCATCAAGAAGAATCTTGTTGACGAGTTGGCTGACGATGGGGGCTCCGTAGACCGGGTCCGCTACTACGGGACGCTTCGGTGCTGGTCCTTTACGAGGCATTACTTCTTGTCCTTCTTCGCGCCGTAGAGGCTACGGGCCTGCTTGCGGTTTTTCACGGCCTGGGTGTCGAGCGCGCCGCGCACGATCTTGTAGCGCACGCCGGGGAGGTCCTTCACTCGCCCACCGCGGATGAGCACCATCGAGTGCTCCTGGAGGTTGTGGCCCTCACCGGGGATGTATGCGGTCACCTCGGTGCCGTTGGAGAGCTTGACGCGGGCGACCTTGCGCAACGCCGAGTTCGGCTTCTTCGGGGTGGTCGTGTAGACGCGGGTGCACACACCACGCTGCTGGGGGTTGCCCTTGAGGGCGGGCGCCTTGGTCTTGACGACCTTGGGGCTACGGCCCTTGCGGACCAACTGCTGGATGGTGGGCACTACATACTCCTTGGATTTACTGCACGGTGACAGCTATTGCATTTAGCATCCGATCCGACGTTCTGTAGGTCCGTCGGATCGTTTTGCACCACACGCGAAACGTGACAAAAGCGTCAGCTCCTGAGTGGTATGCCGTGGGGGCTGCAGCGCCCTATTGGGCCGCAAACCCAGCGTGTATGACTGCTGCCGAGCCTGACCGGTCGCTCCCTGCGGAGCGGGCACGGTTCAAGCGCACGGCAAAGCGCACACCTCGTAAATACTAGTCTTCGCCGGGGTGGCGGTCAAATGATGGCGGGCCGGGATGCCTCACTCGTTTCTCTCCCGGTCGTCGCGATTCTCCCACCACCAGCGCGGAGTGCGCCGGGCTCCTCCGCTGTCGCGAAACGACAGCAGGAGGAAGAACGCCAGGGCCACCGCGAATGAGATCCCGGCGACGGCGAGGGCGAACGGCCCGATCGCGTTCGACCCGAGGAAGAGCAGGGCAAGCACCGGCTGGCCCTTTCCCAGGGAGTACAGCGTTGCCCCACTGACGAGGAAGGCGAAATAGGTGAGGGCGGCGATCACGAAGGCCCCGAGCACGATCGACCCACGCCGGAGCCCGAAGGTCACGAGCAGCGCATACAGGACGGTGGTGGCGACAGCGAACATCGTCGGCGCGACGAGCGGACCGGCATCGCGCTCGGCGAGCACCTCACGGTCGGCGAACAGACTGATGGCCCCGCTCATCGCGATCGCGATGGCGAGGAAGAGCACCACCGCGAAGACCGCGATGGTGATCGCGTAGCGACGTCGGGCATCCACCCCGGTACCGGGACTCCTCGGCTAGGCGGTGGCGTCGCGCGTGCCGTAGCGCGCGCTCTCGTAGTCGGCGGTACGCGCCGCGGAGTCGCGTTCGAAGACCTCGCGTGCCTCGAGATTGCGTGCCTTCACCCGGCGACCGCGCGCGCTGATCGCGGCTCCCATCCACATCGACACCTCGCGGGCCAATAGGGCGGCGGCGATGATGAAGGGGTTGGCGAGGGCCTGGGCGAACAGCCGTGCCGCGTTCGCCGGGGTTTCGGCGAACACGTTGTTGATGAGGAGCCCGGTGCCCACCGTGCCGAAGTAGACGAAGAGCGCGACGAACAGGCTACCGACGACATAGGCCCACCACGAGGCGCGATTGACCACAAGCACGAGCAACACGAACCCAACGAAGAACAAGACGATGGGCGTGTAGAAGGCGGGAGAGGCGAAGAAGTCGAAGCGGAATTCCCCGACCTGTACCGCATGAATCGCGGCGATGGCCAGCGCGTAGAGTGCCGCAAACACGACGCTCGACAGCAGCGCGATCGCCACCCCGAACCCCCGATTTCCCGTGCGGCGCGGAGGCACCGGAGCCGGCACGTAGATCGTCTGCATCGAGGCGGCAGAGGTCGCGGGGCGCGGGGCCGGCTCGGGCTCCGCTGCCGTCGTCCCTGCCGCGTCCGCCTTCTCGGCGGCTGTACCGTCGGAGGCCGGCACCGGCTCGGAGGCGGATGCCGCATCCGGTGTTACCTCGACGAGTTCGTATACCGGCTCCGGCGACGCCGGCCCTTCCGCCGCAGAAGTTCGTGAGGCCGGCGTTTCGGTGGCCGGCGTTTCGGTGGCCGGCACGCGGTTGCCGTCACCGTCCAGTCCATCGGCGCCTTTGGCCGACGGGGTTGCAGCCTTTTCGGGCGTGTTGTCGTTCATCGGTGCCACTCCTTACCGGGTGCCGGGGCGTCCCGGCAGTTCACCGTCACTCTAGCAATGACGGCGAACCGGCGGGCGGGTCTATGGCGAGGTCGCCGTCTTCACCTTCGTCGCCGCGGTCGCCGGTGTGGCCGGCTTGTCGAGCAGGACATACACCAGCCCACCGATCATGGCCTTGAAGTTTCCTGTCGTGGGGTCAAGGACGAGGTTGAGGTCGGTGACCAGGTACAGTCGTGGCCCGGTCTGCAACCCTTCGATGAAACTCATCACCTGAGGTTGGGTTCCCTCGACCGAGACCCCGACCTGAATGGGCACGAAGTTCGAGGGGCTCACCCGCGAGTCGGTGGTGACCACCAAAGGACTCATGCTTTTCACCGGAGTGTACAGCTGGCCGTTGGAGGCCGTGAAAAGGGAGACCTTCACCCCGTTCTGCAGCTCGAGTGCGTGCAACTGGCCGAGAAAGGTCGACAGTTCACCACTATCCGGGATGGAGGTGCGCAGCACGGCAAGCTGTTCCTTGAGTAGCGGGAGATCGGTGAACTGCCTTTGGAGTTTCGCCATCTCCTGCTCATGTACCGTGTTCTGGGCCTCCGCGGCCGCGCGCTGGGTGTCTGCCTGTGCCGCCTGGCTCAGTGCCGGAGAGATTCCCAGGAACCAGCCCATAGCGATGATTCCGAGGGAGATGATGATGGCTCCGATAGTCCAGATTCGGCGGGTCGAGTTGTAGTCCATTTCTACTTGCTTCCCTGAGTCGAGGACGAAGCTGCTGCGTCCGCGGCCGCTTTCGCGGCCTTGGCTGCGGCATCCTTGGTGGCTTGCGTTGCATAGCGGAAGTCGAGCGCCTGCTCATTGATGTGCATGGTGATCCCCACCTGATACTGGGGCGTCGGCGTTGTCGTGGCAGAGAGAGTCACGGTGCCGGGGAGCGCGTCGACGAATCCCTTGAGGGTCGCGAGCCCGTTGAGCCAATTCTGCACGTCGGGCAACGACGGGCTCGTGGCCACGAACGTGAGCTCCGCCAGCCTCTCGCCTTGCAGCGGAACGGTCGGCTGCACGAAGGCGGCTATCGGCGAACCCGATTTTGCCGTGAACGTTGTGATCCTTGTCCCGGAAGGCAGACTTCCCTGAATCGATGCGATGTAGGACTGCCAGTCGATCGACGTCGATGAACCGATCGTGCGCGCGACGGTCGTGTTGGCGATGGCGCTGTTCACGCTGCGCACTTCGGCGTACTTCGACTGGGACGCCAGAAGTGTGGCCGTTCGCGCGGTTTCCGCGTTGAGATCTCCCTGTGCACGCATTTCGGTCACTGCCGCCGCACCGTAGCCGAGTCCGATCACGACCACGACGATCGCGACAACGAACACCGTCATCCTCTGCGAGGACCGGGCACGGATCGCGAGTCCGACTTCGGGTGGGAGCAGGTCCGCCTTTGGGGGGGGCCCGAGCACGAGTCTCGCCATCACGGCCTTTTTGCCAATCGCGGCCATCAGGCGGCGCTCCCAAGTGCCAGACCGAGCGCTACCGACATCGATCGACTCTGCGAAGAACCCGGCTGGTCCCTACCCGGCTTGGCCAGATCGACCTCCGCGAACGGATCGATCGTGGTCACCGGTATCCGGGTGACTTCGGAGAGGGCATCCGCGAATCCGGGAAGGTAGGCGCCTCCCCCGGTGAGGACGATGGCATCGAAGGTGACACCCGGGTGGGTGTTGATGAAGTAGCTCAACGTATTGCGCAGGCTCGTCAAGAGGTCTCCGGTTACCTGGCGGATCACGTCGGCCACGGGAACCTCGTCCGGCAAGAGCGAGCCGATGCCGATGCCGAATGCGCGCTTGGCCGATTCCGCCTGCTCGACCGTGAGCTGCAGCCGATCGGTGAGGGCGGCCGTGACGTTGTGCCCTCCGGCGGCCATGATCCGCACGAACTGTGGGATGCCCGCCGTAGTCACGACAACGTTGGTCGTCCTCGCTCCGACATCGATCGCCGCAACCGTTCCGCCGGAGTGCCGCGACACTCTGCTCAATGCAAAGGGTATGAGATCCACGCCCACCGGGGTGAGGCCGGCGAGCTGAACCGCCGCCACGTTTGACTTCACTGACTCCTTGATCGCCGCGATGAGCAGCCCCTGCACTACCGGTCCGGACTCGGTTGAGTACTCCGACAGCGGGTAGAAGTCGAGCAGAGCGTCTTCCACCGGCACCGGCAGCATGTCCTGCACATGAGACGCCAGCGACTGCTTCATCTCCTTCGGGCTGAGCCGGGGCACGGTGAGATCCCGCACCAAGACCTTCGGGTTTCCCACTCCGAGAAGCACGTTCTTACTGCGGAAGCCCCCGGTGGACCAGAGCTGTTTGAGTGCGGCGGCAACCGTGTTGATCTCCGCCACTTCGCCGCTCTTGACCGCTCCCTCCGGCAGCGGCATCTCGCGGTACCGGACGACGACCGGACGACCCCCTTTACCCGGGGCGGCGAGCTCGACCGCGCGAAGCGCATCCGTGCCGATGTCCACACCGACGACCATTCCTGACTTCATGTCCCTTACCCCCTACTTGAGTCCGAACAGCGCGAGATACCCACCCGCGATGTCCCTACCGAAAAACACACCGATCCACGCGCCGAGCAGCATCCACGGCCCGAACGGAATGCCGGTCTTGCGCCCCACACGTCGAGCCGCGAGCATTCCCACGGAGAATATTCCGCCGACGAAGAACGCGGCGAAGGCGCCGACCAGCAGGGCGCCCCAACCGACGAAGCCAAGGAAGAGTCCAAGCACGCCCGCGAGTTTCACGTCGCCGAATCCCATCCCGCGTGGATATGCGAGCGCGAGCAGAAGGTAGAACAGGAAGAGGGCGGCACCGCCGACCAGCGTGGACAGGAGGACGGCCGAGGTACCGCCGAGAAGTGCGGCGGCAGCCAAGAGGAGAAGGCCAACCAGATAGCCGGGCAAGACGATCGAATTGGGCAGACGGTGCGTGTCGACGTCGATCACGGCAAGGGCGACGCTAATCGACGCGAGGTACAGGAATGCGGCAAGGGCGATGAAGGCAGCGATGACCCGGGCGGCCGACAGGGAATCCAGGGCGGCAGCCAGTACCGGTGAAAGCCAGAGCCCCACGGCAGCGAAGAACACACCGGTGCCCGCTTCGACCAGCGGATACCTGGCCGAGATGGGCTCGGCACAGTGTCGGCACTTCCCCCGGAGGAGCAACCAGGACAGCACCGGGATGTTGTCGCGCGCCCAAATTCGCGCGCCACAGTGCGGGCAGGCGCTCGGCGGCGCGACGATGGAGAGCCCGTTCGGCACTCGATAGATCAAGACGTTGAGGAAGGACCCGATCAGCAGCCCGAGCACCGCAATCCCGGCAATGAAGACTGAAGTGAGGAGCGCGTCACTCACGGGATAGTGCTTCCGTCGGGATTCATCGCCGTTTTCACCTCGACGAGGACGCTGATGCCGTAGCTGGTCGAAACCGGCGAGAGGAACTTCGGCGGGGCGATGTAACGCAATCGTTCGTCGTAGTTGTAGTTCTTGATGTACCCGTTGCTTCCACTCCGCACGATTCCGCGGAATTTCTGCGCGATCGCTCCGACCACGGTCAGGGTGCCCTGACCACCGCCCCGGTCATAGTTCTGCACCACGAAGGAGTGGCCGACCGATAGGATCGCCGCGTCGATGGTGCGATTGTCGGGAAGCAGACTCGAGTAGGTGCCCCACCCGGTCGGCGTCACGGGATTCCAGACCCACACCGAGCCGTTGCCCACCAGTCCGAGGATGTCGGACTGCGCGTCCACATAGGTGATGTCGCCGGTGATGTAGACGTAGTTGTCGGCGGCGACCGTGGCCTGCGCGTGCACCTGGCCGGACACGAATGCATCGCCGTTACGGCATCCGTAGGCGGTCGCGACCGAGCTGACGTATTCGGACGCAGTTGGGTAGCCGATCCCGTTGCTCGTGTTACAGGTCGTCGAGGCATAGCTCGAGGGACGCGACGACGCACCGGAGGTCGGCCAATAGTTGGGATCGGTGGATGCCCCGGGCACGTTCTGCACGTAGAACAGGTTCTTGGACGGCACGGGGAACGTCTGGCCGGTGCTGCCGCCGAGCGTCCCCGACGATGACCCCGGAGAGCCGCAGGCCGAGGTCGCCGGGCTCCCCGGGCCGGTGGCTGGCGAACCGACTACCCGGGTGACCTTCGTCCAGGGTGACCGGACGGTCATGGTGCCATCGGCGTTGAAGACGATGCTGGTCGGACCGGTGTACAGACACCCCGGGCGGGGGTTCGTCACCACATCGGTGCGGGAATCCTGCTTCATCGCGCTGTTGGTCGGGGGCATCGTGATCACGGGTGAGTAGGTGGGATTGTTGGCCGGGATGCTGGTCGCGTTGAACTGTTGGCCGGAGCACGGGTTGTAGTTCGAGTCTCGCGGGGTGTAGCGATTGCCGCTGGCCGGGTTGTACGAGGTTGTTGCGGCGCCATTGAAGGTCGCATTGCACACTCGGAGGATGTCGTTGGAGTGCATTGGGCCGTTGATGATGTCGCCGCCGCCGAACGCGATCTCGCCGCAGCCGCTGGTCGGCCGGCCGGCCCACGCGTACTTCACGCAGGTGCTCGTACTCGCCCCGCTGAGAGTGGGGTCTTGGATTTCATAGTCGGTGTAGTAGAGGAAGTCGATGAACCCCTGCTGCTTGAGGTCGGCCACCACGCTTCGCGTCACGGTGCCGGACCGACCGGTGGAGCGGATCCGCAGGTTTCCCGACGCTCCGTACTGGGAGGTGTCGACCTCGTAACGGTAGGAGGCCGCTCCCCCGCTCCCCTGGACTGTCGCCCAGCTGCCGGAGGTTCCCACCCCGAAGGCGGGATTACTCATGCCTGGCCCGGTCGGCAGGGTCACGGTGCTCGAGGCGCTGAACGCTGCCGCGGGGTTCCCGTACTGCTGGTAGGTGTTGTCGTTGGCGAGTTTGCTCTTGTAGTCCTCGACCCCGGCATAGGCCGCCGACATTGCGGCATTCCAGTCCTGATCGTTCTTGGCTTTGACGACGCCGCTGAGCGAGAAGGAGAGCGCCATCGTCGCCAAGAGAATCAATACCGCGGCCACTCCGATCACCAGGATGATCGCTATTCCTTCGTCGCCCCGTGCCCGGGCCGCTCGTGCCTTGATCAGTCTCAGCATCAGGGACCCACCCGGGTGAGGCCGAGGTTGGGGATGCCGACCGTGTTTTCCAGCGTCACCGGGTTGGTCGAATCGGTCATGCTGGCCTGGACCGTGAGCGTGACCATCACCGAGGCGATCGTGCGGCGGTCGGCGGCGCTGAGCGCGCCGACGGTCGGCACGGTGAGGGGCGTTCCGTCGGACCTGAGATAGCTGAAGAGCTGAGGCTGGCCGGCGGAATTGGGGGCGACGGTGGCAGCGAGCATCCGCGTGGATGACGGCGGGGTCGAGGCCGGATCGGGAAAGGTCCATCCGGTGGAGATTGCGGTGGCCGGCCAGCGATTCTCGATCAACTGACGCAGGGAGTTGAGTCTCAACTGGATCATCACCGGCTGTTCGGCCGCCGAGTTGAGGTTGACGTAGGCGTAGATGGTCAGCTCCTCATTGGTGGCGCTCACGAAGGCGGGGTCGCTGAGGCTCACTCCGGCAACGGGGTTGGCCGTTCCCGCCCGGATCACGCGCGAGATCTCGTTCATCGCGTTGGCGGCGAACTTGGAATTCTGAGTGAGGCTCTTGGCGAACCCGATGGTCTTCATCGAACTCACGTAGAGCCCGGCGACCATCGAGACGATCAGCGCCAGGAGGGTGATCGAGACGAGGAGCTCTACCAGCGAGAACCCGTCGTCCCGGGTCGCGAGGTCCCGGCGTCGCTCGCGGGTCGGCCGGAGTGCTCGGTGCAGCGGAATCACGGTACCACCACCACTCGCGGGTCGAGGGTCACGATTCCGGTCACCGGGTCCACCTGGCCGCGGGTTTGGGGGCTGAGTTGAAGAGCGGTGAGTTGCGTGCCGAGGACACCGAAGCTATCGCTTCGATAGAGCTTCCAGGAGCCATACGGCAGTGCGAGCACCGACCCGTTGGTCCTCGGAAACGTGTAGGTCATGGTCTGGAGGCATCCGGGATCGTCGGTGCCCGGAGCGGTCGATTGGGATACGGCCGTGATATACGGGTTGCTGGAAACTCCGCTCAGCCCAATGATTCCCATGTTCACGCCGACGCTGGCCGTGGCCCCCGGAGCGGCGGAAACGGCGGGTTCTCGTTGGCCGATCGCGCCGTCGGAGCTGGCCGGTGTCGTCCACGCTGCCGGGTCGACCGACAGGCAACTGGTCGAGCCGCCGCCGCTCGGCGCGAGGAACTTTCCGGCGAAGATGGAGTATCCGGCCGGGTACGGGTGGAATGGCGCGGGGTTGGTGGCGGGAGCCGTGGTGTACCAGGTGCCGAAGGTGTTGTAGAAGGTCGTATCGAGGTTGGTGGGGAACTGCGGAGTGGACGCGGTGTAGTTGGTGGCGTAGGAGACACTGAAGTACGCGGCCAAGTCGAATTGGAACCCCACCGAGGCCGAGGTTCCTGCCGCGACACCGGTCTGTCGGATCACCGAGCCCTGCTCCTGCTTGTCGCTCACGAAATTGGTGGCTGATATCGTGACGTCGTAGGTGCCGGGCGTCACCTTGAGGATGTAGCTGCATCCGTTCGCGTCCGTCGGCGACGGGACCACCGTCAGCGGCATTGCGGTATTGCCGGCCACCGCGCTCGGTGTTGCCGTGACCGTCACCCCGGCCTTTCCGGTGCCGGAGGCGCCAAGCACCGACACGATGAGCGTGCCGAGCGTCGGGTCGTTGATCCGGCCGGCCGGGGCGATCAGGGTGTCGGCACGGACGGCTGGGGTGACCGGGTTCATGCCCGTCCAGGTCACCGTGACGTTCGCCTGCTTGTATTGCAGGGTTCCGCCGCCGGTGCCGCAGCCGCCGGTCGATGAACCGCTGAGCACCCAGCCCGTGGTGCGGGTGAGGTGGTACACGATCCCGTTGATCGTGTAGAACTGCGAGGAGTTACCCAGGGTGGTGACGTCGCCAGAGGCGCGCGCTTTGTCGATGTCCTGCGCGGCGAGGTTCGCCGCTACCTCGCGAGCCGTGCCGTCTTTCGTCATCGACAGAATGGAAACGAGCGAGAACGCCGTGCCGACCGCGACGATGGCGAAGATCATGAGCGCGACGAGGAGTTCCACCAGGGTGAGGCCGGCGTCCGACTCGTCGTGATTTCTCACGCGAGCGAGCAGAGCGTTCACGGTGCTTCCTCCTTCGATGCGAATGCGATGCGAGCAGGCCGGTGGCGACACCTGCCGGGAGGCGGGAATGCCAGACCCGGCGAGTCGGAGTGATGCAGATGAGGTGGGACGCTGCGTGTGCAGCGCCCCACCTCGGTGCCGGGGCTCACCCCGGCTGGATGGTTCGGGTGTTACGGAGTTGCGAGGGTGAAGACACCCGCGGCGCACGTGCCCTTGAGCACACCGGCCGAGTCGGTTGCGCCGAATGACGTGCCCGTTTTGGAAATCGCCGCAATGCAGAAGGCGTCGCCGGTGGAATTCACGGTGAGCGTGATCGACGTGGTATTGGTGCTCTGCGTGAAGCCGTACTTGGCGGGAAGGACGGTGCTGCTCAGCGCTCCTGCGGTAGGGAGGCTCCCCTTGTCGGTCTGGTAGGCGATGACCGCGGTCTTCGCGTTGGTCAGGTCGCTCTGCGTTGCGGACTCCTTGGCGTTGTTCTGGATGCCGAGGTAGACCGGGATGGCGATCGCGGCGAGGATGCCGATGATGATGACGACCACGAGGAGCTCGATGAGGGTGAAGCCCTCGTCGCTCTTGAGCGCGGCCCGCTTTGCGGCGAGTGCGCGGTTAATTCGGA
>JANMBI010000132.1:0-1935 GCA_031360325.1 Frigoribacterium sp. | reverse complement strand
ATCTGCGCGGCATCCTTCGGATAGACGATGGCGGCGCCGCGCGGCATCGACATCACGAAATCGCCGAGCAGGGGGCGAAGGGCGAGGTACTCGTCACCGTTGGTGGCGGCGACGACCGAGGCATCCGCGAGTCCGATCAGCTCGTCGTGGTCGACCATGCCGCGGTGAGTGTGGAAGACCTTCCCCGGCTCGAGAGTGATGGTGTTGAGTCGACCTTTCGGGCCGGTGAGCTGCACCCGGTCTCCGGCGCGGAAGGGACCGCTCTGGCGGCGAACGGCGGTCACGCGGCATCCGTTCTTGCCGATTGCAGGAGTTCGGAGAGGTCGGCTATACCGCGCCCCGTGAGGGTGGGCCAGATGGTGTAGCCGCGACCGTGTTCGAGTGGTGAATGAAGGGGAACACCGACGGCGACGGCGCCGGCGGCGACCGCCGAGGCGAGCCCGGTCGTCGAATCCTCGATGGCGACGCATTCGGCCGGGTCGACTCCGAGGAGTTCCGCCCCGCGCAGGTAGGGCTCCGGATGTGGCTTGCTGTGGGTGACCGAATCGCCGGCGACGATGTGATCGAAAGCCGCGAAGGGCGCGAACGAGGCGACGTGCTCCGCCATGCGCCGGATCGACATCGTGACGAGCGCCGTCGGGATGCCCGCGTCGCGGAGTTCGGTGAGAAGCTCGAGCGCCCCGGGACGCCAGGAAACTCCCGTCTCGATCTGCTCCATCACCCGGTCGGTCAGTCGGTCGACGATCTCGTCTTCGCTGAGTGCGACCCCCCGATGTTGCAGGATTCGAGCGGCGCGCCAGAGACCCGATCCCACGAGCTCGAGCCCGTCCTCGTGCGTCCAGGCGCCTCCGAAGGAGGTGACGAGTTCGGCCTCCGCGGCGAGCCAGTACGGCTCGGTGTCCACGAGGGTGCCATCCATGTCCCAGAGGACGGCGGCGGGGAGGAGATCGGTCACGGGACTCAAGTTTAGAGGGACAGGGGTTCTATCCTTGACGGAGGACGTCGCGCGGCCGAGGCCGGCCACCCAACAGACCGTGACGCCTGAGGGTAACGAGTGCCGAAGGAAATTCAGTGTCAGGCGCAGGAATGTTGACCGGGCGACTTCTCGTTGTCGCATTCGAGGGGTGGAACGACGCGGGCGAAGCCGCGAGCGGCGCCGTCTCCATGCTCAAGGACCTGCTCGACGTCTATCCGATCGTCGAAGTCGACGCAGAGCGTTACTTCGACTATCAGTTCAACCGCCCGACGGCGACCAGGAACGACACCGGGGCACGCCTGCTCGTGTGGCCGAGTGTGGTGGCGTACGGTCCCACCTCGATGCGCCCCCCGCATGATCCGGCAGTCGGCGCCGACAATGCCTCCAACGTCTATCTGCTGCTCGGAACGGAGCCATCGCGCAACTGGAAGAGTTTTACTCTCGAGATCATGTCGATGATCGTGGACAACGGGATAACCGGCATCGTCTTCCTCGGCGCGATGCTCGCAGATGTCCCCCACACCCGCCCGATCTCGGTTTTCGTGAGCAGCGAGAACGAGGAGCTGAGACGGGAGCTCGCCATCGAGAAGAGTTCCTATGAGGGGCCGGTCGGCATCCTCTCGGTGCTCGGCGAGGCGGCGGAGAAGTCGGGGATCCCGACGGTGTCCATCTGGGCCTCCGTGCCGCACTATGTGCACAACGCCCCCTCCCCCAAGGCGACCTTGGCGATCATCGACAAGCTCGAGGAACTCATCGACGTGGTGATTCCGCGAGGTGAACTTGTTGACGAGTCCGCCGCGTGGGAGAGCGGAATCGATGTGCTCGCCGGGGAAGACGAGGAGATGGCGACCTACATCGCGCAACTCGAGCAGGCGCGCGACACCGTCGACTCCCCGGAGGCGAGCGGAGAGGCGATCGCCGAGGAGTTCGAGAAGTATCTTCGGCGACGCGACGGCAAG
>JANMBI010000112.1:0-1880 GCA_031360325.1 Frigoribacterium sp. | reverse complement strand
ACACGCCCGGTGAGGCATCCGCTCGAACGGCTCGCGGAATGTCCCGCCTCGGCACGCCGTTGCAGAAGGGGATAAGATGGCTCCTGTTAGAACCTGCCTTGGCTGCCGCGAACGTGCCGACAGATCCCTCCTCGTGAGGGTGGTTGCGCGGGGCGGTGAAGTGGTTGTGGATGTGTCCGCAACGCTTCCCGGCCGAGGCGCCTGGGTGCATCCGACATCCCGGTGTGTCGATACGGCGATCGCTCGCAAGGCGTTCGGTCGTGCTCTTCACTCGGATGGTGCGCTCGGGACCGCGGGTATTTTGACCGCGGTGGAACAAACAACGGCAACAGAGCAGCAAACCCGCACGATCCAGTCGGCGTCCCATTCGGAACGCCCTGACGAACAGGCCGATTGACCAATGGACAACTAATGAGCGGCTCGAAATGAGACCCGTCCAGAACTAAGGCCTTCTCCTCATCGGGAGTCGGCCCGACAAGGAGAACACTGTGGCAAAACCACGCGTGCACGAGATCGCAGCAGAGCTCGGCATTGACAGCAAGAAAGCCCTTGAGAAACTCAAGGAAATGGGCGAGTTCGTCAAGGGGCCGTCCTCAAGCATCGAGCCCCCGGTAGCCCGCAAGCTGCGTGCCGCCCTCGAGGCGGATGGAATCACGGCGCCCGGGAAGCCCGCAGCTGCGGCTGCTCCGGTCGCTCCCCCGCGCCCCGCGCCCATCGCCGAGGCCCCCGCCGCGCCTGCGGCCCCCGCCGCACCGGTCGTCGAGACTCCGGCGGCACCCGCCGCTGCTCCGTCCGCTCCGGCAGCCGAGGGATCCGGCATCCCGCGCCCCGGCGCCGCCCGCCCCGGAAACAACCCCTTCGCGAGCACCCAGGGGATGCAGCGTCCCGGCGCTCCTCGACCCGGCAACAACCCGTACGCGTCGACGCAGGGCATGAACACGCGTCCGGCGGCCTCGCCGACCGGCATCCCCCGTCCGTCCGCGCCGCGCCCCGGAGCCCCACGCCCCGGTGGACCAGGCCAGGCGGCACAGCGTCCCGGTGGCTTCGGCCAGCGCCCCGCCGGCGCCGGCGGCTTCCGTCCCGGTGGAGCCGGTGGGGCCCGTCCCGCCGGCGCCGGCGGATTCCGTCCGGGTGGAGCACCGGCCGGCGCTCCCGGCTCGAACTTCGGTCCGAACCGGCCAGCCGGTGGTGGTGGTCGCGGTCGTGGACCCGGCGGTGGAACCGCAGGCGCCTTCGGTCGCGGCGGCGGCAAGAGCAAGGCGCGCAAGTCAAAGCGCACGAAGAGAGCGGAGTTCGAGCTTCGCGAGGCCCCATCGCTCGGTGGCGTGAGCGTTCCCCGTGGCGACGGCAAGACATCCATCCGCCTTCGCCGGGGAGCCTCGATCACCGACTTCGCCGACAAGATCGACACGAGTCCCGGCAACCTGGTGACCGTGCTGTTCCACCTCGGACAGATGGCGACCGCGACGGAGTCCCTCGACGAGGCGACCTTCGACATCCTCGGTGAGGAACTCGGTTTCAAGATCGAGATGGTCTCGCCAGAGGACGAAGATCGCGAGCTGCTCAGCGGCTTCGACATCGACCTCGACCAGGAGCTGGACGACGAGACCGACGATGACCTCGAGGCCCGTCCGCCCGTGGTCACCGTCATGGGTCACGTCGACCACGGCAAGACCCGCCTGCTCGACGCGATCCGCAACGCCAACGTCGTCGCCGGCGAGGCGGGTGGGATCACCCAACACATCGGCGCCTACCAGGTGATGACGGAGCACGAGGGCATCGAGCGCGCCATCACCTTCATCGACACCCCGGGTCACGAGGCGTTCACCGCCATGCGCGCCCGTGGTGCACAGGTCACCGACATCGCCATCCTCGTGGTG
>JANMBI010000213.1:0-20026 GCA_031360325.1 Frigoribacterium sp. | reverse complement strand
GGCCCCCGGGTGTTCCACCGCCACACCCGCGCCGGGCTACCCGCCGCGGGCCCCCCCCCGCCTTTGGTGGGTGCGGCCCCTCCGCCGATTCAGGTGACTAGTGGGTGACGACCGCGAGCACGTCGCGGGCCGAAAGCACGAGCAGGTCTTCCCCGCCGTACTTCACCTCGGTCCCCCCGTACTTGGAGTAGATGACCTTGTCGCCAACGGCGATGTCGAGCGGGACGCGATTGCCGTTGTCGTCGATGCGACCGGGTCCCACCGCGACGACCTCGCCCTCCTGGGGCTTCTCCTTCGCGGTGTCCGGGATGACGAGACCGGAAGCGGTTGTCTGCTCGGCGTCTACCTGCTTGATGACAATTCGATCTTCGAGCGGCTTGATGGAGACTGCCACGGTTGACCTCTTTCTGGGAGAACTTCGAAATCTGGAGGGTTAGCACCCTCCTAAGGAGAGTGCCAGATGTAGCTTAGCCGCGCGTTAGCACTCGTGCAAGGCGAGTGCCAGTCGGGGACGACCGTATTGATACGGTTGGGCGATGGATTCCTCCGAGCTCGTCGAATTGCTCTCGACCGCCGGGCTGCGCCTGCTCGACTCCCTCCCCGCCTGGGATTCGAACGCGGACCCGCTGAAGTCGGTGAGCGAGCTGCGCCGGGCCGGACACTCCCCCGGCCTCGTCGCCGCCGTGTTGACCCAGTCGAAGCTCCGGAAGAAGGCGGCCACCAAGTTCGGTCCCTTCGCCGAGCGCATGCTCTTCACGGAGGCCGGCCTCGAGCAGGCGACCCGGCTGCGAGTGGCTGCCCTGCATGCCGGGCGCTTCCAATCGGCCGGCCTCGGTCGAATCGCCGACCTCGGCAGTGGGATCGGGGGGGATGCCCTGGCGATCGCCGCCCTCGATCTGCGGGTGACCGCCGTCGAACTCGACGAGGTGACGGCGGCGATCGCCAGCTATAATCTCGCCCTCTGGCCGAATGCCCGCGTCGAGCATGCCGACGTGACCACCTTCGATCTCAGCGGATTCGACGGCGTGTATCTCGACCCGGCCCGGCGCACCGGAGGGCACCAGAACACTTCCCGGCTCTCCGACCCGGCGGACTACTCGCCCTCGCTTCGCTTCGCATTCGGCATCGCCGAGCGGCTGCCGACCGGCGTCAAACTCGGTCCGGGATTCGACCGCGACCTCATCCCCTCAGCGGCGGAGGCGCAGTGGATCTCGGTCGATCACGACGTCGTCGAGCTCGGGCTCTGGTTCGGAGCGCTCGCCCGGCCGGGCATCCGACGGTCCGCCCTCGTCATCGGCGACCACGGGACCGCCGAACTCGCCGCGAACGAGGACAGCGCTGACATCGAACCCGGTCCGCTCGGAGACTACCTGTACGAACCCGACGGCGCCGTCATTCGCGCCCGACTGATCGGTGATCTCGGTCGGCGCATCGGGGCGACCATGGTGAGCGACCGCATCGCGTATCTGACCTCCGACGAGGCTGTCGAGACGCCGTTCGCGTCGTGCTTTCGGGTGAGCGAGACCTTTCCGCTCGACGAGCGTCGGCTCAAGAAAGAGCTGGGGGCAAGGGGCATCGGCTCTCTCGAGATCAAGAAACGGGGAGTGGATGTCGACCCCGCGGACTTTCGCCGAAGGCTCGCCCTCCGCGGACCGGAGTCGGCGACCCTCGTGCTCACCCGCGTGGCGGGAAGGCATGTCGCTCTGTTGTGCCATCGCGTGCTGCCGGTCGCGACGGGCTGAGACAGCGATGTGCCCGTCTCGTCGAGGAAACGGGCACGCCGCACGGGAGGAAGCGCCCAGGCGCGAATGACCTGTCGCGGGAGTTAGTTGTATGGGCTCGGGGTGAAGGCGCCGTTCGCCCCACCGATCGCGAACAGCACGATCCAGCCGATCAGAGCGATCACGGCGATGGCCAGCCCCGCGATTCCGGTGATGATCGCGGTCAGCCAGAATGCCTTGGCCGGCACACCCTCCCGCTTCCGTCCGAGGATTCCGAGTACGAGAGCCGCCGCGGGCAAGAAAAGCCCGAAGATCGAGCCGACGATCGGGATGAAAGTGATCCAGAATCCGAGCAGGCCGACGATACCGGCGATCATTCCGATCAGGCTCAGGGTCTTCTTCGGGGCGACGACGCCACTCGGAGCGTAGGCGGAGGCGACGTATCCCGGCGCGGCGGGGGGCGGAGGTGGAGTCACGGGCGAGGCTGGCGGCGGTACCGGCGGCACCGCGCCGTTTTCGGGGTCAGTCATTATTGGCTCCTTTGGGGTGGCGTCTGTATCAGACAATTCTCAGCCTTTCACCGACCGTTCCCGCTGTCAACACCGCCGCCTCGACAGCGCCAACTCAGGCTTGAATCGTGGTGACCGGCAGGGTCGAGTCGGCTCCGAACGCGAGGGAGGACGGCGGATGCCCGGCAGCCACCAGTCGAGCCGCGATGGCGGCGATCATCGCCCCATTGTCGGTGCATAGCGAGAGCGGAGGGATCCGCAGCTCGATACCGGCCGCCGCGCAGCGATCGATCGCGAGCTCGCGGACACGGTCGTTGGCGACCACTCCGCCACCGAGGAGCAGGCGAGGCACTCCGAGGTCTCGACATGCCGCGATCGACTTGGTGAGAAGCACGTCCGTGACGGCTTCGCGGAAACTCGCGGCGACATCCGCCACCGGCACCTCTTCGCCGGCATCCCGCTTCTGTTCGACCCAGCGCGCCACCGAGGTCTTGAGCCCGGAGAAGGAGAAGTCGTAGCGGTGTTTCTCGAGGTCTTTCGGCTGGCTGAGCCCGCGGGGGAATCGGATCGCGTTCGGGTCACCTCCCGCTGCCGCCCGGTCGATCTCGGGGCCTCCGGGGTAGGGCAGTCCGAGGAGGCGAGCCACCTTGTCGAATGCCTCGCCGGCCGCGTCGTCGATCGTCTCCCCGAGCAGCTCGACGTCGGAGATCAGATCCCGCACGTGCAGGAGCGAGGTATGCCCGCCCGAGACGAGCAGGGCGATCGTCGGGTACCGCACTTCCGGTCTCGTCCCGCCCGGGAACTCCAGTTCGTCCGCGCCGACATGACCGACCAGGTGATTGATCGCGTAGAGCGGCCGATTCAGAGCCACCGCGAGAGCCTTCGCCGCGCCGACGCCCACCATCAGCGCGCCGGCGAGTCCCGGGCCGCTCGTCACGGCTATCGCATCCAACTCGGCGAGGCCGACCCCGGCTTCTGTCAGGGCCGCGGTGAGGGCTGGGGTGAGTGCCTCGAGGTGCGCCCGGGCGGCGATCTCGGGAACGACGCCGCCGTACCGCGCGTGCTCCTCCATCGATGAGGCGATCACGTTGGCGAGCAGGGTTCGTCCGCGCACGATTCCGATGCCGGTCTCGTCGCAGCTCGTCTCGATACCGAGCACCAGGGGCGCCGTGAGCTCGCCGGTCATTGACCCGCCTCCGGACTCGTCGCGGATTCCGGCGCCCTCAGGCGCATGACGACCGCATCCACGCCGTCCGGCTGATAGTAGGCCGGCCGAACCGCGATCTCCTCGAAGCCCAGAGTCTCGTAGAGCCGTTTCGCGCCGGGATTGTCGGCCCGCACCTCGAGGAAGACCTCGCTCGCCCCGCGCGTTCTCGCCTCAGCGATGAGTGCGTTCAGGAGCGAGCGACCGAGACCGGCCCGACGGGCCGACTCGGCGACCGCGATCGTCTGGATGTCCGCCTGCTCAGCACCGTGCGGTGCGAAGAGGCCGGCGTAGCCGTCGAGCCGACCGGGGGACCCGAGACGATCCGCCACGAGGTAATGGCACTGTCGGCTGCGCAGGTCGCTCAGCATGGCGTCGCTCGACCAGGCATCGGTGCCGAAGGTCCCGGTCTCGAGTTCCATGATGCTCGCCAGATCGTCTGTCGTCGCCGCGCGGAGCTGCCAGCCCACTCAACTCACCCGCTTCACGCCGGTCGGTACGGTGGCATCCGGTGCTCTCAGGTAGATCGCCTCCGGACCCGCGAACGCGCGCCCATGCACGAACAGGCCCTCGGCGAGCAGACCCACCGAGGCCGCAGACACCTCAGCCGCGTCCAGCCGGACTCGCCCGTCGTAGCCCCCGACCGCGCCGGCCACGTCCTCGGGGCGACACAGTCCGGGACCCTGGTCGCGCACCGGCAGTCCGGCCGAGTCCACCCCGGAGTAGGCGGAGAAATAGACTTCACGGCGCCGCGCATCGGTCACCACGACCAGCGGACCGACATTGCCTGCCGCGAAGTGACCCCAGGCGACCGCGTCGTGGCTGACCACGCGCACGAGAGCCGTGCTCGCCCCGAAAGCGAAAGCCTGTGCAGCCGCGATTCCCACCCGGAGTCCGGTGAACGGTCCGGGACCCATCCCCGCCACCACACCGGAGAGCCCGCCGACGGAGACTCCGGATCGGTCGAGGACGAGACGAATCGCTTCACCGATGACTTCCGCATGACGACGGGTATCCGGCTCATTCACCTCCGCGAGGATGCCGCGGTCCCGGTCGACGACGGCAACGCTCGTCCCGGCGGACGTATCGATCGCGAGCAGCATCAGTCCAGCCTAAGGTTTCGCCAACGAGGGCCGTGGCCGGTGACGGTGACGAGGCGCGGCTCAACCGGTTCCTCGCCCTCCGCGACGCCGGCGCGCGCTCCGGTCGGACGGCGGATGTCGACCTGCAGCCACTCGTCGCCGAGTGCATCAAGCACACCAGCGGCCCACTCCACCACGACGATCGACGACGACCAGTCGATGTCGAGATCGTCCAGTTCGGCGGCGCCGCCGAGCCGATAGGCATCCACGTGCACGAGAGGAGCGCCTCCCCCGATTCTGCTGTGCGTGCGGGCAAGCACGAAGGTCGGGCTGGTCACCGAGCCACGCACGCCGAGCCGTTCCCCGAGTCCGCGGGTGAGAGTGGTCTTACCCGCGCCGAGCTCGCCATTGAGCGCGACCAGGTCACCGGCTCTGAGCTCGCGGGCGAGTCTCGCCCCGAGTTCGGCCATCTGCTCGGGGGTGTCAATTTCGAGTCGCATAGGTCCACTCGATCCGCCCGCCGAGCCGGGTGACGATGTCGTAGTTGATGGTGTCGGCGGCTCGGGCCCAGTCGTCCGCCGAGGGGACACCCCTCTCCGGGTCTCCGAACAGCACGGCCCGATCGCCCACCTGGACGTCGTCATCTCCGACATCGACCACGAATTGATCCATGGCGACGCGCCCAGCGATGCGGTAGACGCGCCCGTTGATCGAAACCGGCCCGCGCCCGGACGCCTGGCGAGGGACCCCGTCTGCATAGCCGAGAGGCACCAGGGCGAGTGTCGACGCGGAGGTGGTGCGGTAGTCGTGACCGTAGGAGACACCGCTGCCAGCCAGCACCCGCTTCACCGAGACGATTTCCGCGCTGAGCTCGAGCGCCGGTCGAAGCCCGAGCTCGGCGGAGGTCTCACCGTCGAACGGGGAGAGTCCATAGGTGCCGATCCCGATTCGAACGAGACCGAACCGCGCGGTGGGCACACGGAGCGCACCGGCGGTCGATGCGAGATGGAGGAGTTCGGGGCGAAGTCCGGCGGCCATCGCATCCGTGATCGCGCGTTCGAACGCGGCCACCTGGGCGAGGTCATGCTGTTCTCCGGCGTTGGCCAGATGGCTCCACAGCCCGCGCACCCGCAGGTGCCCCGCGCGTTCCTCCTCCGCAGCGGCGGCGAAGAGGGAACTCCAGTCGGACTCCGACGCGCCGTTGCGGCCGAGACCGGTGTCGACCTTGAGGTGGACGGATGCCACCCCGGGGGTGCGCGCAACCCGGTTCAGCTGCTCGATGTAGTTCACTCCCAGGTCGATGTCGGCGGCGATCGCCTCGGCGAAGCCCGCAGCCGGCCCGTGAAGCCAGGCGAGAGTCGGCGTGGTGATGCCCGCCGAGCGCAGCTCGAGCGCTTCGGAGATGTCGGCCACCCCGAGCCAGTCCGCACCGGCCGCGATGCCTGCCCCGGCGATGGCGACGGCACCGTGACCATAGCCGCGGGCCTTGACCACCACCATCACCTGCGCCGCGCCGACCCGATCGCGCAGGGTGCGGACGTTGTGGGCGACCGCCTCGAGGTCGACCCTGGCCTCGCGCAGTGGGCGCGTCATCCGCTCTCCTCCGCGTCGATCCCGCCCGGACCCTCGGCGACGACGTAGGCGATCGCAATCCCGGCGTCGTGGCTCATCGACAGGTGGATCGCGGTGATTCCGCGATCCGCCACGATGTCCGCCAGCGCGTGGTAGACCTCGATCGAGGGGTTGCGCAGACCGTCGGAAACGACGGCCATGTCGTGCCAACGCACCCCGGTCGAATCGCCGATCGCCTTGATCACGGCCTCTTTGGCGGCGAATCGTGCCGCCATGGAGCTGAGGGATCTTCTGGCGTCACCCTCCCACAGTTCGCTCTCGGCGAACAAGCGGCTGAGCACGCCGGGTGTGCGTGTCGTCGCCCGTTGGAACCGGGCGAGATCGACGACATCCACGCCGACGCCCACGATCATGGTCGTTGCCCGTCCGACTACTCGACCGTGACCGACTTCGCGAGGTTACGGGGCTGGTCGACGTCGAGGCCTTTGGCCGCCGCCAGTTCCATCGCGAAGATCTGAAGCGGGGCAACGGCAAGAAGAGGCTCGAACAGCGTGGAGGCCAGCGGAATGCGGATCACGGTGTCGGCATAGGGAAGCACCGAGACATCCCCCTCCTCGGCGATCGCGAGAATCCGGGCGCCGCGGGCACGGATCTCCTGGATATTGGAGACGACCTTGGGGTGCAGCGAATCCTTGGCCCGCGGGCTCGGCACGATCACGAACACCGGCTGTCCCGGCTCGATGAGCGCGATCGGACCGTGCTTGAGCTCCCCCGCGGCGAACCCCTCCGCGTGGATGTAGGCGAGCTCCTTGAGCTTGAGCGCCCCCTCGAGCGCGACCGGATAGCCCGCGTGCCTGCCGAGGAAGAGCACGGAGCGGGTGTCGGTCATCCATCCCGCCAGCTGCTTGACCGCATCGTGCTGTTCCAGCACGGTGGCGAGCTGATCGGGGAGGGCCTGAAGCTCAGCGAGAAGACCGGCTATCTCGACCGCCGACAGCGTCTGGCGGATGCGGGCGAGGTGCAGCCCGAAGAGGTATAGAGCGGCGACCTGGGCGACGAAGGCCTTGGTCGAAGCCACGGCCACCTCCGGTCCGGCATGCGTGTAGATCACGGCGTCCGACTCCCGAGCGATGGTCGCCCCCTGCGTGTTGCAGATCGACAGGGTCTTCGCTCCCGCGGCCACCGCGTACTTCACGGCCATCAGGGTGTCCATCGTCTCCCCGGATTGACTGATCGAGACGATGAGCGTGCGCGAATCGATCACGGGGTCCCGGTAGCGGAATTCATGCGACAGCTCGACGTCTACCGGGATGCGCGCCCACTTCTCGAGCGCGTACTTGCCGAGCATTCCCGAATAATTGGCGGTACCGCAGCCGAGGATCACGATCCGGTCGATCTCCCGAAGCACCTCGTCGCCGAGACCGTCGAGCTCCTGAAGCCGCACGGCGCCGTCGACGATGCGGCCGAGGAGCGTTTTGGAAATCGCCTCGGGCTCTTCGCTGATCTCCTTCGCCATGAAGCTCGACCAGCCACCCTTCTCCGCCGCGGAGGCATCCCAGGCGATCTCGAACTCCTCGGTCTCAACCGGGTTGCCGAGAAAGTCGGTGACCGTCACGGAATCGGCGGTGATGGTCACGAGCTGGTCTTGGCCGATGGCCATCGCCCGGCGGGTGTGCTCGACGAAGGCCGCGACATCCGATCCCAGGAAGTTCTCGCCGTCACCCAGCCCGATCACAAGCGGCGAGTTACGCCGGGCACCCACGACGACACCGGGCTGGTCCTTGTGGAGCACCAGGAGGGTGAAGGCGCCGTGCAGCCGCTCGACGACGTTGCGGAGCGCACGGGCGAGGTCACCGGTCTTCCGGTATTCGAGTCCGACAAGCAACGCGGCGACCTCGGTGTCGGTCTCGCTCGAGAAGACCGTTTCGGGGTGAGCGGCGACGAGCTCCGCCTTCAGCTCGGCGAAGTTCTCGATGATGCCGTTGTGGATGAGCGCCAATTTGCCGTTGTCGCCGAGGTGCGGATGCGCGTTCTGGTCGGTGGGACCGCCATGGGTTGCCCAGCGGGTGTGACCGATTCCGGTGGATCCGTTGGCGAGCGTGCGGCCGTCCAGATCGTCGATCAACACCTGCAGCTTTCCGGCCCGCTTGCGCGTGTGAAGCACTCCGGCAGGGTCGATCACCGCGATGCCGGCCGAGTCGTATCCGCGGTATTCGAGACGGCGCAGACCCCCGAGCAGAACCTCGATGCTCCGGTTGCTGCCGACATATCCCACAATTCCACACATGGAACCCGATTTTACGGTACCGGCGACGGGTACCCCGCCCGGCGTCCGACCGCGCGGGTCTCCGGTAGCCTGAATTCCGATGTCCGACAACGCCAATTCGACGCCGTTCGTCGAGATCGACCGCGCCGACTGGGCAGCGCTCGCTCCGACCACCGAGCTCCCCCTTTCGCCGACCGAGATCGTGGGACTCCGCGGGCTCGGCGACCGCCTCGACGTGAGCGAGGTGACCGATGTCTACCTCCCGCTCAGCAAACTGGTCAGTCTTTACGCCGTCGGCGCGCGACGCCTCCATCGCGAGACGAGCGGTTTTCTCGGCCATGTTTCCCAGGCAACGCCATTTGTGATCGGTGTGGCCGGATCGGTGGCCGTGGGGAAGTCGACGACGGCCCGACTGCTGCGAGAACTCCTCTCCCGGTGGGAGGGCACCCCCCGGGTCGAGCTTGTGACCACCGATGGTTTTCTTCTCCCCAATTCAGAACTCGAACGTCGGGGGCTGATGGAACGCAAGGGATTCCCGGAGTCCTACGATCGGCGGGGTCTCCTCAGATTCGTGACGGAGTTGAAGAGCGGCGCGGAGGAGGTTCGTGCGCCCTTCTACTCGCACCTGAGCTACGACATCATCCCTGACGCCGAAATAGTGGTGCGCCGGCCCGACATCCTCATTGTCGAGGGCCTCAACGTGCTGCAGCCGCCCTCGAGCGGCCATGGCCTGGCGATCAGCGACCTCTTCGACTTCACCGTCTATGTGGATGCCCGCACGACCGATATCGCCCGGTGGTACACGGAGCGTTTCCTCACGCTCCAACAGGGCGCCTTCACCAATCCGAAATCGTACTTCCACCGCTTCGCCGACCTCAGCCACGAAGAGGCGGTGACGCGTGCCACCGAGATCTGGAAGGGGATCAACGAACCCAACCTGCTCCAAAACGTGTTGCCCACCCGGTCGCGAGCCGATCTGGTGTTGCGCAAGGGAGCGGATCACGCCGTCAACAGCGTGCTGCTGCGAAAGCTGTAGGCCGCTCCCCCTCGGCAGCCGAGCGCCACTCGGCGTCGGGGGCGAGAATGCCCACGAGGGGTGAGGGGAAGCACTGGAGCGGGCCGCCCGCTCCAAACTGGTTCGACCTCGCGCCCCAAGGGATCTGCGTCACCGGTGACGCGTGCCGTCGATGATCAGTGCGTGAGCTGTTGGCGAACCACCTCGGCGAGGGATGCCGCGATCTCCTCGGCCGTCGACTGCTCCTCGGCCTCGACCATCACCCGCACCATCGGTTCCGTGCCGGATTTTCGCAGGAGCACGCGACCGGTGGTGCCGAGCCGCTCCTCCGCAGCGGAAACAGCCGCCGATATCACCGCATGGGAGGCGAGGCGATGGTGGTCGACACCCCGCACATTGATCATCACCTGGGGATACACGGTCATCACGGCGGCGAGTTCGGCCAGAGTCTTGCCGGTACGTGCCATCTCGGCGAGCAGATGGAGGCCGGTGAGGATGCCGTCGCCGGTCGTCGCGAACTGGCTCATGATCACGTGACCGGACTGCTCGCCGCCGAGGCTCAGCTTTCGCTCATTGAGCGCCTCGAGCACGTAGCGGTCGCCGACCGCGGTCTGCAGCAGGGTGATGCCGTGTTCGGCCATCGCAACGGTGAGGCCCAGATTCGACATCACCGTCGCGACCAGGGTGTTCTCGGCCAGAAGCCCGCGTTCCTTCATCGATACCGCGAGAATCGCCATGATCTGATCGCCGTCCACGACTCGACCGAGGTGATCGACCGCCAGGCAGCGGTCGGCATCTCCGTCGTGGGCGATCCCGACATCCGCACCGTGTTCGAGCACCGCCGCCGCGAGCACGTGGAGGTGGGTCGAACCCACACCGTCGTTGATGTTGTAACCGTCGGGATCGGCGCCGATCACGGTGACCCGGGCACCGGCATCCGTGAAGACCTGCGGGGAAATGCCGGCGGCAGCTCCGTTGGCGCAGTCGAGCACGACGTGGATTCCGTCGAGGCGGTGCGGAAGGGTGGAGAGCAAGTGGATCACATAACGGTCTTCGGCATCCGCGAATCGGCGGATCCGCCCCACCTCGACGCCGGTGGGTGACAGCTTCGCCTGGCCGAGAGCGGCCTCGATTCGATCCTCGACCTCATCCGGAAGTTTCGTCCCCCCTGCGGCGAAGAACTTGATGCCGTTGTCGGGCGCCGCGTTGTGGGATGCCGAGATCACCACTCCGAAGTCCGCCTTGATGTCGGCGATCAGGAAGGCCGCCGCGGGCGTCGGGATGATGCCGGCGTCGAGAACATCCACGCCCGAGCTCGCAAATCCGGCCATGACCGCCGCGGCAATGAACTCACCGGAGACCCGGGGATCCCGAGCGACGACTCCCACCGGCCGGCGCCCGGAAGCGCGCCGACCGTCGGCGAATCGTCCCTTACCGAGCACCGCCGACGCCGCCTGGGCGAGCCCGAGGGCCAGTTCTGCGGTGATGACATCGTTCGCGAGGCCCCGAACGCCGTCGGTGCCGAAAAGGCGAGGCATAGAACCCGGGGTATCGACGCGCGTCAGCGCTTGGAGAACTGGGGAGCCTTGCGCGCTTTCTTGAGTCCGGCCTTCTTGCGCTCCTTGACCCGGGCGTCCCGGCTGAGGAATCCGGCCTTCTTCAGCGCCGCGCGGTTGTTCTCTTCGTCGATCTGGTTGAGCGAGCGGGAGATGCCGAGGCGCAGTGCGCCGGCCTGTCCGGAGGGACCGCCCCCGGTGATGCGCGCGATCACGTCATAGCTTCCGAGCAGGTCGAGCACCTTGAACGGGTCGTTGATGAGCTGCTGGTGGAGCTTGTTCGGAAAGTAGTTTTCGAGGGTGCGACCGTTCACGGTGATGGTGCCGGAGCCGGGCGCGATTCGCACGCGGGCGATGGCCTGCTTGCGTCGGCCGACGGCCGCACCGGGGACGTTGAGGACGGCGCGAGGGGTCTTCGTCTCCGCCTCCGGGGTGCTCTCCGTGGAATAGCTCTCGAGCACTGCCTCGTCGAGTGAGTCTTCGATCTTCGCCATGATGTTTACGAATCCTTTAGTGTTACGGGTGCGCGCTACTGCGCGACCTGGCCGAGGGTGTAGGTCTTGGGCTGCTGGGCAGCGTGAGGGTGCTCGGCGCCGGCGTAGACCTTGAGCTTGGTGAGCTGGGCGCGACCGATCGAGTTCTTCGGGAGCATCCCGCGAACCGCCTTCTCCACCGCGCGCGTCGGGTGCTTCTCGAGCATCTCGATGTACGTCATCGAGCTGAGACCGCCCGGGTAACCGGAGTGACGGTAGGCACGCTTCTGCGCGAGCTTCGCACCGGTGAGGGCGACCTTCTCCGCATTGATGATGATGACGAAATCGCCCATGTCCATGTGCGGGGCGAACGTCGGCTTGTGCTTGCCACGCAACAGGACTGCCGCGTGGGTGGCGAGTCGGCCGAGGACGATGTCGGTGGCGTCGATGATGACCCAGTCCCGCTGGACATCGTCGGGTTTGGGTGAGAAAGTGCGCGTCACAGTAGTACTGCTTTCTTATGTCGAAATGAGGCGTTCGTGAATCCCACTCCGATGGATGTTCCGCGCGATGATATCGACGGAACGCTGCCGGTGGAGGGCTCAAGTTCGGGCGCCGCGCACAGGGCGCAGGCACCAAGGGTCAAGGTTAGTCGAAGAGCGGCCGTTCGGTCAAACCACGCATGGTGGATGCCGCGCCGATCGGCCTGCGGTTTCGGGTGGTCGCCGCTCGGGCCGCCATCTCGGAATCCGGCGGGTACCCCACCTCGACCAGAGTGAGCCCCTTGGCCGGGAGCACCTTGAAATCGCTCGGTCGGTCGAGCTCGTCCCGAAGCTCGACCAGCCGATCGGCCTCGAGTTTCGACTCCCCCACCGCGATGGTAGCGCCCACGAGCGAACGCACCATGCTGTGACAGAACGCATCGGCCTGTACCTCCGCGGTGAGCACTCCGTCTTCCGCCCGGGTCCAGTTGAACCGTTCGAGCGTGCGTACTGTGGTCGCGCCCTCGCGGGGCTTGCAGAATGCCGCCCAGTTGTGCAGCCCGAGCAGGTCGCCGGCGGCCTGGTTCATGCGGTCGAGATCGAGTACGGCCGGGTACCAGAGGGTGTGACCGCGCAACAGCGGGTTTCGAGGCGCCGAGGCATCCGCCACCCGATAGCGATAGCGGCGCCAGGTCGCGGAGAACCGGGCGTCGAAGCCGTCGGGGGCGAACGTCCCGCGCGAGACGAAGACATCCGCGTTGAGTCCGGCGATGCCGTTGATGCGACGGCCGAGCGCGCGCGGCCCATCGAAGCGGGCGCCGGGAGTCAGCGGCGGGGTCTTGCCGCGCGGGCGCGAGAGGACTCCGAGTTGCGCGGCCGTGAGATCCAGGTGCGCTACCTGCCCGGTCGCGTGCACACCGGCGTCGGTGCGTCCGGCAACGGTGAGGGGAGAAACCGGTCCGTGCTTGCCGAAGATGATCGCCAGGGCTGAGTCGAGTTCCCCCTGCACCGTGCGCAAGCCCGGCTGTGTTGACCATCCGAGGAAGTTGCTGCCGTCGTAGGACAAGTCGAGCCGGATGCGAGTTGTCCCCGCGGCCGGACCGGTCGCCTCCGGAAGCGCGCCGGTGAGATTGTCGACGTCCACACCGGAAAGTCTATGGGAGGGCTATCCGGCGGGCGGCTTCGCCCGACTGGGCTGCACCCGCGGGGGTTCTCCCGGCATTTTCGGGAAGTCAGGCGGGAACGGCAGTTCGCCGAGGCCGTCGCCGAGGTCACGCTCCCACCAGCCGAGGAGCACGTCGATCGAACCGGGAGTGGCGTGCAACCTCTGCCACGGATCGCCAACGGAGGCGAGCCGGTCGGGAACCGAGCGGATCGTCAACTCGCGGGGATCCGCCCGCTCGAGTTCTCCCCACTCGAGCGGACATGAAACCGGGGCGTGCGGGAGGGCTCGCGGGCTGTACGCGCCGGCCATGGTCCGATCGCGGTTGGCCTGGTTGAAGTCCACGAAGATCCGTCGGCCACGTTCCTCCTTCCACCAGGAGGTGGTGACCCGGTCGGGCATCCGTCGTTCGAGTTCGCGCGCCGCCGCGATCACCGCGTGGCGCACGACGAGAAACTCCCACGACGGCTCGATCGGCGCAAACACGTGGAGGCCGCGGTTGCCAGAGGTCTTGACGAAAGCGTCGAGGCCGGCATCGGTGAGAACGTCCCGCAATTCAATCGCGGCCGCGACCGCATGGCCGAACCCGGTGCCCGGCTGAGGGTCGAGGTCGATGCGCAACTCATCCGGGTTGTCGGTGTTGGCGGCCTTCGACGGCCACGGGTGGAACACGACAGTGTTCATCTGCGCCATCCACACCGCGGCGGCGGGTTCATCGATCACCCGCTGGGGGTGGGTGCGCCCGCTCGGATAGGTGCAGGGCACGGTCCGTACGAATTCGGGTACACCCCGCGGCGGATTCTTCGAAAAGAACTGCTCGCCGTCGATGCTTTCGGGGAACCGTTGAAGAGAGATCGGGCGGTCGCCGTTCGCGCCGACGAACGCGTCGCCCACGGCAATGAGATACCGGGCGAGTTCGAGTTTGGTGATGCCCACGGCCGGCCAGAGCACGCGGGAGGGACTCGACACCCGCACCTCCCGGATGCCGTGCGGTCCGGGGACATCGAGGATGACGGCGTCGTGTGCCATGCCTCCACCGTAGTCCGCCGCTGGGGAGAGTCCTATGCCGGCCCGACCGAACTGGCGCTTAACCCGAACGACCCCGCCGGGGGAGGCGGGGTCGTTCGGTGTGCGACGGGATCTCTATGCGTCGGGCTTGTCGTCCGCCGCGTCGTCGGCCTGTGCACCGCCGGCGGGGGCGGTGAAGCCGGCGGCCTCCGCTGCCTCTGGGGTGGTGAACCACACTTCGGCGATGGTCGATTCGTAGTACCGGGAGTCGACCGTGTGGTACTTCATCGAATCGCGGTTGCCCTTGACGACGAATTCTGCCGCCGGTGACGAACCATCCTCGAGGGGTTCGGCCGAATCGGCTGGCGCGGAATCGGTGGACTCAACCGCGACAGGCGCCTCGGCCGGCGCCTCCGTGGTCGCGGGACCCTCGGCTTTGGCGGTCTTCTTGGCCGACTTCGGCTTCGGGCTCACGGGTTCGAGCACGAGTTCGATCTGCACCATCGAGGCGTTGTCGCCCTTTCGGAAGCCGAGCTTCGTGATGCGGGTGTAGCCGCCCTCACGCAATTCGAGCAGCGGCGCGATCTCGGTGAAGAGTTCGTGCACGACGGTCTTGTCGCCGATCGTCGCGAGAACGCGACGACGAGCGTGGAGGTCGCCGCGCTTTGCAAAGGTGATGAGCCTCTCGACGAGAGGACGCATGCGCTTGGCTTTCGTCTCGGTCGTCTTGATGCTCTTGTGAGTGAACAGGGCAGCTGCGAGATTCGCAAGCATGAGGCGCTCGTGCGCCGGTCCACCGCCGAGGCGGGGTCCCTTAGTTGGTGCGGCCATTGGTTATTTCTCCCGGTATGAAAAGTTGTGCAGAGGGCCTAGTTGGTCTCTTCGACGTCGTCGTAGCCGCTGTAGAAGTGGGCGCCGTCGAAACCCGGCACGGTGTCTTTGAGGCTGAGGCCGAGTTCCACGAGCTTGTCGCGCACCTCATCAACCGACTTCTGACCGAAGTTGCGGATGTTCATCAGCTGGGTCTCCGAAAGAGCGACAAGTTCGCTTACGGAGTTGATGCCCTCGCGCTTGAGGCAGTTGTAGCTTCGAACCGACAGATCGAGATCCTCGATCGGCATGCTCAGCTCGCTCGACAGCACGGCGTCCACCGGGGCCGGACCGATTTCGATGCCCTCGGCGGCCGAGTTGAGTTCGCGTGCGAGGCCGAACAGCTCGGTCAGCGTGCGGCCGGCCGAGGCGATGGCATCACGGGGCGTGATCGCGTTCTTGGTCTCGACATCCACCACGAGGCGGTCGAAGTCGGTGCGCTCGCCGGCACGCGTCGCTTCGACGCGGTAGGTGACTTTGAGCACCGGCGAGTAGATGGAGTCGATCGGAATCTGTCCGGCTTCGCTGAACTCGCTTCGGTTCTGGGTGGCGGAGACGTATCCGCGTCCACGCTCGATGGTGAGCTCGAGTTCGAACTTCGCCTTGTCGTTGAGAGTGGCGATGACCAGTTCCGGGTTGTGGATCTCCACCCCGGCCGGAGCAGAGATGTCCGCGGCCGTCACTTCGCCCGCACCCTGCTTGCGCAGGTACGCGGTGATGGGCTCGTCGTGCTCGCTCGAGACGACGAGGCCCTTGATGTTGAGGATGATCTCGGTGACGTCTTCCTTCACGCCGGTGATCGTCGAAAACTCGTGCAGTACTCCGTCGATCCGGATACTCGTGACCGCGGCTCCCGGAATGGAGGAGAGGAGCGTGCGGCGAAGCGAGTTGCCGAGGGTGTAACCGAACCCGGGTTCGAGCGGTTCGATGATGAACCGTGAACGGAACTCGGAGATGTTCTCTTCGGTAAGAGTTGGACGCTGTGCAATGAGCACTGGTGATTCCTTTCGGCGAAGTGTCCGCTATTTGACACTTGTGCGTTCGACTGGGTGGCTGGCCCGTCGTTCTATTGAGTTGTGTTCGAAAAACTTGCGGAGGTCGAATCGGCCATCCACGACCGAAACGAGACCCCGGTGATCGACCTGGTCGAGATCCCTCGCGGGACGGTCTCGACAGGCTCGACCACCGATGGAACCGTGATTAGACGCGGCGCCGCTTCGGCGGGCGGCATCCGTTGTGCGCCTGCGGGGTCACGTCATTGATCGACCCGACCTCGAGGCCGGCGGCCTGAAGGGAGCGGATCGCGGTCTCGCGGCCGGAACCCGGTCCCTTGACGAATACATCCACCTTCTTCACCCCGTGCTCCTGGGCCTGGCGCGCGGCGGACTCCGCCGACAGCTGGGCTGCGAACGGTGTGGACTTGCGTGAGCCTTTGAAGCCGACGGTGCCGGACGAGGCCCAGCTCAGCACGGCCCCGGTCGGGTCGGTGATGGTGACGATGGTGTTGTTGAAGGTCGACTTGATGTGGGCCTGGCCCACGGCGACGTTCTTCTTCTCTTTACGACGCGGCTTACGAGCGGCCGATTTTGGTGCTGCCATTGTTTTCTCCTAAAACGTACATGGCGATTACGAGCAGTGCTCGCTATCGGGCCTTCTTCTTGCCGGCGACGGTGCGCTTCGGGCCCTTGCGGGTACGAGCGTTGGTCTTGGTGCGCTGTCCGTGAACCGGGAGTCCACGACGGTGACGGATGCCCTGGTAGCTCCCGATCTCGACCTTTCGGCGGATGTCGGCGGCGACCTCACGACGAAGGTCACCCTCCACCTTGAAGTTTCCCTCGACATAGTCGCGAAGCGCGATGAGCTGATCATCGGTCAGATCCTTGACGCGGATCTCCCCGCTGATGTCCGTGTCGGCGAGGGTTTTGAGGGCCCTCGTGCGGCCGACGCCGTAAATGTAGGTCAATGCGACCTCGACGCGCTTATCGCGCGGGATGTCGACTCCTGCTAGACGAGCCATAGTGGCTTCTCCTGGTTGTGAGTGGAGGTCTGTAGCAGCACCGGTGCAGTGGCCTCCGACCACTGGTGTCCCCGGCGCCGTTCGTGTCGAACGATTCCGGATCTGGTGTTGCTATTCGGTGCGTTTTCGGTTATCGCCGACGATGGAGCACCACGATCGGCGCTGCCCGCATCAGCCCTGGCGTTGCTTGTGGCGCGGGTTGTTCTTGCAGATGACCATGACGTTGCCGTTGCGGCGGATGACGCGGCAGTGCTCGCACATGGGCTTGACGCTCGGAGCGACCTTCATTGTTTTCTTCCTTCGCTGTCTTCGTACTGGTTCAGGGATCTCGCGCCTTCTCGTGAATCGGACTCGAGGGAAGCTGAACCAGCCGTTACTTTCCAGCCGTCACGCGCCGAGGTGGCGCTACTTGTAGCGGTACACGATTCGGCCGCGGGTCAGGTCATACGGGCTCAGCTCCACGATCACGCGGTCCTCGGGAAGGATGCGGATGTAGTGCTGGCGCATCTTCCCCGAAATATGGGCGAGGACTTTGTGGCCGTTTGTCAGCTCAACGCGGAACATTGCGTTGGGCAGAGCTTCGACTACTGCACCCTCGATTTCGATGACACCGTCTTTTTTGGCCATAGCCTCTTCGTCGCTAAAAGTATTGATTGCTGGTCGTGCGGGTGGATTGTGCTGATATGGGATTGTGGCAGTCTGGCCGCACTTATCCGGCAGCAGACACCAAAGATCGATCTTATGCCAATCCCGGGCGTTTTACCAACTTGTGCCTATACTGACCCTCCGCGGACCACACCCCGCCCGAGACATCCCCCCTCCGCCTTCCGAAATCGCAGGACATCCGCCGCCAAAACGGCGTAATGGCCGCCGAACGAGCGGTTTCGTGGCGAATGTCCTGCGTTTTCGGATGCGGCAGAAGAGGGATGTCGAGGGACGGCGAATCGGGGGTCAGGGGATGGGCACGGGCACTACACCGAGCGGCGCGAGCCCCGCGGCTCCGCCATCGTCGGAGGTGAGGACCCAGATACCGCGGGAGTGCACCGCAACAGAGTGCTCCCAGTGGGCCGCCATCGAGCCGTCACTGGTGGCCACGGTCCAGCCGTCGTCCCGCGTGTACGTGTCGATACCACCGAGGGTCACCATCGGCTCGAGGGCGACGACGAGGCCCGGCTTGACCCGGGGGCCGCGGTCGCGCACACGGTAGTTGAACACCGGTGGCTCTTCGTGCATCGAACGCCCGATGCCATGGCCCACATAGTCTTCGAGGATGCCGTAGCGCCCCTGCGACGCGAGGTAGTCTTCGATGTCGCCACCGATGTCGTTGAGGTGACTGGCCGCGGCGAGAGAGGCGATGCCCCGCCAGAGCGACTGCTCCGTGACATCCGAAAGCCTCTGCCGCTCGGCGACGACCGCTGGCCGGGTCGCATCGGGCACGATGACGGTGATCGCCGCGTCACCGTTCCAGCCCCCCAACTCGGCACCGCTGTCGATCGACACGATGTCCCCGGGCTCGAGCACGCGCGCACCGGGAATCCCGTGCACTACGTCGTCATTGACCGAGGCACAGATCGTGTGACGGTAGCCCGGTTCCTTCATGAAGTTCGGCACCGCCCCCGCGTCCCGGATGGCGGCTTCGGCGATCCCGTCGAGTTCGAGGGTGCTTATGCCGGCCCGGATGGCCGTGCGCACGGCTGCGAGGGATGCCGCGGTGGCGATCCCCGGCGCGACCATCAGCCGCAGTTCCGCCGGAGACTTGTAGACCTTCGACCGCGAACTCACGGCGTTGATGGCACGATTCCCCGCGCAGCGAGCGCCTCGACGATTCGGGTGCTCACATCGTCGATGTCTCCGAGCGCGTCGACCGCGATCAGAAGTCCGCGCTCGCCGTAGACGGCGATGAGGGGGATGGTTTCCCGGGCATAGACCTGTTGGCGGTGCCGGATCGCGTCTTCGGCATCGTCGGTGCGCCCCTTGTCGATCGCCCGTTTGCGCAGCCGAGACACCACCCCCTCCTCGTCGGCCACCAGTTGGATGACGGCGTCGAGAGGCTGTCCCTTCTTGGCCAGAAGCTCGTCGAGGTAGGAGACCTGGTCGAGCGTGCGCGGATAGCCGTCAAGGAGAAAACCGTCGCGGGCGTCCTCTTCGGCGAGCCGACTGGAGACGAGGGCGTTGGTGAGCGAATCCGGCACGTAGTCCCCCGCATCGACGATCGCCTTGACCTCGATGCCGAGAGGGGTCTGTTCCCTGATGTTTTGACGAAAAATGTCACCGGTCGCGATGGCAGGAATCGAAAAGGTCGCCAGCAGGTGAGCGGACTGCGTGCCTTTGCCGGCCCCGGGCGGACCGACGATCAGCAGCCGCGTCAACGGAGCAGACCCTCGTAGTGGCGTTGCTGAAGCTGAGAGTCGATCTGTTTGACGGTCTCGAGCCCCACGCCGACGATGATCAGGATGCTCGCGCCGCCGAACGGGAAGTTCTGGTTGGCGCCGAACAGTCCGAGTGCGATGAGCGGGACGAGTGCGATCAGCCCGAGGTAGATCGAGCCCGGAAGAGTCACCCGGGTGAGCACATAATCGAGGTATTCCGCGGTCGGGCGGCCGGCACGGATGCCCGGGATGAATCCTCCGTAGGTCTTCATGTTGTCGGCGACCTCCTCGGGGTTGAAGGTGATCGCGACATAGAAGTAGGTGAACCCGACGATGAGCAGGAAGTACAGCGCCATATAGAGCGGGTTGTCGCCGGTGCGCAGGTTGTCCGAGATCCAGGTCACCCAGGCCGCGGGGGCCTTGCCCGCAGCCGGCTGGTTGAACTGCGCGATGAGCGCCGGCAGGTAGAGCAGCGACGACGCGAAGATCACGGGCACGACGCCGGCCATGTTGACCTTGATGGGGATATACGTGTTGTTTCCGCCGTACGTGCGCCGTCCCACCATCCGCTTGGCGTACTGGACCGGGATCCGTCTCTGGGATTGTTCGACGTAGACCACCAGTCCCATGATGACGATGCCCATCAGGATCACGAGGAGGAAGGTCTCGGTGCCCTTGGACTGCTGGATCGCGGCCAGCGAGCCGGGGAATCGGGCGGCG
>JANMBI010000018.1:0-2001 GCA_031360325.1 Frigoribacterium sp. | reverse complement strand
CATCTCGTCGGCGGAGAGCTCGAATCCGAGAATGTCGAGGTTCTGCGCCATCCGGTCGCGGACGTTCGACTTCGGGATCACGATGTTGCCCGTCTGCAGGTGCCAGCGCAGCACCACCTGGGCGGGCTGCACCGCGTGGGCCTTCGCCGCACTCTGTATCGGGTCCATGCCGAAAAGGTCGTACTTGCCCTGGCCGAGGGGACCCCACGCCTCGGTGTGGATGCCGTGGGTGGTCTGGAAATCCCTGAGCTCGCGTTGCTGGAAGATCGGGTGCAGTTCCACCTGGTTCACCGCCGGCACGATGTCAGTCTCGGCGAGCAGCGTCTCGAGGTGCGCAACGAGGAAGTTGCTGACGCCGATCGACCTCGCGCGACCGTCCGCGAAGAAGGTCTCGAAGGTGCGCCACGTGTCCACGAAGAAACCGTTGGCGGGCATCGGCCAGTGGATCAGGTACAGGTCCAGGTAGTCGAGCCCGAGCATCTCGAGGCTGCGGGCGAATGCACCCTCGACGTCGCGCGCCTTGTGGTGGTCGTTGCGGAGCTTCGTGGTGAGGAAGATCTCTTCGCGCGGAATGCCAGAAGCCCTGATCGCCGCGCCAACCTCGGTCTCGTTGTTGTAGCCCGTGGCGGTGTCGATGTGGCGGTAGCCGACCGAGAGCGCGTCTTCGACGACCCGCTGGGTGTCGGCCGGGTCGACGAGAAACACGCCGAAACCAAGCTGCGGAATGTCTGCTCCCGAGTTCAGGGTGATCTGGGGTATCGAATTTGTCATGTCCCAAGCCTACGATCCACCACGTATCGCAGGCCAACATCTGAAGCCGCAGACATTCATCGGGCAGATTGCTAAATAACGTGGAGATTCCAGTGTCTCCACCGTGCGGGCCGAGCACAGGGGTTGTCCAATTGGGCTTCGAGGTCGAGTTGGCCTTTGAAGGTGTCGTTGACGGACTCGATGATCTGGCGCGAGGGTTGAAGAATTGGGTGCTGGCGGGGGTTTCTCTCCCTTCCGCGTTGGCCGCAGTAGCGTGAGTCCGGCCCGGCGGAGGGTGTTCTGGAACGCCCGTCCGTATTGGTTCTAATCGGCGATGATGTCCCACCGGGCGGGATCGGGTGCGGGGTATGCATCGAGGATGCCGAGGAGTACTTCACGTTCGTCAGCGTTCGCCCCGGCGGCATCACACTCGCCTCCCGTCTCCTCGGACACGTCAGCGAAGCCGGCACCCACGCCAACTACGTGGCCACCCCGGAACAGATCGACCCGGGCACCGCGGTGATCAGGGACGGGGCGATCGGGCGCGCCAAAGACTGACCGCTGCCTCATCGATCGACGATGCCGCGAGCCGAGCGATGACGCGATGTTCATGCTCGTGTCGCTACGAGCGCGGGTCAGTAACGCCTGATCGAGATGTGTGACACGAAGTGCCGGTCGATGCTGCTTGGGCACCCCGGGGTGTGGGGTCGGCGATCGGCGTTCAGGTTCTTGATTACCGCGTGTTGGCGGTGGGTTTTGTCGGCGGCGAGGGTGCTCAGGGTGCTGGTGGTGAAGAAAGCGCGGAACCGCGTACACAACGTCAATGGGAAGAACAACTAGTCGCGTCGATCGGCCAAAACTCGCGCTCGCTGGTCCATCCGATCGAGAGTCTCCTGCAGTTTGGTCACCTGTTGCTCGAGAGCCCTGATCTCGCCTCGTGTGGCAGCTTGCGCGTCTTCTTCCTTGATCGCGACGCGTTCCACAATCCATGAGGCTATGGTCGCGGTCACCACGCCGAGGAGGGCGATGCCGCCGAGCATCAGAGCGCCGGCAATCAGCCTGCCCGTGATAGTGAGGGGCGTGAAGTCTCCGTACCCGACGGTGGTGATGGTCACGAATGCCCACCAGAGCGCATTTTCGAAGGTCGTGATGTTCGACCCGGGCGCAGAGCGTTCGGCATCCAAGACGGCCAGGGCGGCGACGAACACGAGAAGCACCGACGCACCCGCAGCATAGAGAACGACGCGCCCT
>JANMBI010000008.1:0-5046 GCA_031360325.1 Frigoribacterium sp. | reverse complement strand
GGGCATCGAGGACGGCGTGCTCACGGTGAAGTGCGACTCGACGGCCTGGGCGACGCAACTGCGGCTGATGCGCGTGCAGATCATGAGTCGCATCGTGGCGAGGTACCCGGATGCCGGAATCGACTCGGTGCGATTCGAAGGACCGGGTGCCCCCTCGTGGAAACGCGGCCCCAGATCAATTCCAGGGCGCGGCCCGCGGGATACTTACGGCTGACAGGGCAAATCAGGTCGACTCGGTGTCTCCAAGGCCCCAGATCGCCGATTTGCGACCATCGCCTCCGCTCGTTTGGTAGAATTATCGAGTCGTCATGGCAGTTCCCTTGTGAGGAACCCGAGCCGCGAACGACCAATCGACCAATCCGGCAGGAGCCCAATTTCACATGGCAGAGAACCGCTCGAATTCCGAATCTGAAGACAGCTACGGAGCAGATCAGATCCAGGTGCTCGAGGGGCTCGAGGCGGTACGCAAACGCCCCGGCATGTACATCGGCTCCACCGGCCCGCGGGGCCTCCACCATCTCGTCTACGAGGTCGTGGACAATTCGGTGGACGAGGCGCTGGCCGGTTACTGCGACGAGATTCACATCACGATGCTCAGAAACGGTGGGGTGCGTGTCGTCGACAACGGCCGCGGCATCCCGGTCGACCTCAACAAGTCCGAGAACAAGTCGAGCGTCGAGGTGGTCATGACCATCCTCCACGCCGGTGGCAAGTTCGGCGGCGGCGGCTATTCCGTCTCCGGCGGCCTGCACGGCGTTGGCATCTCGGTCGTCAACGCTCTCTCCTCGCGCATGGATACCGAGGTGCGTCGACAGGGCGCGGTCTGGCGGATGAGCTTCACCGACGGTGTTCCCGACGCGCCGCTCACCAAGGGCGAGGCGTCGGAAGACCACGGCACCATTCAGACTTTCTGGCCAAGCGACAAGACCTTCGAGACCGTGATCTTCGACTACGAGACGCTCCGCGCACGTTTCCAGCAGATGGCCTTCCTCAACAAGGGCCTGTCAATCACGCTCACCGACGAGCGAGAGATCGACAGTGACGAGACGGTAAGCGTCACCTACATGTACGAGAACGGACTCGTCGACTACGTGCAGTATCTCAACTCGGCGAAGAAGGTGGAGGTGGTGCACCCCGATGTCATTTCGTTCGAGCTCGAGGACAAAGACCTCAAGATCTCGCTCGAGGTCGCGATGCAGTGGACCACCTCCTACCAGGAGAGCGTGCACACCTACGCGAACACCATCAACACCCACGAGGGCGGAACGCACGAGGAGGGATTCCGTGCCGCGCTCACCACTCTCGTCAACAAGTATGCCCGCGAAAAGGGAATCATCAAGGAGAAGGATGAGAACCTCACCGGCGACGACGTGCGCGAGGGCCTGACCGCGGTCATCTCGGTCAAGCTCGCCGAACCGCAGTTCGAGGGCCAGACCAAGACCAAACTCGGCAACACGATCGCGAAGTCGTTCGTTCAACGCATCGCGGGCGACCAGCTCGGCGACTGGTTCGATCGCAACCCCACCCAGGCCCGCGACGTGATACGCAAGGCGATCCAGGCATCCGCGGCTCGGATGGCGGCGCGCAAGGCGCGCGAACAGACCCGTCGCAAGGGATTGCTTGAGTCCGGTGGCATGCCGGGCAAACTGCGCGACTGCTCAAGCAAAGACCCGGCGCTTTCGGAGATCTTCATGGTCGAGGGAGACTCCGCCGGAGGCTCGGCGGTACAGGGCCGTAACCCGGAATTCCAGGCGATTCTTCCCCTTCGGGGCAAGATCCTCAATGTGGAGAAGGCTCGGCTCGATCGCGCCCTCGCCAACAACGAGGTGCAGGCGATGATCACCGCCTTCGGCGCGGGAGTGGGCGAAGACTTCAACCCCGAGAAGGCCCGGTACCACAAGATCGTGCTGATGGCCGATGCCGACGTCGACGGCCAGCACATCACGACGCTGCTGCTCACCCTGCTGTTCCGATACATGCGCCCGCTCATCGACCTCGGATACGTCTACCTCGCGCAACCGCCGCTGTACCGGCTCAAGTGGACGAACTCCCCCCACGAGTACGTCTATAGCGACCGGGAGAAGGATGCTCTGCTCGCTGCGGGGGCCGCGGCCGGCAAGCGGATGCCCAAGGACAGCGGCGTGCAGCGCTACAAGGGTCTCGGTGAGATGGATTACAAGGAACTCTGGGAGACCACGATGGATCCGGTGACTCGCACGCTGTTGCAGGTGACGCTGGATGATGCCGCCGCCGCCGACGAGATCTTCTCGACGCTCATGGGGGAAGACGTTGAGTCCCGGCGCAGCTTCATCCAGAAGAACGCCAAAGACGTTCGCTTTCTGGACATTTGATCCCCCGCCCGACACGACGGCACCTCTTCGGCCGGGATCCCGACCCGCGAGCGCCGCTCTCGATCCGGCCCCTGGGCTACCTGCTCGACCACCCGCTGTCGCCGGGCGAATCACTCGACAATCACCGTTCAGAAAGTACAAGAAATGGCTGACCTAACTCCAGCGGACGAGACCGCACCGCACATCGCCGGAAAGGAGATCGACCTGGCGCACGACAAGATCACCCAGGTCGACCTCCAGCTCGAAATGCAGCGCTCGTACCTCGACTACGCGATGAGCGTGATCGTCGGGCGCGCGCTTCCGGAGGTGCGTGACGGTCTGAAGCCCGTGCACCGGCGGGTCATCTACGCGATGTACGACGGCGGCTACCGCCCCGACAAGGGCTTCTCCAAGTGCACCCGCGTCATCGGCGACGTGATGGGCCAGTTCCACCCGCACGGTGACTCCTCCGTCTACGACGCCCTCGTCCGACTCGTGCAGCCCTGGAGCCTTCGATACCCCCTGGCGCTCGGCCAGGGCAACTTCGGCTCTCCCGGCAACGACGGCGCCGCAGCCCACCGGTACACCGAGACCAAGATGGCGCCGCTCGCGATGGAGATGGTGCGCGACATCGAGGAAGACACCGTCGACTTCCAGGACAACTACGACGGCCGAACTCAGGAGCCGTTCGTGCTCCCGAGCAGGTTCCCCAACCTGCTCGTCAACGGATCGGTCGGCATAGCGGTCGGCATGGCCACCAACATCCCCCCGCACAATCTCCGCGAGGTCGGCGAGGGTGCGCTCTGGCACCTCGCCAACCCGGATGCCTCACCGGGGGAACTCGTCGAGGCGCTCATCCAGCGCATCAAGGGACCGGACTTCCCGACCGGGGCGCAGATCCTGGGGCTCAAGGGCATCCAGGATGCCTATCGCACAGGGCGTGGGTCGATCACCATGCGCGCGGTCGTGAACGTGGAAGAACTGCAGGGGCGCACCTGCCTCGTCGTCACCGAGCTCCCCTACCAGGTGAATCCGGACAATCTCGCCCTCAAGATCGCCGAGCTCGTGAAGGAAGCGAAGATTACCGGGATCGCGGACATCCGCGATGAGACCTCCGGACGCACCGGTCAGCGTCTGGTGATCGTGCTGAAACGTGACGCGGTGGCCAAAGTCGTGCTGAACAACCTCTACAAGCACACGCAATTGCAGGAGAACTTCGGCGCGAACATGCTCGCGATCGTCGACGGGATCCCACGTACTCTCGCGATCGACGGCTTCATCACCGCGTGGAGCGACCACCAGATCGACGTGATCGTACGCCGCACGGCGTTCCGCCTTCGCCGGCACGAGGAACGCGCGCACATTCTGCGCGGCTACCTCAAGGCACTCGACGCTCTCGACGAGGTGATTGCCCTCATCCGTAGATCGGCGACGGTCGAGGATGCGCGCGATGGACTGATCGAGCTGCTCACGATCGACGAACAGCAGGCCCGCGCCATCCTCGAGATGCAGCTTCGTCGCCTCGCCGCCCTCGAACGGCAGAAGATCATCGAGGAGAACGAGAAGATCGAGCTCGAGATCGCCGACTTCACGGCCATTCTTGCGAGCCCGCAGCGCCAACGCGACATCGTGAGCGAGGAGCTCACCGACCTCATCGCCAAATACGGCGACGATCGACGCACCGAGATCATGTTCGGCTTCGATGGCGACATGAACGTGGAAGACCTCATTCCCGAAGAAGAGATGGTGCTCACCGTCACTCGGGGCGGCTACATCAAGCGCACCCGGAGCGACAACTACCGCAGCCAGCACCGTGGCGGAAAGGGCGTCAAGGGCGCCCAACTGCGGGCGGATGACGTGGTGGAGCACTTCTTCGTGACCACCACCCATCACTGGTTGCTGTTCTTCACCAATAAGGGGCGGGTCTACCGTGCCAAGGCGTACGAGGTGCAGGAGGGCGGCCGGGACACCAAGGGCCAGCACGTCGCCAACCTCCTCGCCATGCAGGCGGACGAGGAGATCGCACAGATCCTGGATATCCGCGACTACGGGGTCGCCAAGTACCTCGCGCTCGCGACTCGCGGCGGCCTGGTGAAGAAGACCCTGCTCTCGGAATACGACACCAACCGCACGGGCGGAATCATCGCGATCAACCTCCGCGAGGATGACGAACTCGTCTCCGCGATGCTGGTGGAGGAGGATTCCGACCTTCTGCTGGTCTCGCGCAAGGGCATGTCCATCCGCTTCACGGCATCGGACGACGCGCTTCGCCCGATGGGCCGCGCCACCTCCGGTGTCATGGGGATGCGCCTGACCGGGGAGGACGAGCTGCTCGCCATGCAGGTCGCCCGTGACGACGAGGACGGCCTGCTGGTCGTCACCGACGGCGGTTTCGGCAAGCGCACCCGGCTCGCGGAGTACAAGCGCCAGAACCGCGGCGGGCAGGGCGTTCTGACGGCCCGCATCGAGCACAAGCGCGGACGGCTGGTCGGCGCGCTGATCGTCCGCGACGCCGACGAGATCTTCGCGATCACCAGCGCCGGCGTCGTCATCCGGATGTCGGTGGGCCCGCTGCGCTACCTCTCGCGGGCCACCGGCGGGGTCAAGCTGGTGGCGCTCGACACCGGTACGACGGTCGTCGCCGTCGCCCACAACGGCGAGGCCGCGGCGGACGTCGTCACCGGCGACAACGACGCCGGCGACATCACCGGCGACG